>NZ_PDOF01000003.1:0-358431 GCF_003226345.1 Alteribacter lacisalsi | reverse complement strand
ATAGGCTGCGAGTTGCTTCGACGCATGTACCTCGGAGCTGGACTGGAAGAGGAAGAAGCAGAAAAGCTCCCGAGGAGGCTGAGTCGTTGCCCGCGGAAAGCGTCGGCCTGTAGCGCAGAAAACAACAATCTATCCGAAAACAGCCATTATAAAAGACGCAGGGTATGGTGATAACTTCGCTCATAGTTTAGGCCATTCAAATATTCTGTCGTAATTTACGTTTCCTTTTTTACAAACGTTAATAAGCAAAAAAACCGCATGCTAGCGGTTTTTTGCTTGTGTTGTTTTTTAATTCAATAGTTGGAATTGTAATTTCTAAAGGTATGACCTCTCCATAAAATGGTGACCGCTATGATTAAACCAACGATAGTAAACGCTAAAATGACGGATTGGATATCAAATCCTTTAGTGACCAATAGAGTGACACTTGCATAGGCGAGTGGATCAAACCCATTCATTGCTAAGAAGACAATACTCATGACCCTCCCCATAATGCGGGGATCAGTATCTTCTTGAGCAGAAGTAAAAAATGGGATAAAAACAAATGTCATAGAGAATCCAATTAAGAATGCTAAAGCTGTCAAAATATAAAGGTTAGGAATTTGACTGAATGCTATAGCTACAAATAGTGTTGCAATTAACCCAGCTATAGAGGTTAATCCCCTGCGGCGTATTTTAACCGTACCGATTATGGCTGTACTGACGATCATTCCCACCCCTAAAGCAGCATCAATGTAACTAAGGTTTATGGGTGTTCCTCCATACGTTTCAACTAAAATCGGGATGGCAATAGAGATTACTCCGAAGGCAAAAAAGTTTAACGTAATCAAAATAAGAATACCTGTAATTAAAAATCTACTTGATCTTACATAGGAAAGTCCCTCCACAAGATCTCTAAAAGGGGTTTGTTTAATCGTATTTTCTACAGGACCTTCTTTTATAAAGGGAGGAAACATACAAAAAGCAGACAAAAGAACAATAATTGAAGATACTAGATAACTGTTTGTGACACCACCAAATTCCATGACACTTCCAGCTATAACAGGTCCAATCACAAAACCAATTTGACCCAGGCCCTGAATAACTGCGTTCGCTTGTTTTATCTGATGTTTCTGTACTATTTTTGGGATCAATGATGTACCAGCCGGGCCGGAAAAAGCATCTAATATGCCAAAACAAAATCCTAAAATGATCAAATACATAAAGGTTAATTGATTGAAGTTGTGCAACAGATAAATGATAACCAGTAAAATTCCTTGTACTGAACTCGTACTGAACATAATCGTCGTTTTTTTAAATTTATCAGCCAGCACTCCTCCGAATGCCATCATTAAAATACGTGGCACCGTAATAGCGATAAGGATCATGCCTAATGAATTAGCAGATCCCAAATCAGAAATAACAAACCAAGTTGTTGTTATAAAAAACATACTAAAACCAATAATAGCTAGAAAACTCCCGAAAAACAGAAACAAAAATGTCCGATTTTGGAATAATGATTGTTGTCCCATACCTGATCTTCCTCTCAACTTCAGTATAGAACCAATCATAAATTGTAACGTAACGTCGTAAGCAAATCATAAAAATATCCTGTTTCAGTTATGCAAAGCAATGTAAAAACCAAACAACGATATTGATTGTGACGTTACGTAACAGGATATAATCTGGTGGGGGTGTAAACATGGAAGTGACAATTGGTCAGTTTGCAAAATTAGTAGGTTCAACAGTAAGAACAATACGGTACTACGACAAAATGGGATTACTGATTCCCAAAAAATATAATAGTAATGGCCGCAAAGTATACACACGATATGAATGGGAAGTATTTCAGCAGATCACGATTTTAAAACATTTTGGATTATCTTTAAAAGAGATAAAAGAACATATCACGAATCAAAAGTTAGATAATCGAGAGTTGTTATTAGTACAGAAGCAATTAATTGAAGAAAAGATAGGGGAATTAAATGAGAATTTAGAAGTGATCAACAGAATGGATCGTATGTACAACATTGAAGGTATTTCTGAAGAGGAATTAAATGAATTTGCTTTTATAATGCTTGATTTATTTAGTCGGGAAAAATTATATATTCAGTTATTGGAGGAATATTTCAAAGATGATAAACAGTACATGAACGAAATAAAACGGCTTCATGAACCAGACTATAAGGAGAAAATGGACAGCAATATGTGGCGTCTGATTCAAGCGATCAGGAATGCCATGAAGTATAATGATTCTGAAAGTAAAGAAAAAGTACGGGAAATCGTAAGCGAAATGGATGCCTTGTTCCCAGCGGATAAGAGCTTATTAAATCTTATTGAAGATGATCAATTTCTAGCCAAGCGTAATCATATATTTACTAACTACTTCCCTGAAAACATAGCTCTATATATTCATGAAGAATTAAAAAGGTATTATGATGCTGAAAAAGACAGGGAAAATGAGTAAGATAAAGCAGATCACTCTGTTCAGACCACTTTATAAGCTCCCGAATGGTTCCTGCCTAAAAGAGCCGGAAAGAGGATATGCCGTGAAAGTATTTACCGGCTCTTTGCGTGGCTATTGGCTTAAAGCAAAAAAAGGTTCGGGTGTCTTGCCTGCCGGAAGATTAACGCCACGAGTGTTTATCGGGAAGCAAATGAAAAATCCCCATTTTTTCCTTTCTCTATTGCACCTCTCTTATAACAAAGCTCTCGCCCTTGAAAATAACTTGTTATCTCCAGCAGCGTCATTTACCTTTTTTTATAGCCACAAACTTACCGAAAACAGCTTTCTTTTAAGCTCTTTTCGCAAAGATTGTTGCTATTGACTAGCATTAATATCGTAGCGAAAGGCCGCGACTCCAGCGGGAAAAGCAACAGTCGAAGACCCCGCAGGGTGATTTTTCCGAGGAGGCTGAGGCGTTGCCCGCGGAAAGCGTCGGCCTGTAGCGCAGAAAACAACAATCTATCCGAAAACAGCTTTCTTTTATTAAATCTGCCCATAATAAACATGAAACAAAGCATAAACAATGAAGGGAAAGGTGTGTTCCAAGTGACCTTGGTGACGTTGGAAAAAGTAATGAAACAAGAGGACAATATTACCATTTTAAAAGATATAAATTTAACTATAAAAGAAAAATCTCAAATCGGAATTAAAATGACAGAAAAAGAAAGCGTCGTTTTTTTCCATCTGATCACTGGGGCACTGACCCCCTCCAGTGGCTCCATTATAAATAATACTACTGATATCCTCACGGAATTTACTGACGATGGTTTTTATGAGACCTTAACTGTCTGCGACTACTTAACATTTTTCAAAAGAATTGCTGATTTCAAGAAACCGTTAGAAGAGTTTGCTGGTATTTTCTCTTTGTCAGATGTGTGGAAAGCAAAACTTAAAAAAATAACCCTTGACCAAAGAAAAAGGGTCAATTTATTTCGTATGTTTTTATATTCTCCAAAATTAATGCTCATTCAAAGTCCATTAAGCAACTCAACGGATGAGGGAATAGAATTATATATCAAAGCGTTAGAGCACCTGCAATCAAATAATACTGCCATTTTATTTACCTCCCATTACTTAGAAGAGCTATTGTTATTAAGCAATGAGGTATACAGCTACAACCGGTATATCGGCTTGGAAAAGAGCGATTTTTTAGAGGGTCCTATAGCAGCGCCGCAGGATAATATCGACTCCGGTCTGAAACCGGCAAATGTGTATAAGGTTGCCAGTAAGATGGAGGATAAAACCATATTTTTCAGCCCAGATGAAATTGACTTTATAGAAAGCATTAACAGCGTAAGTAATATTCGAATAGGAGAGGAATATTTCCCAACTGAACTCACCATGAATGAATTAGAAGAAAAGTTAACGAATTTCGGTTTCTTTAGATGTCACAGATCTTATTTAGTTAACTTACAGCGTGTGTCAGAATTAGTGAGTTACTCCAAAAATAGCTTTACCTTAATATTGAAAGGAAATGCAAAGGTCAAATTACCTCTATCCAGAATGCGTTTGGATGAAATGAAAAAATTAATGGAATTTTGAAGTACATTTGAGATTAAATAAACATCATTTCAAGCTCTTTTTGTTACTCCTGAGCTTTTACATGGTACTGTTCAACGGATTTTTACGACATTCCTCCTGGTATTGGATAAAGTTATTAGTGGATGAGAAACGTATGCAAAAAGTAAAATGCCGCAGCGTGATCCATTACATGATGGATGAAGGAGCGAACGTAAATGAAAAATAAATTAATACATGTTGAACATGTATCAAAAAAATTCAGGAACGAAGTGGCTTTAAAGGATATTACTTTTTCAGTACATGAAGGTGAAATATTTGGATTTTTAGGTCCTTCTGGCTCCGGTAAAACGACGACAATTAAAATTCTGACTGGCCAACTCGCTCAATCCTCTGGTCAAGCTTTCGTACTGGGTAATCCTGTCGAACAAATCAATGAAAGTATTTATGAACAATTGGGAATTGTGACAGACAATAGTGGGGTATATGAGAGACTGTCCGTTTATAACAATTTAGTGGCATTTGCAAAATTATTAAATGTAGAAAAGAATCGGATCGATCTTCTTCTCAAAAAAGTTGGTTTATATGAGCATAAACATAAACCTGCAAGCAAAATATCAAAAGGGATGAAGCAACGTTTGATTCTTACAAGAGCGATGCTCCATGAACCAAAGGTGCTTTTTCTGGACGAACCTACCAGTGGCCTGGACCCTGTCACAACCGAAGCCATACACGAGCTGCTCGTGAAATTAAAGAGAGAGGGGACAGCGATCTTTCTAACTACGCACAATATGGAAGAAGCCACAAAACTTTGTGATAACGTCGCACTTTTAAATGATGGTCTGATTGTGGAACACGATACCCCTAAAAATTTGACGCTTAAATATAATCAAGATAAACGTTACGAGATCCTCTTGAGAAACGAAAAAGAGGTTATTTTATCCCACACGCCGGACGCTATTCAACAGATAAATCAATGGTTAATAAACGATGAAATTCTGACCATTCATTCATGTGAACCAAATTTAGAAAAAGTGTTCTTAGAAGTGACTGGGAGGGAATTGGTTTGAAACTATCCATTAGAAAGATAAATGCCGTACTCCAACTGAGATTAAAGTTGATAGCGAGCAACATGAGTACTCTCTTCACCCCTATTTTTGCAATAGCATTTGTCATCGTTATGAAAAATCTTATGCCTGACGTCGAGATTGGGGAGGAAGGCAGTCCATTTTCTACTGGTGGATTTCTGTTAAGCTTCGGATTAATTTTTAACATCGCTATCGGCGGAATTTCCATGAGCAGCTCTCCCATCGCTGAAGAAAAAGAAAAAAATACCTTAAGAGTATTAATGACCTCTTCCGTTAAAGGGGGAGAATATTTTATAGGAAGTATGATTCCAACACTACTCATTTTAATAACGGCAAATGTTCTCTTAATTCCCGCGAGTGGTATGTCCTTTGGAGAGATCCCGATCCCGACCTACTTTATCATAACGTCATTAGCTACTTTAATCAGTATTTTAATTGGTTATATTATTGGAATATACGCAAAAAATCAGGGTCAGGCCACCCTGATAAGTACGCCAATTTTAATTATCTTAACTTCGACCCCTGTGCTGCGGAATTTCACTGAAAATCTGGGAGAAGTTTTAAATTATACCTTTGTAGGTGTGTTAGCAAAATTAGCTGATTCATTCTCATTCAGTGGTGATTATCAATGGAATGCAATAGATACAACCGTCCTTTTAGGCTGGCTTGTGCTCACCTTGGGTATTTTCTTTTACATGTATAGGAAAAATGGTTTGGATAATGATTAACACCTTGGAGTATGAGGCTTGTTTTCCCCCGCTTTTCGTTAACAGAATTTTAGGCGAATAAACAACTTAAAAAACCGGGACAGAAGAGGTTTCAGCCAATGAGAATCGAACGTACTCTCGGCTGAACACTGTTTTCATGTCCCGGTCCCTTTGATTTAACAGAGGTTTTCAGAGCTCAGCTATCCAAAGCCTTCCCCCTCGGGTCTCCATACCATCTCACTGCTCACTCTGATCTTCATCTTCAACGCCTCCTTTTTCTGTTAATAATAAACACGACTTCTCTTCTTACATCATGCGACGAAATTCTGCCTGCCGCACATGCTGCTTTTCAATTCGCCTGCACGCCCGTTCATAATGCTGCTCCCGCTTAATTTCTTTTCTGCTGTAGGGATGACGCGTGATTGATACTGTATAGTGAAACAATGTTAATAGCATAACTGATCACCTCCTTCTTTTTCTCCATCATTAACGTATGTGAAAGATCGCTATTTGATGTGACTTTTGTTACGAAAACCGAAACAGTAAGTCAAACGGCACTGGTGGATGTTCGGACCTGGTAAAAATGATGCATGGTCCATTATCCTTCTTTCACAATACCCCTATAAGGTATTTCAGAAGACACTAAAAGGCACAGACCGATCCATCGGCCTGTGACCAGAATTGAAATAGAATTAAAAATGCACAGACCAGCATCATCGGTCTGTGCATCATTTTGCCATTTGATTACAAAAAATCATAACAAATTTATACGATCTCACAGAAGTCGCCCGATGATCCGTTATTAAGTTTTACCGTTGAAATCATGTTTACCTGCATCATGGGGACGACCTCCTTTCGTTAATGGTTAATTTGTATGGTACATTTTCATCTTATAACACTATATGGAAAATGCAACAGATTTTATGTGTGAAAATATGTATTAAGTATATAAATCCATACCACACTTGTTATTTCCTGACCGTGGACTCAATTCTGGCCTTCACAACAACAACCGTTTAATTAAACGAAAAAGGATTTTTCACGAAACAATTGAACTAATAATAAATAGCTCAATCCCCGGCTTAAACAATAGGAGGTGCAACTAATTGGCAATCTTCCGTACTCCTCAAGTTATTCTGTTCAGTTCTGATGTAGCTGGATCAGCTTCGTTCTATGAAAGTCTGGGATTCACCGAAACTTTTCGAGTGCCGACTGATGGCGACCCGATCCATATTGATTTGGTTCTTGATGACTATAGAATCGGGATCGCATCGATTTCCTCCACGCGCGACGATCACGGCCTCGCCCCCCTCTCCCATGGGCAGCGTGCGGCAGTGATCCTGTGGACAGATGACACTCCTGCAGCCTTTAAAACCGTCACCTCGAAAGGCGCTAAACCCCTTGTCTCCCCGCACGAATGGCTTGGTCGTCTTCTCATTGCCTGGATTGAAGATCCGGATGGTCATCCAATCCAGATTGTGCAGAACCTCTGATGATTTACGGTCACTTCTATAAAAAAGTTGTTTTCGGATAGATTGTATCTTATCACAAAAAAATTATGGAGCTGAAGGCGACGACTCCAGCGGGAATAGCAAAGAGCTTTACTTCGTGAGTCTGCTCCGATCTGCTTCGACACAGCCAGCTTCGTAGCATTACTGGCAGAGGAAGAAGCATCTGCTGAAGACCCCGCAGGGTGTTTTTCCCGAGGAGGCTGAAGTGATGCCCGCGGAAAGCGTCCGCCTGCAGCGTAATAAAACAAGTCATAACAAAAAAACAGCCGTGCCCGGCACCGAAGTGCCGAACAGGGCTGTTTCGATTTCTCCAGTAATGTAAAGCGGGAACCGTCCCCACTTAACATTCCCACTTAACATTAGTTAAACAAACTCACGAGCCATCCAAGCAGGATTCCCACAGCGCCGAAGTCCGAATCTCCGAACGTGGTGCTGTCAAAGCCGAGTGTGCTGAGGACAGGCATGAGCAGGGCTGGCAGGAAGCTGATCAGGATACCGTTTGCGACGGCACCGAGAATCGCGCCTTTTCTTCCGCCCATGGCGTTACCGAATACGCCGGCAGCTGCACCGGTGAAGAAGTGGGGAACGAGCCCCGGTACGATCAGTGCAAGCCCGAAAATCGGCAGAAGGAACATGCTGCCGAGACCGGCAAGGAAGCTGAACATAAATCCGATAATAACCGCGTTTGGTGCGAACGGGAATACGATTGGTGCGTCCAGTGCCGGCTTGGCATTAGGGACGATTTTGTCGGCAATTCCCTTGAACGCCGGAACGATTTCCGCAAGAAGCATCCGCACACCGGCCAGAACCACATACACACCTGCAGCGAAGGTAATACCCTGCATGAGTGAGAAGATGATGAAGTTCATACCATCACTGAGCTCGGTTTCAATAAAAGTAGCGCCTGCGAAGAGGGCCACAACGATGAACAGAAGTGCCATCGTAAGGGAGACGGCAACGGACGTGTCCCTTAGGAAACCGAGGGACTGTGGTACTTTAATGTCCTCTGTTGTTTTCTCTTTGTCTCCAAAGCGCTTACCGATGGTACCTGATACGAAGTAACCGATTGACCCGAAGTGACCGAGTGCGATGTCATCGTTACCGGTAATCTGCCGCATGTACGGCTGCAGGATCGCCGGGAAAAAGACCATGGCTGCTCCAAGGATCAGTGAGCCTGTTACGATAAGCGGCACTCCGGCCATCCCGCCGGAGCTGAGGATGACGGCGATCAGACAGGCCATAAACATCGTGTGGTGTCCGGTAAGGAAGATATATTTAAATGGCGTCAGTCTGGCAATCACGATGTTGGCCACCATACCGAAGAGCATAATCATGGCGGTTTCCGTACCGAACGCCTCCTGGGCTACAGCAACGACCGCTTCATTGTTCGGGATGACCCCGCGGATATTGAACGCGGTTTCAAACATTTCGGAAAAGTAATCAAGACTCGTAATGAGCACGCCGGCTCCGACACCCAGGATCACAAAGCCCATAATCGTTTTCAGTGTCCCTGACACGGTATCCGCTGCATTTTTCTTCTGCAGCAGGAGACCGAGCAGGGCAAACAGACCGACGAGTATGGCGGGTGTGCCCAGTATGTCATTCATAATGAGGTCTGCCATCGTTTATCCCTCCTGTAGATTCTTTTGAAGCGCGTCCTTCAGCTCCTGCTGGTCGAGCAGGTTTGTAAGGGCAATGATCTTTTTGTTTCCGTCTTCTAGGTTCGTGATGATATCCCGTGAACCGATGTAGTAGTCAGCCGCCTCCGTTTTTGCTGATGCAAGGTCCGTGTGGGAAACTTCTGCGTCAATACCCAGTTCTGTTAGTGCTTTCTTCACGTTCATCTCCACCATAAAGCTGCTTCCAAGTCCGTTTCCGCATACAACTAAAAGTTTCATTTTTAAATTCCTCCTAAGGGTTTTTTGTTTTTTTTACTCGCTGTATTCGTTTATGATTTCCTGAATCTCTTCAGGTGTGGCTGCATTACGAAGTTTTTCGATGTTCGCTTGCTCTGACAGGATCGTCGATAATTGTGACAGTGCCTTCAGATGGGACTCATTATCGATCGCGGCGAGAATAAAGATCAGGGATACCTGATGCCGGTCTTCTTCTGAGAACCCGACAGGTTCGTTCAGTTTCAGTAAGCTCATCCCCAGCTTTTCCACACCGTTTTCCGGTCTGGCGTGGGGGATAGCCACCTGTGGTGCAAGAATGACGTACGGTCCTAACTCTTCAATATTCTTGATCATGGCGTGTACGTACTCTTCTGTGATCGACTGATTGTCGAGCAGCGGTTTGGATGCAAGATGGACACCATCCTGCCAGTTTGCCGCACTGTCTGCTATTTGAATGGCGTTCGACTGCATGATTTCATTTAGCATAGGTTTGTAAGGCTCCTTTATTTGAAGTGGCTTTGTTGAGAGAATCTCCTCGATTTCCTTCAGCAGCTCGGGCTGATTGTGAACGGTGGCGTGCTTTTCCACGGCCCGGAAAATGTCTTTCAGGTTCGAATGGGTCTGGGGGACTTCTTTCTGATTAAGAATCCGGTTGACGTTCATCAGAATCCGTTCTTTTTCCGTTTCCGTCATTACTGCGTTCACATGAAAGGTCGGCAGGCTCTTGTTTTTCAGCGGCACGGTTGTAAAGATGAGGTCCGGTGTGATCGTCGCTTCTTCCACCCGCGTCACGACTTCAAAGTCGAGGGTGGAAAACAGCGTCTCGAGCTGTGCCCGTAAAATCTGTGACGTCCCGATCCCGCTGGAACAGACCACCAGTGCCCGTTTTCTCAGGGCCGCGGTATGACCTTCTTTTCTCATCCAGCCGCCAAAGTGCATTGCAATGTAGGCGATTTCATCTTCGTTAATGGCTTCGCCTGTATAGTGTTCCAGGTGAGGAATCACCTTCCGGGTCAGCAGGTAGATATCGCTGTATTTTTCCTTCACTGACTCTGTGAGCGGGTTTCCTGCCGGAAGCCTGTACTTCAGCCGATAGTAGGCCGGTTCAATGTGAATCAGTAAATTGTTCTGAACCTCTTTGTGGTTTCGGAACTGCATACATGCATAGCGTTGGAAATCTACGACCATGTTATACACCACGTGCTCAAGACCTTTAATGGATACGGCGTTTTTGTCCGTATTTACCCGCTGACTCAGAAGTAGAATGGTGAAAAAATCGGTCTCCTGGGAAGGGACGGTGACATCAAATGACTTTCCGATCGATGTGCTTAGGCTTTTTGCCTGATCATGCATCGGGCTCTGTCTGAGTGTATCGGTCTCGTCAGCGAAAGCGTCCACGTAGTGTTGACCGAGGCATCGCTGAACGCAGTACGTCAGGTACCAGGTCAGCGCACTATAACTGCCGGATGGCCCGGGGCCCGGGAAGACACTTTCCATAAAACCGTGAATCCGCTCCATCTTCTGCAGGATCTGCGGATCCGCTTCCTCCCACAGCCTCAACATCCCCTTTTTCACTTCACCGTCCAGGTCTTCATGAACGGTGTGGATGAACAGCCTCCGGATGTCGAACTCACTTCCTTCAATCGTGTAGCCTTCTGCCCGGGTAAATGTCAGATCAAGATCGAAACGGTTCGCCTGCTCCCTGATCAGCTTCAAGTCGCTCAGACAGGAGTTCCGGCTTGCACCTGACGTTTCAATCACATCTCTCAGGTGAATTTTCCTGCTTGCCGTTAACAGGAGGAACACCGTAACGGCCCTTCTTTCTTCCGGGGCATAAAAGTAATCGTGAGGCTCGTCCATTGTCACGTCTTCGGGAAGCTGCTGCTTCGTTTCTTCCGTTAAAAAGATTCCGACGGCTTTTACCCGCTGGACTTTTTCAAGCCCGTTTACGTCCAGCCAGTCATCAACCTTGTTTAAGTTGTAGTACACCGTCCGTCTGGACACGTTCAAATGCTCACTCAGTTCCACAGCGGAAACCGGCTCGTTCTTTAATGCAAGGAGATTCAACAACTGCGCGCTCTTTTGATCCAGGATCATTTCATCCACCACCTGGTTATTTAATGTCAGCTGACTGATCGGTTTTGCTGGATGACTTACTTTCATAATAAAAACAAATCACCCGAAAGAGAAGTCCGAAAGATGAACACACCTGTGTGCAAAGTTGGACTGAAAGAGGATTGCCAGGTTGGTGCCAGGTAGTGTGCCAGGTGGGGACGGTTCTCGTTTTGCATTTTTTGCAGTGAAGCAGGGAGCAATGTGGGGACGGTTCTCACGTTGCATTTTGTTAATGTATAGGTTGACCAAAGTGGGGGAGTTTTATTTTGTTACTTATAAGGGAGGACGGAAAGGGTTTACGGTACAATTCCTGCAGTTAAAATCCAATTCACCAGGTTGGCATAGATTTGTCCTTTTTTCTAAATTCAGTAATCGAAAGCCGCGGCCTTATAGAAAAGGTGGCCGCGGCTTATTAAATGTAACGTGAGAACCGTCCCTATTTAACATTAAAAGAGCAGCCCCCCTGAATGGGGGACTGCTCGTGTACGTCAGACCGATGCGTTACGTAAGCTGCTTCATTGCCTGCCTGAAGTGAAAGAGATCGGTATGGTCGTCGATACAGACCAGTTCAATATCAAACGCTTCAGCAAGGTCTGCGATTTCGTGTTTCGTGCAGCTGAAGGACAGTACGGTGTGATGCGCACCGCCGGCGTAAATCCAGGCTTCGGCTGCCGTTTTAAAGTCCGGTTTTGGTTCCCACAGAACTTTTGCAACGGGAAGTTCCGGTGTCTTCCCTGGGATTGAAACGGCGGTAACCTCATTTAAAATAAATCTGAATCGACCGCCCATATCCACCAGGCTTACGTTCACTGCTTCTCCCTGAATGCCATCGAAAATCAGTCTGGCAGGATTGTTTTTTCCTCCGATCCCGAGTGGGTGCACGGCCACTTCAGGCGTGTCGGCGGCTATGGTCGGACAAACTTCGAGCATGTGAGATCCGAGCACCTGGACGCCCTCAGGGGTAAAGTGGTACGTATAATCCTCCATGAAAGAGGTGCGCTCATTGTTCGTGAGTGTTTTGATCATCCGGAGGAGGGCGGCTGTTTTCCAGTCTCCTTCACCGGCAAATCCGTACCCTTTTTCCATTAAACGCTGCGCTGCCAGGCCGGGAAGCTGATCCATTCCATACAGGTCTTCAAATGTGGTGGTAAATGCGTGGTACCCGTTTTCCTTAAGGAAGATCTCGATCCCGAGCTCGATCCGGGCCTGTCCGAGTACGGACTGCTTAAATGAGGAATCACTCATTTTCCCTTCAGGGATGTGGTACATCTCTTTGTATTCGGTAAATCGCTGTTCAACATCACTGTCAGTAAATTGGCCGGCGGCCTGGTTAATATCGCCGATTCCGAACCCGTCTACGGTCCATCCGAAATCCTGTTGAGCCTGAACTTTATCTCCTTCTGTCACGGCGACCCCGCGCATGTTGTCTCCGATCCTCGCGACCTTCAACTGCCTGCTTTCCTGCACCGCAGTCATTGTACGCATCCAGCCTGCGATTTCCTGCTGTGTCCCTGAATGCTTCCAATGACCGGCAATCACACGGCGGTTCTTTTTCAGCCGGGTCGCGATGAACCCGAATTCGCGATCGCCGTGGGCGGACTGGTTCAGGTTCATGAAATCCATATCGATTGTTTCCCAGGGGATGCTTTCATGGTGCTGGGTGTGAAAATGAAGCATGGGTTTCTTTAATTCAATCAGCCCCTGAATCCACCGTTTGGCCGGAGAAAAGGTGTGCATCCACATGATGACACCTGCACACTCCGGAGCGGCATTTGCCTCTCTGCACACGGCTGTAATTTCCTCTTCAGTCGTGACGACTTTTTTTGCCCTTAATGGGAAAGGGAGCGTGTCGGAGAGTGTTCCCGCAATTTCTTCAGCGTTTCCTCTAACCTGATCGAGTGTGTCTTCTCCATATAAATGCTGACTGCCTGTTATTAACCAGAATTCACGATTTGTGTTCAATGATTCCACCACCTGCCGGCTCTTTTGTAGTCGTATTGGCTCTTCCCTGGAGAAGATTTTTCATCACGTTGTCTTCGCGTCCGAAGTAATCATGAAGTTTTCTGTATTCATCAAATAGAGAAGCGTACTTTTTCACGTTTTCCGGATCGGGAGCGTAAGGGACCGGTTTGACTTTTCCCATGGCTTCGGCCGCCTCCGTAATTGAATCGAAGCCGCCTCCATCTGAACCTGCAGCTACCGCAGCAAACATCGCGGCGCCCACAGCAGGAGTCTGAACGGAGTCGGCAACGTAGATCTTACGGTTGGTGACATCCGCATAGATCTGCATAAGGAGAGGATTCTTCTGCGGAAGTCCACCGCATGCGTAAAGTTGATCCACGGGCACGCCGCGCTGCTCGAACGCCTCGACAATTTGTTTTGTGCCAAAGGCCGTGGCTTCGAGAAGTGCACGGTAGATCTCTTCCGCTTTTGTCTGCAGGGTCATGCCGAGAATCATGCCGGAGAGCTGCGTATCAACAAGGACGGATCGGTTTCCGTTCCACCAGTCAAGGGCAATCAGGCCGCTTTCACCGGGAGACAGCTTTTCCGCCTTTTCACTTAGAAGCTCGTGTATGTTCATATTCCGTTTTTCGGCTTCCCCGGTCAGATAGGCGGGGACACATTCCCTGACGAACCAGGCGAAGATGTCTCCAACGGCGGACTGGCCGGCTTCATAGCCGAAATAACCGGGGATGATGCCGTCTTCCACAACACCGCATATGCCCTCAACATTTACTTCTTCTTTTCCGAGAAGCATGTGGCAGATGGATGTACCCATCGCCATTACCATTTTTCCTTCATCAACGACGCCGACTGCCGGGACGGAGGCATGGGCATCCACGTTACCGACGGCAACAGGAAGGCCTGCCGGCAGACCTGTTTTTTCTGCCATAACGTGAGTGAGTCCTCCTGCTTTCGTTCCAAGCGGGGTAACAGTCCCCCTTAATTTCTCCGACGCGAGATTACTCAGGCGGGGGTGGACCGCGTCGAAAAACTCACTTGCCGGGTACCCTTCAGCTTTATGCCATGCTGCTTTGTAACCTGCTGTGCAGCTGTTGCGGATGAGCGTTCCCGTCATCTGACTGACCACCCAGTCGGTGGCTTCGGTAAACCGATCTGCAGCTTCGTAGATTTGTGGGGCTTCATCAGCAATCTGATAGGCTTTGGCCAGCATCCATTCCGATGACAGTTTGCCTCCGTATCGGGAGAGAAAGGATTCGCCGCGTTCGGCAGCAATCCGGTTGATCTCGTCGGCGTGCTGCTGTGCGGCATGGTGCTTCCAAAGTTTAATCCAGCTGTGCGGATCCTTGCGAAAATGATCGAGGAAGCAGAGCGGGGTATTCTCCTCATCGACCGGCAGCATCGTACAGGCCGTAAAGTCGATGCCGATTCCCGCTATGTCTTCTATTGACACCCCTGACTGGCTTACTACAGCAGGAATGGAGCGGTATAATACCTCAAGATAATCCTGAGGATGCTGGAGCGCCCATTCGTGTCCGAGCTTTGTGCCATCAGGAAGGTTTTGGTCCATGACACCGTGGGGGTAGGGGGTAACGTGGTCGGCTATTTCTTTCCCGTCCTGCAGGGAAACAAGGACTGCACGTCCTGATTCGGTGCCGAAATCAACGCCGATTGCATAGGTGCTCATACCTTGTTCTCCTTTCCGGACTGCCCGTAATAGGCATTACTGCCGTGCTTCCTCAAAAAGTGTTTGTCCAACAGGTGTGGAGAGATTTCGGCAGGAGAGGGCTGGATCATGTTTGTGTAGGCTGCCATTTTCGCTGTTTCCTCCAGAACAACGGCATGGTAAAGGGCCTCCCGTGGGGAGGTTCCCCAGGTAAAAGGGGCGTGGCCGTGAACGAGGACTGCCGGAATTGCTGCGGGGGCCAGGTGATTTGTTTTGAAGGTTTCAGCGATCACCTTTCCGGTTTCCATTTCGTAGTCTGTTTCGACTTCCTCTTTTCTCATTTCACGTGTGCAGGGCACGGCACCATGGAAGTAATCTGCGTGTGTCGTTCCGAGAGCGGGCAGATCTTTTCCCGACTGGGACCAGCTCGTGGCCCATGGTGAGTGGGTATGTACGATGCCGCTGATTTCCGGAAATGCGTGATAGAGGTATAGGTGAGTCGCGGTATCGGAGGAGGGGGAGAGGGATCCTTCAACCACATCCCCGTTTCCGTTGACCACAACCATATCCTCTAAAGTCAAATCTCCATAGGTCACGCCGCTCGGTTTGATGACCATCAGTTCTGAGTCGCGGTCATATCCGCTTGCATTTCCCCACGTGAAGGTAACCAGATTATATTCAGGAAGCGCCTGATTCGCTTCCAGCACTTCCCGTTTCAACGATTCAAGCATGATGATTCCTCCTTATAGAGCAGGGTTTGTGAAAAAGTAAGATAAGATCGGCGTAACCAGCACCTCAGCCGACTATGCTGAAACAGAAATGGCTGAGGTTTACCGGCCCGCATGGATGACGGTTATTGTCAGTTGTCCATTCTTGGTCTTACACTATCTTCCGCCAATTCGAGCGCCTCCTGCGGTGTCTGAGACTGTTCGCGGATCACACTGAACATAACGTTGGTGTTAATTTCCTCAAGCACGTCAGGTGTGTACTGGGTAATATTCACACCTTCCACTTCATCTCTGATATCCAGCAGCAGATCGAAGATGTCGTCATTAAAATATTCATAGAATTCATTGTCAGCCAGGAGTTCCTCGGAATCCCAGACATCCCAGCGGGGAGGATCGAAGCCGAGCTGCGTCCAGAGGTTGATATTCCCCTGTTCGGACATTTTGGCGAAATAAAGGAATTCCTTCGCCAGTTCCACATTTTCAGACTGGCTTGTGACAGCGGTACCTGTGCCGCCCATTCCAACTGTGCGTGCATCTGATTCGTCAAAAACCGGCATCGGACGGATTTCCATCTTTCCTGCGAGGTCCGGCATTTCTGCCAGGAAGTTGGACATAAAGAAGAGCGGCATAACTGTGGAAGCTGCGCCTCCGCCGTTCATAAAGCCGTAATATTCTTCTGAATGATTCTCATCCCCAGGAGTAATCCGGGCTATTTCATGCTCATTTACCAGGCTGTTAACAAACTCGAGTGTTTCTACATTAATGTCATTGGCAAGGGTAAGTTCACCCTCGTCGTTGAAAAAGTCGGATCCCCGCTGGGCTACAAATGGCCAGAGTCCATACCAGTTGGCGGAGATAGTGGTCATAGGTGTACCTGTCGCATCAACCACCTGTCTGCCTGCTTCAATATAATCGTCCCATGTTTCAATCGTATCAATATCCACTCCCGCTTCCTCCATGATTTCCATGTTGTAGTAGACAACAGTGGCTCCCAGGTGGGTTGGGGCTCCGTAATACTGCCCGTCGTGGGCGTAGATATCCAGACGCTCGGTAATAAATTGATCAAGTTCGTCTTCAATCAGATCATTAAGAGGTTCAAGTTGAATATCACCTACCAGAAAGTTAGGGAACCTTGCAATTTCAATGTCCACTAGATCTGCTGCCTCGGAACCGGACTGCAGGGCAAGAAGCAGATTATTGTGCATTTGATCAAATGGATAGACCTCCGCTGTTAACTGAATCGGATTGTCTTCATTCTCCTCGTTCCATCGTTCGGCAGCACTCTCGAAAAACTCTGCGTGTGTTTCGGCAAAAGTCCAGAAACTTAATTCCGTTGCACCTTCAATATCGTCTCCGACAACGACAGTTTCCTCAGCTTCTCCTGCCCCGCCCGTTCCACTTGCTTCTTCATCTCCGTCTCCGCACGCGGAAACCAGAGCGGCTGTGCCTAGAAGAGCTGTTAACAAAAACCTTTTTTTCATTAAAGATTCCTCCTCCTATTAAATGTTAACGCTTACATGAGCCGGTGAAGAATCACTGCGTTTTGTACGAAGTCTGCGCTGGTAATCTATGAAAGCTGAACATGGAAGAACGCGCGATACTTTAAACGAGTGAGACTGAATGAATGACGACTCGTTGGAATTAATTTTATTGTACTCATACGTACAAGTCAATCAAAAATTATAATTTTCTGAAATAGGTGCGTTGGTATCGCGGTGTTGCTGTAGTTTGGGGCAACAGATCTGTAAATTAGGGAAAAGTACTACTAATAAAATGGCTCTGTTAAAGCTCAATGTTGATATTTCTATCTTTGATTGAAGAGAACGCGCGAAACTCCTGCGGGAACAGCGCCGGCTGAAGACCCCGCAGGGCGTTCTCCCCGAGGAGGCTGAAGCGGTGCCCGCGGAAAGGGAGCGCAGGGAGCGGAAATCAACAACAGACTTTAACAGAGCCAATAATATAAAAATCTAGTGTAAGTTCACATAGGGATAATAGATTAATAATCTGAACTTGCGCATAATTTCGATGTATTCTATAATCGTTAAATAAACATACGTACATGTTATACGAATATGTAACCGCTTTAGTTATTGGTTGAACAATGTGTCGCGTTTCTATCTGTTGTTTAATATCTGAATATTCCTAATCATGTTTTATTTGTGTGGTCGTGGAGGTTTGCGGGAGGTGGAGAACATTTTGAACAGGTAAGTGTGCAGCGTGCATATAAGGAAACATTGAAGCAGTAAATCAGAAAATGAGGAGGTTTTGATTATGGAGTTGGAAAGGTCAGTTCAAACCGCTGGACCAAAAAAACAGCGCTCAAACATTTTATATTCAAAAAAAGCAGCTCCCTATATTTTTGTTTCCCCGTTTATTATTTCGTTTCTAGTATTATCGCTTTATCCATTTATAAGTGCGATCAACATGAGCTTCCAGCGGGTTCTGCCTGGCCAGACACACTACATAGGGACAGCAAACTATGAAAGGGTATTCAATCCGGTGTTTTTCACAGCCCTTCAGAATACCACTGTGTATGTGGTCTGGACCGTCGTGATTTTAACGCTTATTCCTATGATTTTTGCTATTTTTCTTAATCACCGGCTCATAATGTTCACCAATTTTTTCCGTGCAGCGATCTTTATCCCGGCACTTACTTCTGTCATTGTGGCCGGTACCATTTTCCGGATGATTTTCGGGGAGTCCGAGGCGGCATTTGCCAACCAGGTGCTGCAGCTGATCGGCCTGGAGGCGGTCGGATGGCGCTACGGCGCGGGAACGGCGATGTTCCTGATGGTGGCACTGGCTTCGTGGAGGTGGATGGGCGTTAACGTTCTCTATTATCTCGCTGCTCTTCAGAATGTAAGTAAAGATCTCTACGAGGCTGCCGATATTGACGGGGCAAATGCATGGCAGAAATTCCGGCACGTCACCTTCCCGGCTATCAAACCGATCTTTATCTTTTTGTCCACCATCACGACAATCAACGGCTTCCGAATGTTTGAAGAGAGTTTTGTATTCTTTGAAACTTCCTCACCGGGAAACATCGGTTTAACAATGGTCGGTTATATCTATCAGGAAGGGATCCAGAGAAATGACATGGGCTTTGGTGCGGCGATTGGGATTGTCCTGCTTGGGATCATATTCGTCGTCAGCATTATTCAGCTCTATCTCACTGGAGCCTTTAAGAAGGAGGGTGCGTAATGAAGCATTCATATCTAACGGGTAAGGAAAAAATGATTCGTGCCGGGCTGGTCGTCTTGTTCAGTCTGGTGGCGCTGGTTGCCCTGTTCCCGGTTATCTCCCTTGTCGTTGCGGCGTTCAGTCCGTCGTCGGATTTAATGCGGTTCGGGTTAACGGCACAGCTGTTTTTTTCCAGTTTCAGCATGGATAATTTCCAATCGCTCTTCGGCGGTGAGGCCGGTGCTTACTGGAGATGGTACGTAAACAGCTTAATTATTTCGATCGTACTGATTGTCCTGTCGTTGTTTTTCTCCTCGATGGTCGGATATGCGCTGGCACTGTATGAGTTCAAAGGAAAGCGCTTCATTTTTGTTCTGGTGCTGCTGATTCTCATGATTCCGTTTGAAATTCTTATGCTGCCTCTATATACGATGATGGTGAATTTAAGACTGGTGGATTCCTACCTTGGCGTCATGCTGCCGCTGATTGTCGCTCCGATCGCCGTGTTTTTCTTCCGGCAGTACTGTCTTGGTCTTCCGAAAGAACTGATGGAATCAGGGAGGGTGGACGGCTGTACCGAGTTTGGTATCTTTGCCCGCATAATGGCACCATTAATGCTGCCTTCCTTTGCGGCGATGGCGATCCTGCAGGGACTGGCCAGCTGGAATAACTTTTTATGGCCGCTGATTGTGCTGAGGTCAAATGACATGTTTACCCTGCCGGTTGGACTTGCCACTTTATTGACTCCGTATGGAAACAATTATCAGGTTCTATTTTCGGGATCGGTGATGGCGATTATTCCGATCATTGTTCTGTTTTTATTCTTCCAGCGTTTCTTTATTGCCGGGCTGACTTCCGGCGGTGTGAAAGGATAACGGCAGAAGATGCCGAGAGAGGAGGAGAATATGATTACTGCAAAATTGGAAGAAGCACTCCGTTTTATCAGCAGGTTTGCCCTCTTAAATCTTGTCTGGATTGGCTTTACAGCAGCCGGACTCGGGATTCTGGGATTATTCCCGGCCACTTACGCCCTGTTTGTAACCGTTCAGCAGTGGATTCGCAGCCGGGAGGAATCACCTTTCGTAAAACCATTCTTTAAGGTTTACAAAGCCTCGTTTGTCCGGGCGAATGCAGTCGGGTGGGTGCTCGTTTTGATCGGCGGGCTCCTGTATCTCAATTTCCGGCTGATTGAGGGGGCGGCAGGGACAACCCCGCTGCCTGTGGTTATTGCCTTTTTGATTATCGTCTTTATCTATGGATTGGTGCTGGTCACCATTTATCCGGTGTGGGTGTATTATCAGGGAGGAGTGCGAAATACCTTCATCAATACGCTCCGCTTTATTTTCGGGAGGCTGCATGTAGCTGTCTTGTTCGGTGCTGTTGTATGGGGGACGATTTACCTGTCACTCTCCTTCCCGGCTTTTATTGTATTTTTCTCCGGAAGTGTTCTTGCCTATATCCTGATGTGGTTTTTTAATCGGACGATTGAAAGACTGAAAATGAAGCAGCATGCTTAAAAAAGAAAGTTGTTTTCGGATAGATTGTTGCTTTACGTATCATTTGAATGGAGCGGAAGGCGGCGACTCCAGCGGGAAAAGCATCGGCTGAAGACCCCGCAGGGCGTTTTTCCCGAGGAGGCTGAGGCGATGCCCGCGGAAAGTGTCCGCCTGCAGCGTAATATAACAACAATCTTTACGAAAAGAGCTAAAAAGAAAGGTGGAAAATTGTGATGAAACAGGCAAATGTGCTTCTTGATAAAGGAGCAGTTATTTCAGAGATTGATAAACGAATCTATGGTTCTTTTATTGAACATATGGGGAGAGCGGTGTACGGCGGTATTTATGAGCCGGATCATGAGGGAGCCGATGAACAGGGGTTCCGTAAGGACGTCATTTCCCTCGTAAGCCAATTGCAGGTGCCAATTATCCGATACCCTGGAGGCAACATGCTTTCGGCCTATAACTGGGAAGACGGGGTGGGGCCAAAGCATGAGCGTCCCCGTAAGCTTGAACTGGCATGGCGGGTGATTGAAACGAATCAGGTCGGGACAAATGAATTTGCTGATTTTGCCGGGAAGGTCGGCTCGGAAGTGATGATGGCTGTCAATCTGGGCACAAGAGGAATTGATGCTGCGAGAAATCTGGTTGAGTACTGCAATCATCCGGGCGGATCGTACTGGAGTGATTTAAGGCGGACTCATGGCTATGAGCGTCCTCATCAGATTAAGACGTGGTGCCTCGGCAATGAAATGGACGGCCACTGGCAGATCGGTCAGAAGACAGCTGAAGAATACGGCAGACTGGCTGCGGAGACCGGTAAAGCCATGAAACAGGTGGACCCTTCCATTGAGCTGGTTTCCTGCGGGAGTTCCGGTTCCGGTATGCCCACATTTCCCGAATGGGAGGCAGTTACGCTGGATCATACATACGGCATTGCGGACTACGTGTCGCTGCATCAGTACTTCGGTAACCGGGATAACGATTCGCAGAATTACCTTGCGAGCACGATGGAGCTGGAGCATTTCATTCATACGGTCATCTCTGTATGTGACTACCTGAAAGCGAAGAAGCGCAGTAAAAAAACAATGATGCTCAGCTTTGACGAATGGAACGTCTGGTATCATTCCAACGAGCAGGATCAAAAGCTTGAGCCGTGGCAGACTGCGCCTCCTCAGCTGGAGGACCGCTACAATATGGAAGACGCTCTGCTTGTGGGAGGGATATTGATTACGTTCCTTAGACACGCGGACCGGATCAAAATGGCGTGCCTGGCCCAGCTGGTAAACGTGATTGCCCCGATCGTGACGGAAAACGGCGGAGGCTCTTGGAAGCAGACGATTTATTATCCTTACATGCATGCTTCTGTTTTTGGAAGAGGTGTTTCACTGCAGGTTATTGTATCGTCACCGAAGTTTGATACGAAGGATTTCACCGATGTTCCCTACACAGATACGGCGGTTGTCTGGAATGAGGGAAAAGAAGAAGTGACGATTTTTGCCCTGAACAGGCACCTTGAGGAAGATGTGCTTATGACCTTTTCCATGAAGGATTTTCCCGGCTATGAAGTGAATGAGCACCTGGTGCTTGAACATGACGATCTGAAAGCAGCGAACTCCATGCGTGAGGAGCGCGTGAAGCCTCATAATAACGGCCAGTGGAGCTTTCAGAGAACCGAATTGGAAGTAAAAGTGAATAAGGCGTCATGGAACGTAATCAGATTAAAGAGGAGCGTATGATGATGGGGACACCCATACAAAATCCTATTCTGCCCGGCTTTCATCCGGATCCTTCCATTCTCAGAGTAGGGGAGGATTATTATATAGCAACGTCCACATTTGAGTGGTTCCCAGGTGTGCGGATCCACCATTCGAAAGACCTGAAAAACTGGTCGTTTATCGGGAGTCCGCTAACGAGGACTTCCCAGCTGGATATGCGCGGGAATATGAACTCCGGCGGCGTGTGGGCACCGGCCCTCAGCTGGCATGATGGCACATTCTACCTCATTTATACTGATGTGAAGCAGTGGCACGGTGCCTATAAAGATGCACATAATTACCTGGTCACCTCGGAATCGATCATGGGACCCTGGTCAGACCCGGTGTACCTGAACAGCAGCGGCTTTGATCCGTCCCTTTTTCACGATGATGACGGACGGAAGTGGCTCGTAAACATGTTCTGGGATTACCGGTCCGGCAATCACTCCTTTGCCGGCATTGTGCTGCAGGAGTTTAATGAAAAGGAAGGGAGATTAACCGGGCTGATTAAAAACATCTATAGGGGCACGGACATCAGGCTGACTGAAGGTCCGCATCTGTATAAAAAAGATGGCTGGTACTATCTGCTGGTCGCAGAAGGAGGCACCAGGTATGACCATGCGGCAACGGTGGCCAGGTCAAGGGAGATTGAAGGTCCGTATGAAACAGATCCTTACTATCCGCTGCTGACCTCCAGGGGAAACGATGAACTCAGCCTCCAGAAAGCGGGGCATGCAAGTCTGGTGGAGACTCAGAACGGAGAGTGGTACCTGGCTCATTTGTGCGGCCGGCCGTTACGGGGGAAGTACTGTACCCTTGGACGGGAAACTGCTCTTCAAAAAGTCCTGTGGACAGATGACGGCTGGCTCAGGCTGGCTCACGGCGGTCATTTTCCTGAGGAGATCGTAGAGGGCCCGGAGCTCCCGGAATCATCTGTTGCACAGGAGCCTGTTCGCGATGATTTTGAAGAGCCGGATCTTCGGGTAGAATGGAACTCGCTTCGGGTGCCGGTGGATGAGTCGTGGTGCAGCCTTACAGACGCCCCCGGCTCACTCAGGCTGTACGGCCGGGAATCCCTGGCTTCTGTCCACCGCCAGTCCCTGATCGCAAGAAGGCAGACGTCTTTTCAATGCGCCTTTTCAACGTGTGTCGATTTTGAACCGGATACCTTTCAGCAGAAAGCGGGGTTAGTGGTGTATTATGACACAGAAGACCACGTTTACCTTCATATCACTCATCACGAAGAGAAGGGTCGTGTACTTCAGATCCTGCGTACAGTGAATGGTCAGTATGAAGAGCTTCTCCTTCCGCCACTCAGGATTGCACAGGCGGGGGCTGTCGAACTTAAAGGTGCAATTGATTTTGACACTCTGCTATTCTATTTCAGAGAGGAAAGCGATCAGGAGTGGAAGCAGATCGGGCCGCGCCTGAGTACCCTCCATATGTCAGACGATGCATTGGAGAAGGTGAGATTTACAGGCACTTTCATAGGGATGGCGTGTCAGGATTACAGCGGAAGTCGGCAATCTGCTGATTTTGATTTCTTTGATTATGATATTCAGGGGCAGTAATGCTGTGGAGATGATAAAAGATGATTCAGGAAGGAAAGCATCCCTATGCTGTGGCATGGGGGTGTTTTTATTGTTTATTTTCTGTAGACGAGTGACCCTCTTATAGATAACGAATATTTGTATGGTAAAAGGTAGTTTGTGGATATATTTTGTGGACTGATCAATTGAAAAACCCTGTATTAACGTGTATATTAGATATATTACCGTCGGAAAATAATTGTACGTATAAGTTGATTGTGAGAAGGGTGAAGGCAGGTGCAAAGGGCTTCCTCTTTTACCTGTATTAGTCATTACTTGAAGTAAGCTGGATCTTAAAATGAGGTGAAGCATGCGTGAAAACAAAATACAGCTATGTAAAATCAGAGATAAAATCAAAAATTATGCAGGGGTATTTTCAGCCCCATGAAAAGGTCGGATCTGAAAATGAGCTCCTGAGAGAATATGGGGTAAGCAGGCATACGATCCGAAAAGCCATTGATGAACTGGTTAATGAGGGATGGATCTACAAGAAACAGGGGGCAGGAACGTTTTGTGCAGAATGGTCTGCAGAAGTAGATGTAAAAGAAGGAACAAAGAATATTGCGGTCATTACGACCTACTTCTCCGATTACATCTTTCCTACCATCATTCGAGGGGCAGAGCGGATTTTCAAAAAGCACGGTTATCAGGTCACGGTATTCAGTACCAATAATGATCACGAGGAAGAAAGGCGGTGTCTGGAAGCTGTCTTATCCCAGCAGTTTGACGGCATTATCATCGAACCTACTAAAAGTGCACTCCCCAACCCGAACATTAACTATTATCTTAACCTGGAGCGCCTTAACATCCCGTATGTGATGATAAACGCTTACTATGAAGAACTCGAACCGGTTCATGTAATTATGGATGATGTGGAAGGGGGAAGGCTCCAGACGGACCATTTACTGGAGTTAGGCCACGAACGTATTTTAGGCATCTTTAAGAACGACGACATTCAGGGTATGAAGAGAATGAAAGGGTTTATTAAGGCTCATCGAGACAGAGGAGCGACCTTGAGCCCTCAGAACATCGTTACGTTTACGACCGAAACGAGGGAGACGGTTCCGGTCAACGAGCTGAAAAGAAAATTAAAGGAATCCGATGCACCGCCGACAGCGGTCGTCTGTTACAATGACCAGCTTGCACTGAATCTGCTCCATGTTCTTCGTGAACTTAAACTGGCCGTGCCCCAGCGTATATCGATTGTCGGGTTTGACGATTCATTCCTGTCCACTGCTTCCGAAGTTAAGCTCACAACGATTGAACATCCAAAAGAAGAGCTGGGAATGGAAGCGGCCCGCACAGTTATCAGAATGATTGAGATGGCCCGCAGTTCCTCAAAAGTAGAGACGGTTCAGCCGGTAGTCTTTCCTGCATCCCTTATCCAGCGCCAGTCAACAGAGGAAATAAGACAAAAAGAACCCCAATAATGCTAAGTGGGGACGGTTCTCAATTTGCATTTTTATCGGATCAGGGGGGCTTCCTTCTGAACCAGCAGGAGGGGTTGTTAGCAGGTTCAGCATATTTGATCATAGTTAAGGCCACCCGGCATTTCATTTGGGTGGCCTTATCATGTTCTTAATGATTTTCGCACAGAGCTCTCAATGAATCATTCAGTCTATGATTCTCCAGAAAGCCGGCTTTACTCTGTAGTTATGGTCAAAAACAAACGGGGCATCGATTCTTTCTCCCGGGTTGTACTCTGTGGCGCGGTCATCGAGCCACGTATGGTTATCGGCAATACCCCAGAACGTCACGCTGCTGATGTCCGCACCAAGATCTTCGTACAGGTCGAATAACGCTTCGTAACGATCAGCCTGCGCTTCGATTCGGCTTTCTTCTATGTCGTCATAGTCCTCATAGGCGGGTACCGGAGGCCAGCCGTATAAGCTCACATCCAGTTCCGTAACCTGATTGTCCAGCCCCAGATCAGTGAAAAGGTTAAAGGAATCTTCTATTTCTTCAAGTGTCGGCCAGTCGATCTGAATATGAGCCTGGTGTCCGACACCGTCAATGGGAACTCCGTCTTCCAGCAGATCCTGTACAAAGTTGTACAGGTGATCTCTTTTTGGCTGCACTTCGGTGTTATAGTCATTAATGAAAAGCTTCGCATCCTCCCCGGCGTACTCCCTTGCGGTTTCAAATGCGGTTTTAATGTATTCGTCACCGGTAATCTGGTACCAGACGGACTCACGGAGACCTCTGTCATTCGGCGTGCCGTCGTCAATAACTTCGTTCACTACATCCCATGAAGTAACGTCGTCTTTATACCGCTCAACAACCGTTTTGATATGAGTTTCCAGACGGTCCAGCAGGAGATTTTTATTCGTCTCTCTTTTTTCCGGATCTGTTTCCTCAGTCATCGGGTTTCCTGCTTCATCCATGAAAAACCAGTCAGGGACCTGATTATGCCATACGAGGGTATGAAAGCGCAGTTCCATGTCATGTTTACGGGCAAAGTCGACTATCCTGTCTGCCCCTTCCCAGTCCCACTCTCCTTCTTCAGGCTGGAGAGAAATGGGCTTCATGGCATTCTCCGCCACAAGGCTGTTGTAATGGTGTTTCAGAATTTTTCCCTTTCTTCCGTTTAACTGAAACGGTTCCACTGCTGCCCCGATGTCGAAGGACGCTTCGTAACGGTCAGCAAGAGAATCAACCTGCCAGGCAAAAGGAGCGGGCTTTCCATTGCCCTTGCCATTCTCGCCAAATACCCCCGTTTTTGCCTGATTTCCCTGGGCTGCAGCGCTGAGTCCCATACTTCCAGCTAAAACAGTTACAGCAAGACCTGTAACGATATAGGTTTTATAAGATTTAAGCATCATAAATTCCGCCTTTTTAATAGATTTTTAAAAAGCCTAAAGTGTAATGACCGGGCTCCGTTGACCTCCTTTCGAAAAAATTAATTGCAGATAGTTGAGAGGGCTTACAAAAACAGAGGAGAATTATGGTTATGTTATCTGCTAGTTAAACTATAGCAACTGTAAACTTAGTTTGTATAGTGGATGAACAAAGATTAATAAAAATAGTCTGAATGTTGTGATAGTTATTTCCTGATTTTAAACGTCTTTTCTTAACGGTCCGGGACTTAGTTCCTTATTTAACGGAGGAAAAATGAAATTTTAAAAATACTGTTGAAAAGGCTTACATTTTCCTTTACAATCGAATTATTGAAACGTTTCACCTAAAGTTAAGCCTGTATTTGTTATGTATTAATGAATTCCAATATTTGTTTTATAGAAACGTTTCAATTACCTCGCATGACTAAGCATACTACATACTTCAGACACAACAGTTTCTCAATTTTGAGGAGGTGATTGCTGGAGCTGCCAGCGTCCTGAAAGCCGCATTCCGAACCTGATCTGACTTTTTCCCGTTTGTCTTGTATCAATAATCTCCCTATGAAAGGACGATGAAGTTATGAAAAAGGTATTGAGCATCATGTTAACCGCTGTTCTCGTTTTTGCACTGCTGCCATCCACGCAGCATGCCCAGCCGCCGCACGAAGGGCATCCACCCGGACATGAGGTTGCACTTGAAAAGCAGCTGAACGCCATTGCGAAGAAAACCTACAAGTATTTCGAGGATTTTACCGATGAAGAAACAGGTCTCACCTATGATATTGTCCGCCTGGATGAAGACGAAGAAGGAAAGCATACATCACCGACGAACATCGGTCTTTATATGATGAGCGTCATTTCAGCGGAAGAGATGGGCTTTGTTACTAGAGATGAAGCCATTGAGAAAATCAGCAAAACGATCAGCAGTCTTCAGGAAATGGAAACGTGGAACGGCCTGTACTACAACTGGTACTTCACGGACGATGCGAGCCTGATGACAGACTGGGGACAGTTTATCTCACAGGTGGATAACGGCTGGCTTACGGCAGGGCTCGTTGTTGTAGCAGAAGCCTACGAAGAGCTTGAAGAAGATGCCCTGGCCCTTGCAGAAGGAATGGATTATTCCACGCTTTACGATTCTGATGAGAACCTGTTCCACGGCGGCTACGACGCGGAAACAGGCAGCCTGACGGATCACCATTACGGCGCTTTTTACACGGAACCGAGAATCACAAGCTATCTTGCAATCGGGAAAGGCGATGTTCCTGCGGAGCACTGGTGGCACATGCACCGTACCTTCCCGCCTGAGTGGGACTGGCAGAGCCAGATTCCACAGGGATATGACGTAGAATACGACGGCGTGACTTTCTTCCAGGGGCATTACGAGCACAACGATATCAAGTATGTGCCAAGCTGGGGCGGAAGCATGTTTGAAGCCTTAATGCCGGGACTGCTTGTAAAAGAGAAAGAGCTTGGTACAGACGCACTTGGACTGAATAACCACCGACATGTTGAACTGCAGATCGCGCATGCGGAAGAAGAAGGCTATCCGGTATGGGGCTTCTCACCGGCAGCGGTCCCTGGTGACTATCAGGAATTCGGCGTGCCTGCCGGCGGTATGGAAGGCTATCCTGAAGATGGCACCGTAACACCACATGCGTCCTTCCTTGCACTTGAATATGCACCGATGGACGTGTTTGATAACTTTAAAGAACTCCGCAGCATGGGACTTTACGGGCCGTACGGTTTCTATGACACCGTAAATGTCCATACTGGTGAAGTGACAGAGGCGTATCTGGCCCTCGATCAGGGCATGATCATGCTCTCGATCGCCAACTTTAACCATGACGGCCTGATCAAAAACTATTTCCACGAAAACGAAATCGGATCCAACCCGGAACACCTGCTTGAAAGAGAAGAATTTTCGATTAACGAGTAGGCAATAATAAGAGGGGACAGGACAACTTATGTCCCCTCAAAATTGAAATGGTGCTAATAAATGTCTTTTACCATTATAGGATGAAGCGAAAGGCGGCGACTCCAGTGGGAATCGCATCAACCGAAGACCCCACAGAGTGGTTTTCTCGAGGAGTCTGAGGCCAGACCTTAGGAAAGCGTCCGCCTGCAGCGGAATCCGGAAGTAACACTGAGATATTCATACCGAGGGTATTATCTTTAATAGTTTTTTTTATCAAATAATTGAAACGTTTCACTAAAATGGGAGGGTCAAAAGATGAAATTTAAAAAGAGCTTAGCCATGTTTGCCGGTATTTCCGTCATTGCAGCAGCCGGCTGCGGAAACGATGATGGTAATGATAACGGTGGCGACCAGGCCGGAAACGGCGAAACAGTCACTCTCGACGTATGGGCGATGGGTGAGGAAGGAAACCGCCTCGGGTCTTTTGTAGAAGACTTTGAAAACGAACACGACAATATCGAAATCAATGTCCAGGCAATTCCGTGGGATAACGCCCACGATAACCTGCTCACAGCCGTAGCCTCCGGTAACGGACCGGACGTTCTCCAGCTTGGAACGACCTGGGTGGCGGAATTCGCAGGCGCAGGGGCTTTCCTTGACCTGTCCGAATACGCAGACGAGTACGACGTCATCAGCAACGACGATTTCTTTGAAGGCGCTCTTGATACAACTGTTTACGATGACGCTGTATACGGTGTGCCATGGTATGTAGATACCCGTGTCCTATTCTACCGCTCCGACATCCTTGAAGAGCACGGATTCAGCGAGCCGCCGCAGAACTGGGATGAAATGCTTGAAGTGTCCCTTGAGCTTGCCGACCGTGGTGACGGCATGTACGGCTATGATATCGATCAGAATGACCAGCTCGTTCCGCCGATCTTTGCATGGCAGAACGGATGGGAATTTAACGAGGAAGCAGCAGAGGAGAACTTTGCCGATCCTGCATTCAGAGAAGCGATGGAGTACTACCACACGTTCTTCGCTGAAGAGCTCGTTCAGGTAACAGAAGGTACGCCAATTGAGCAGGGCTTTGAAGAAGGCAGCAAGCCGATGTTCTCGAGCGGTCCGTGGATGGTCAACATCCTTCGTGACAGTGCACCGGACATTGACGGCGACTGGGATGTAGCGATGCTTCCGGGCAGCGAGCGAAACGCTTCTGCCATCGGCGGCTCCCACCTGAGTGTGTTTGCTGAAACTGAGCATCCGGAGGAGTCCCTCGAGTTTATCTCCTATATGTCCCAGCCTGAAACACAGGTTGAATGGTTCAAAGAGACAAACACACTGCCGGCTCGTCAGTCCGCTTGGGATGACGAAGAGCTTCAGGAAGACGAAAAGCTTGCCGTCTTTGGCGATCAGCTTGAAGAAGCCGTAGCACCACCGGTACTAAGCGAGTGGGAAAACGTGGCCCAGGATCTGCTTTCATCACTTGAGCGGATTAACCGCGGCGGTGCCGACCTTGACGAAGAACTGGACAACTTCCAGCAGCAGGCCGAAAGACGCCTGAACTAAACAACCTATAAATATTAAATGAAGCGAAAGGCGGCGACTCCAGCGACGAGCATATGCTTCGCGATTAAGCTGCGAGTTGCTTCGACGCAGACCGCTTCGGAGGGATTCTGGCAGAGGAAGAAGCAGGAATTTCCCCGAGAAAGTATACCGCGTTGCCCGCGGAAAGCGCCCGCCTGCAGCGGAATGACGAATATGAATGACCATAATTTCAGAGAGAAAGGTTCCTCGGAAGCCTTTCTCTCTATCCTTATCACCGATCATTTTGTACGAGGAGGAAAGGTATGTGAATCAAAAAAACGCCCTTACACCCTGGATGTTTATCGGGCCTGCGGTTCTGCTCCTGATTGCCTTTTCATTTATCCCGATTCTGATCAGTCTGCTGATCAGCTTTACCGATATGAACCTGATCGGCCTCAGAAATTGGGACATGGTGGACACGGTAGGCCTTGAGAATTTCATCGCTCTCTTCCAGGATCCACTGTTTCACACCGCAATTTTTAACACGCTTGTGTATGTAAGTATCGGTGTTCCATTAGTCATTATCTGTTCACTTGGTGTTGCTCTTCTTCTTAATTATATGACCAGTAAACTATTCACATTTTTCCGGGTACTCTTTTATGTGCCATCCATCACAAACATTGTGGCAATTGCGGTTGTCTGGGGTTTCCTTTACAACATGGATGTGGGTCTGTTCAACTTTATCCTGAACAGTCTCGGCTTAGGAAAAGTGCCTTGGCTTGAACACCCGTTCATTGCAAAAATCTCGTTAATCATTCTCGCTGTCTGGAAAGGGATCGGGATTAACATGCTCATTTACCTGGCCGCACTTCAGTCGATTCCGAAAAGCTTCTATGAAGCAGCGGATATGGATGGTGCGAACAAATTCCAGAAGCTCAGATACATTACGATTCCTTCACTCAGTTATGCGACCTTTTTTGTCACAGTTACAACGCTCATCGGCTGGCTGCAGTTTTTCGAGGAGCCGTTTGTCATGACAGGCGGGGGACCGCTTGACGGCACAATGTCGATGGCCCTGTTTATTTATGAGCGCGGGTTCCAGTATAACGAATTCGGCTACGCCGCGGCAGCATCACTGATCCTGTTCGTGTTTATCATTGTGGCTACACTTATTCAGTTTACGTTTAATAAATCGAAAGAGAATTGAGGTGAACACGGTTGAAAACCAGATTTGAAAAGATGTTCGTCACATCCGTTTTAGTTGTCGGTGGATTCCTGGTCTCGATCCCGTTTATCTGGATGATCCTGAGTTCCTTTAAATCTGAAAGGGAAGCGCGCACGATGCCTCCTACATTCTGGCCGCAGGAGTTCACCTTTGAGCACTATATCAATCTCTTTCAGAATCTGAACTTCGGCACGTATTTTACGAATACGATGATCATCGTGCTTTTTGCCATGCTCGGTCTCCTGTTTAACACGATGGCCGGCTACGGGTTCGCGAAGTTCAATTTTAAAGGAAAAGAAATTGTGTTTCTCGGTGTGCTGGCCACGATGATGATTCCGGCACAGGTGTCCATGATCCCGGTTTACCTCCTGTTAAACCAGATGAGCCTCACCAACACGATGGCAGGGATTATCCTGCCCGGCTTAATTGCCGCCTTCAACATCTTTTTGATACGGCAGTTTATGACGACGATCCCGAACGATCTGATCGAATCGGCCAGGATTGACGGGGCAAAGGAATTCCGGATTTTCTTTCAGATTATCCTGCCTCTTTCCAAGCCGGTCCTTGCAGTACAGGCGATTCTCACCTTTGTAGGTGCCTGGAACAGCTTCCTCTGGCCGCTCATTGTGGCAAACGATCAGGCGTTATATACCCTTTCCGTCGGGCTTGCTCTCCTGCAGGGACAGCATTCAAGCAGTTTCGCCCTGCAGATGGCCGGTGCAACCGTCATGGTCATTCCGGTACTGATCCTGTTCATCTTCGTACAGCGGTATATCGTCGAAGGGTTCAATACGACGGGGATTAAGTAGGAACCACAGCTTGCAAAAAAGGCGTGGAGCGGAAAGCGTCCGCCTGGAGCGGAACAGCAAAAGTTGTATTTTCAGGAGGACTAACCAATGAACCAATCAAAACTGCACGAACTCATAAACGAAATGACAATAGAAGAAAAAGCGGCGCAAATGTCGCAGGTGGTGTCTTCTTTAATAAATGAAAACAGCGGCAAAGGAAAAATTACCGGCCCGTTTGCCGGAATGGAAGTGGCAAAGGAAGACATGAGCGGGAGCGGCTCCATCCTCGGAGCAGCAGGCGCAGACGACCTCCGCGCACTCCAGAAGGAATACATGGAGCGAAGCCGCTTCAGCATTCCCCTTCTGTTTATGGCTGATGTGATTCACGGCTATAAAACCGTTTTTCCAGTCCCGCTCGCTCTGGGGTGCACGTGGGATCCGGAAGCGGTGGAGGAAAGTGCAGCGATCGCCGCAGAAGAAGCGGCAGCAGCCGGCCTGCACGTTACATTTTCCCCGATGGTTGACCTCGTGCGAGATCCACGCTGGGGACGCGTGATGGAGTCGACCGGGGAGGACCCGTATCTAAACGGCGTGTTTGCCCGTGCCTTTGTCCGCGGCTATCAGGGTGACGACCTTGAAGGGGATTCCACCAAACTGGCAGCCTGCGTGAAGCACTTTGCCGCGTATGGGGCTCCGGAAGGCGGACGGGATTATAACACCGTTGATATGTCAGAACGCCAGCTCCGGGAGTACTACCTGCCGGCGTATGAAGCGGCCCTGGACGAAGGAGCCGAACTAGTGATGACCGCGTTTAACACGGTCGCCGGAATTCCGGCAACGAGCAACAAATGGCTCATGCGCGACGTGCTTCGAAAAGAGATGGGTTTTGACGGCATTCTCATTTCCGACTGGGGTGCCGTACAGGAAGCGATTCCTCATGGCGTGGCCGCTGACAATAAGGAAGCGGCGCGCAAAACGGTGGAAGCCGGAGTGGACATCGAAATGATGACCCCATGCTACGTACAGCACCTCAAAACGCTCGTGCAAGAGAACGTTGTCTCCGAAGCGCTGCTCGATGAAGCCGTGCTCAGAATATTGAAGCTCAAACAAAAACTCGGCCTGTTTGATAACCCGTACCGCGGGGCAGACCGGGAGCTGCAAGAAGCAGTGACCCTGTCTGAAGCCAACCGCAAAGCCGCACGGGAGACAGCAGCCAAATCGTGCGTCCTCCTGAAAAATAACGGGGCGCTGCCGCTGCAAAAAGACCAGCGCGTTGCTCTGATCGGTCCGTTTGCGGAAAGCAGGGATCTGATGGGGCCGTGGTCCATCTTCGGTTCTGAAGATGACGTAGTGACGGTTAGAACCGGTGTGAGCGAGAAGCTCTCATCAGCGCCGAATGTTGCACAAGGCTGCGACATCGAAGCAGTAACATACGACCAGGTGCAGGAAGCTGTTGAGATGGCATCCGATGCGGACGTGATCGTGCTGGCTCTGGGTGAACACTCGGAGATGAGCGGCGAAGCAGGAAGCCGGACCGATATCAGGCTGCCGGAAGCCCAGCTGCAGCTGGTAGCAGAGCTGAAAAAGCTCGGCAAACCAATCGTGACCGTTCTGTTCAACGGACGGCCTCTTGATCTGCACGGTGTGATCGAAGAATCAGACTCAGTCCTTGAAGCGTGGTATCCGGGAACAGAAGGGGGCCGTGCGGTCGCTGATCTTCTGTTTGGCGACACAAACCCTTCCGGAAAACTGACCATGAGCTTTCCATACAATGTGGGTCAGGTGCCGGTGTACTACAACTCGTTTAACACGGGACGGCCGAAGGATCAGATTGCCCCTGAGGACCGGTTCGCCTCCAAATATCTGGACGCACCGAACGAGCCGTTATTCCCATTCGGATACGGCCTGAGCTATACCTCGTTCGACTATTCAAACCTGCAGCTATCCTCCGGAGTGATAAAGGAAAACGGGAAGATTCAGGTGAGTGTGGATGTGACCAACACAGGCACAGCTGCCGGTGAGGAAACGGTCCAGCTGTACGTCCGCGATCTTGTCGGGGAAGTGGTCCGTCCGGTAAAAGAGCTGAAAGGATTCCGGAAAGTGCAGCTTAAGCCGGGTGAAACCGGACAGGTGGTTTTTGAAGTAGACGAACAGGTCCTCAAGTACCACCACAGCGATTTGACGTTTGCGTGTGACCCGGGGGAGTTTATCGTCAGTGTGGGTCCAGACAGCAGAAATACAGAGGAACGCCGTTTTTCCTATCAGCCAGCAGGTCAGAGAGGATAACGGGCACCAGAGCATACGGCGAGGAGAGATACACGGTGAAAAAAGAAACACAGCCAAAGCATACACACACGATCACCTCAGGTGAGGTAACCTATACATTTTTAGCAACCGGCGATCTTTACGACATCCGTTCCGAGCACACGATGATCAATCAGTGGAACGGGAACGTGATTGACGGATCATTAAATAACCTGTTTTTACGTATCCATTCAGAAGGCACAATCAAGTGGAGTCCGATGCTCGGTGTGAAGGCGCCGGGAACAGTCTCTTTCGGGGACGAAGCGGTTGAGTGGAACGGGACGTTCGAACAGGTCGAATACCGGGTCACTTTTTCCCCGGATGATTCAGGCACGTGGTTCTGGACGGTGGACCTTAAAGGAAACGATGCAGATGTGGACGTGGTCTATGGACAGGATCTCGGTCTTGGTGCACCTGCCATGGTCCGTACAAACGAAGCGTACGCCTCCCAGTACATCGACCATCGCCCGTTCGAAACAGCGGATAAAGGCTTTGTGATTGCAAGCAGGCAGAACCAGCCTCAGCCGGGCGGCAACCCGTACATGCAGCAGGGCTGTCTCACAGGTGCAGATGGCTACGTCACGGACGGCTTTCAGTTTTTCGGCTTGAGCTATAAAGAAACGGACGAGCCTGAGCTGTTAACGAAGGACACGTTTCCGAATGAAAACTACCAGTACGAATTCGCCTATACCGGTCTGAAATCCGGTCGGGAGCCGCTGAACGGCAGCCGTAAGATCGTTTTTTACGGCATGTTCAAGGACAATCACCCGGAACCGGTGAAGGAGCTGGAATTTCAGGATCAGCTGGAGGCAGCTTGGGAGCGCGTGGAGAACAAAACGTTCGAGTTCATTGAAGCGAAGACAGGCCCGGTAAGCCCGCGGACCGGAAAAAACGTCCAGACGTACCCTCTCACTTCAGCGGAAGTAGATGGACTTTTCCCGGAAAAACGGTTTGAGGAGACTTCGGGAGAAAAACTGGCGGCGTTTTTCACGCCAACCCACGAGCATGTTGTTTTTCCTGCGAAGGAGCTTCAGGTCGAGCGCTCCCACGGGCACATTCTTCTGACCGCTGATCACGGCGCTCAGGATCAGGAACTCATCACCACGACGTCCTACATGACGGGGATTTTCAATGCGCAGATTGCGGTCGGGAATACGTCAATCAACAAACTGATGACGAACCCGCGAAATGCGCTGAATATCCCGAAAACGTCCGGCCAGCGTATTTACATTGAAAAAGGCGGCAAGTACTGTCTTCTTGCCATGCCGTCCGTGTTTGAAATGGGCTTTAACTACGCTCGCTGGTACTATAAAACCGGGGACGATCTGATTGTGGTTACCAATTTCACCACGGTTCGTGATGCAGAAGTAACGCTGGAAATTGAATCGAAGCAGGGAAAACAGTACCGTTTCCTCGTAACGAATCAGCTGTCCATGGCCCCTAACGAATATGAACTGCCATTTTATATGGAGGAAAAAGACGGGGCTTACGTAGTGACAGCCGGCGAAGAGGCCCCGAGCCGTGAGGTGCATCCTGATCTTGCCTACAAACTGCGATTTGATGTGCCGTCAGTACTGACCGATGAACAGGCTCTCGTGACCGGACTGGAGCAGGAAACCGCGTCGCTCGCTGCCTTTGAGCTGGATGCCGTTTCGAAGTGGCGCCTGACGATTGCCGGAAGTGTGTCCGGGAAGTTTGATCGCGCCGGAGAAAAAGACTTCCAGCAGGAGAAGGAGAGCTACGGCCGGTATGTGAATGAGCTGATGAACGGGTTTAAGCTCAAGCTTGACGGTGAGCAGAACGGGGACGTGGAGAAACTCAACACGCTCGCGTGGTGGTATACGCACAACATGCTCGTTCATTACGCCGTGCCGCACGGGCTCGAGCAGTATACGGCAGCAGCCTGGGGCACGCGTGACGTGTGCCAAGGGCCGGCGGAGTATTTTCTTGCGATGCAGAAGTACGACCGGGTCAAAGACATTGTGAAGACGGTGTATGCCCACCAGTATGAGGATACGGGCAACTGGCCGCAGTGGTTTATGTTTGACGAGTACACGACCGTCCAGCAGGAGGAAAGCCACGGTGATATTATCGTCTGGCCGCTCAAATTGCTGGCAGATTACATGAAAACGACAGGTGACACGGCGATTCTGCAGGAGGAACTGCCGTTCACGGCTCGCAGCAGCAAGCAGTTTACCGGCCGGAAGTGGACGCTTCTGGATCACGTGAACAAGCAGATTGACTATATTAAAGCGAACTTCCTTCACGATACTTTCCTGTCTTCCTACGGGGACGGCGACTGGGACGACACGCTCCAGCCGGCGAACCAGGAGCTCAAGCAGTATATGGTGAGCAGCTGGACAGTGGCGCTCACATACCAGTCGCTCGCCCGTCTTGGTGAGATGCTTGAGGAAGCAGAGCTGGAAGAAGCTTCGGAAGTGAACCGCCTCGCAGAAGGGGTTAAAAAGGATTATAAGAAGTTTCTCCGTGACGACAAGGTCATTTCCGGATTTTTATATTTTGCAGATAAGGAAAACCCTGAAAAAATGGTTCATCCCTCTGACAGCAAAACCGGGATCGAATACCGGCTTCTGCCGATGACCCGCAGCATGATCAGCGAGCTTTTTGATGAAAATGAAATGAAAGAGCATTACGAGCTGATCAGAGAACATCTTTATTTTCCCGACGGTGTGCGCCTCATGAACAAGCCTGCCCGCTATGACGGCGGTGTGAGCAAGCACTTCAAGCGTGCCGAGCAGGCCGCGAACTTCGGCCGGGAGATCGGTCTTCAGTACGTGCACGCCCACATCCGTTTTATCGAAGCGATGGCCAAAATCGGCAAGGGCGACGTGGCGTGGAACGCGCTTAAGGTGATTAACCCGGTGGGCATCACCGATGCAGTGCCGAACGCGGATGTGCGTCAGAGCAATGCCTACTTCAGCAGCTCCGACGGAAAGTTCAATAACCGCTACGAGGCGGCTGAGCAATTTGACCAGCTGAAAACGGGCGACGTAAAAGTGAAGGGCGGCTGGCGCATCTATTCCAGCGGTCCGGGAATCTATCTGAACCAGCTCGTATCGAACGTCCTCGGTGTCCGTGAAGAAGGGGACATGGTGATTTTTGATCCCGTACTTGATGTGGGTCTTGACGGTCTTGAGTTGGAGTTTTCAGTCGGCGGGCGTCCGGTGACGGTCAAGTATCACCTGTCCGGTGGCGAGCCGGTAAACGGCAGGGTCGAGGTCAACGGGGAAGCGGTGGCTTCGGAGCCGCTTGCGAACCGCTACCGAGACGGCGGCATGAAAATCAGTAAAACACTGATTTCTTCTGACGAAAAAAATGAAATAGATTTGTTTGTGTAGTAAATTGGTAGTAGGAAGTTTCATCTTGATCGGGTGACTTTGCAGAAATATTACAGGGGGGAGGTGAATCCATGGCTACAATTAAAGATGTGGCAAAAAGAGCAGGCGTGGCGGTCTCGACGGCTTCTTATGCGCTGAGCGGCAATAAGAAGATCAGCCGGGCAACGAGCGAAAAGGTTCTCGCCGCAGCCAAAGAGCTGAACTACAGGAAAAACGGTATGGCGATGGATTTGAAAAAGAACAAAACGAAAACGATCGCCCTGATACTGAGCGACCTGACCGGTCCGTTCTATTCGGAGCTGATCCGGGGCGTTCAGGAGCTGGTGCTGGAGAAGGGGTACGACCTGATTGTGTGCAGTTCCTACGGGGACGAAAGTTCAACGGCTGTGAAGTTTCTGCGGGAAACGCGGACAGACGGGGTGATCCTCCTTGCTCACAATATCGAGAACAGCTTTATTCAGGGTTCTGCGCGGGAGGGCTTTCCGATCATCGTGCTCGACCGTTACGTGACCGGCGACCCGAACATTATCAGTATTAATGTGAACAACGTGAATGGCGGATTCAAGGCGACGGATTACCTGCTCCGGCAGGGGAAAAAATCCGTAGCGTTTATCAGCGGCCCGTCGAATTCGGTGGACAGCCAGGATCGTCTCGCCGGCTATCTTGATGCCCTGAAACACCATGGACTGACTCCCTTTTCCAAGTGGATTCTGAACGGAAAGTTCACGCAGGAGGGCGGCTATCAGGCAACGAAAATGCTGATTCACCAGGGGGAAATGCCCGAATCGATTTTCTTCGCCAACGACGAAATGGCCATCGGCGGCCTGGAGGCCCTGAAGGAGAACGGAATTCGCGTGCCGGACGACGTGGCGATCATCGGCTTTGATGATATCCAGCTGGCACCGTACCTGTCGCCGCCGCTGACGACCATGCGCCAGCCCAAATACGAGATCGGCAAACTCGCCTCACATGTCATCTTTCAGGTGCTCGAAGGGGTGCGGGTGAAGGAGAATTATTCCTTTGATACGCAGCTCATTGAGAGAGAATCAGTGAAGTAGGCGTGTCGTTTGGGCATGTTAAGTGGGGACGGTTCCTGATTTGCATTTAGGCAGGTTGTCATTTGGGGACGGTTCTCGCTTGGCATTTAGCCTGAAATAGGAAGGGCACCTGTAAACCTATATATGATTACGACAATAACCCAGCCCGGCACTGATGTGCCGGGCTGGGTTATTTGGGTTGTTTATTAAAAATGTGAAGCAAGAACCGTCCCCATTTCACAAAAAATCAAACAATTCTAAAAACACTGTTGACAAAAACGAACAATAGTAACATAATCGAACATATAAGATGTTCAAAATTAACAAAGAGCGGTGTTGCATATGTTACCACTGGAGAGAAGAGCCTGGATCGAGCAGATGGTGCTCGAACAGGGAAAAATTGATATTGAGAACGCTTCAAAGTCACTTGAAGTTTCAGCTATGACGATCCGTAGAGATCTGAGAGAACTTGAGCAGGAAGGCAAAGTCGTCAGAACCCATGGCGGCGCCATTTCCTCACAGTCACTGACAAAAGAAGCGAACTACGCTGCCAAGGAATCTCAGAATAAAAAGCAAAAGCAGGAAATTGCTCTACGGGCAGCAGCAATGGTGGAAGATCACTCCACGATCATTCTGGATTCAGGTACCACTACATTTGAACTTGCTAAGCAACTCTCATACAGGGAGAACCTTACAATTGTGACAAACGATATTAAAATTGCAAGCGAGCTGATGGGCAGTAAGAACAAAGTGATTGTGACAGGCGGGGAGATGCAGATGGAAACTGGATCACTCCTTGGAACGGCAACGCAGCAGCTGCTGAAGGCCATTCACGCCGATGTTTTTTTCCTCGGTGCTCATGCAGTCGATTACAATCACGGTGTTTCGGCCCCAACTTTTGAAAAGGCACTGATCAAGCAGATGATGAAGCAGGCGGCACAGACCACCTGGCTGCTGGCTGATCACAGCAAGTTTGGAAAGCGGGCTTTTGCCAGCGTATGCAGACTAGAGGAGATTGGGGGGGTTATTACCGATTCACAGGTTCCCGAAGCAGCAAGAAGCAGTTACGAAAATAAAGTACAGGTTCTATGTGGAGGTGTATAGCCTTGAAAATTGGTGTGATTGCAGATGATTTAACCGGCGCAAATGCAACCGGGGTCAAGCTGGTGCATCAGGATATAAAGACAACCACGATCATGCGGAATTCGCCCCCTCCGTCTAACGAGGACACAAAGGCTCTCTGTATTGACACAGACAGCAGATACTGTAAAAAAAGCGAAGCGGCAATAAGAGTGAAAGAAGCCGCCCAGACCTTAAGGAACTGGGGCGTCGACCTCATAGCAAAACGAATTGACAGTACAATCAGGGGAAACATCGGCAAGGAACTGGATACCCTCCTGGAAGAGATGGGCGAGAAAAGCGCAGTCATCGTTTGTCCGGCGTATCCTGATTCCGGCAGGACAGTGGTGGATGGCAGGCTGTTCGTTCATCGAGTACCGCTGGAGGAGACCGATGTGGCCAAGGATCCTGTTTTCCCTCTTCTAAGTTCACAGGTCCAGCAGATCATCCGGACAAGCCACCGTGAATCAGTGATCGATTTGAACATAATTGAACAGGGAACTGAACAGCTTGCTTCATTCCTTCGTTCTCAGCTTGATAATGGAAGCAGAGTAATCTTCTGCGACAGCCGCACCGAAGAGCATGTCAGGACAGTGGGCCAAGCGATGGCCAGAATTAAAGGAATACGACTGATCCCCGCTGATCCCGGTCCACTTACAAATGAATATGTAAGGGCTTTGAGAAGCAGGTACAGCGGACAGATCCTTGTTTCCGTAGGGAGCGCGACGGAAGTAACCCGAAATCAGCTTCGCTACTTTATGAAGGAAACCGGTACAGAACCGTTGTACGTGGATTCCGAAAAACTTGCTTCCTTAACTGTGAGCTGGGAGGAGGAAGTGACCCGCGTAGTGACTAAAGCACTGCAGCATTTCAACCGTGCCCCGGTCATTCTTGTGACGACAAACAGGGAAAACAGTGAGCGTCTTAATTTGAAATCGCTTGCAGAACGAGAAAACACATCAGACGCCATACTTGCAAAACGAATTACGCAGGGACTGGCAGAGATCTCGAGGCGGCTTATCACCTCGCCTGTATTTACGATCAAAGGCTGCTTTTTCAGCGGGGGTGACGTGACCTGTTCATTTTGTGAGGCAGGTGGTGCAAAAGGCATAAGCCTGAAGGGAGAAGTATCACCACTCGTAGCCTACGGTCATTTATTGGATGGTTCATTTGACGGCCTCCCTGTCGTCACCAAGGGCGGTATGGCAGGAGATAATATGACCGTACTCAAAAGCGTGGAATTTCTTCAGAGTCTTACACATCAAACAAAGGAGTGTTTCATATGAAAAGAGATATTATTGCAATACCAATGGGAGATCCGGCAGGAATAGGTCCTGAGATCACGGTTAAAGCACTTAAAAGTAAAGAAATCTATGATTCCTGCGCACCGCTTGTGGTAGGAAATACAGCTGTACTTGAAAAGGCCCTCACATATACGGAAACGGACCTGCAATTTAATGAAATCCAGCATCCATCAGAAGGTAAGTACGAGCTTGGGACAATCGATGTTCTCAACTTTGACAACCTGGACTCAGACAATCTGAAAATGGGGGAAGTCCAGGCACAGGCAGGACAGGCTGCTTTCGATTATATTAAGACGTCAATTGAACTTGCCATGAACGGGGATGTCTCTGCCATTGCGACGACACCAATCAATAAAGAATCACTGCAGGCCGCCAAAGTCCCTCATATCGGACACACGGAAATGCTGGAGGAACTCACCGGGTCGACTGATCCCCTCACCATGTTTCAGGTAAGAAACATGCGGATCTTTTTCCTCACCCGTCACCTATCCCTGAAAGATGCCATCGGGCAAATGACCAAAGAGCGTGTGCGTCATTACCTTCACCGCTGTGATGAGGCCCTTCAGAAACTTGGTGTGGAGGACAGGCTGATTGCAGTTGCCGGATTGAATCCCCACTCCGGGGAAAACGGGCTGTTTGGACGGGAAGAAGTGGACGAAATCGGACCCGGCATTGAGGCAGCTGTCCAGGAAGGTCTGAAAGCCGTTGGTCCAGTGCCGGCAGATTCTGTCTTCCATCATGCCCTTAATGATAAATACGCAGCAGTTCTTTCCCTTTACCACGACCAAGGGCATATCGCCGCAAAAATGACAGACTTTGAGCGGACAATTTCGATTACGAATGGGCTTCCGTTTCTCAGAACATCGGTTGACCACGGTACTGCATTTGACATTGCAGGAAAAGGAATTGCCAGCAGTGTGAGTATGGAAGAGTGCATCAAACTTGCAGCTAAATACAGCCGATCATTTTATAAAGCCGTAAATGAAACTGGGGGATCACGATGACACAAACGAAACCGATGATTGGAATTACACTGGGTGATGCTACGGGAATTGGATCCGAACTGGTGGTGAAATCCCTTCAGAATCAGGAGATTTTAGAAGCTGCCACCTGGTTCCTTGCCGGAGATAAGAGAGTTCTCCGGCAGGGGGAAGAGTTTGCCGGGATGAAGCTGAAGGTCACAGAAGTGGAAAGCTTCGAGGAAGTGAAACACAACAGCGGGGTGATTTACTTTCAGGATCTGAAGAATTTAAGTCCGGAAGATTACGAGGTTGGCACGCTGTCCCCTCATTCCGGAAAAATGACAGGAGAGACACTTGCTTTCATTCTTAAACTGGCAAAAGAAAAGAAAATCGACGGTGTGATGTACGCCCCGTTGAATAAGGAGGCCCTTCACCGGGGCGGCCATCATTTTCAGGACGAGCTGCATTACTTTGCAGAGCTGCTCGAATGCAAAGAAGGGTTCAGTGAAATCAATGTGATGGATGATTTGTGGGTGACCCGGTTAACGTCCCATATTCCAATAAAGGATGTCAGTAAAAACATCACCAGGGAGAAAGTCGAACAGCGTATCGCCTTTGCGCATGACACACTGAAAAAGGCGGGCATCGCCAATCCTAAAATTGTTGTATCCGCTCTCAATCCCCATGCAGGGGAAGGCGGCATGATCGGTACCGAAGAGATCGATACGATAATTCCGGCGATCGAAACCATGAAGAGCAAAGGATACCGGGTGGAAGGTCCTTACCCTGCAGATACACTGTTCCTGAGACTGAACAAGGACCCGTTTGACTGTCTGCTTGCCATGTACCACGACCAGGCTCAGACAGGGATGAAAATGCTCGGATTTAACCGGGGCGTGACGATGAGCGGGGGGCTTCCCGTGACACTCACAACGCCTGCCCACGGTACGGCATTTGATATTGCCGGCAAGGGTAAAGCGGATCCTGGTGCTACGAATGCAGCGTTCAGAATGGTTTTAAGGATGTCATCTGATAGAAAAGTGAAAATCTAAAGGGGGATTTATCATGAAGAAGATGCTTGATAAGAAAAAGTCAGTTTTTGTAAGCGTTGCCATGGGTGCTGCTGTTCTTACAGCCTGTGGGGGAGCAGAGACAGATGGAGCAACGGAAGATGCTGCCGATTCGTATCCGGAAAGGGAAATCGAGGTTTATGTTGGCCATGGACCGGGTGGCGGAACGGATAACTTCGTTCGCACCATCACGAATGAAATGGAAGACATTATTGATGGAAACTTCAACATCATCAATCAGGAAGGGGGATCCGGTGTAGTTGCCATGCAGAATGCAATGCAGCAGAACCAGGGAGACGGTTATACGCTGATTGGGGATTCAGCCTTTGCTGTTACGACAGCAGCAGGCACAAACAGTTACGGTCTTGACCAGGTCGTTCCAATTGCCCGGATTCAGAGTGATATCTATGCCATTCAGGTACTGAGTGACGAGTTCGACTCGATTGAAGATCTGGTGGCTTACGCCGAAGAGAATCCCGGTGAAGTGAATCTGGGGGCCGTAGGTACAATGGGGATCGATGAAATTACGGCAAGACGGTTTATTAATGCGACCGGTACGGATATGAACTATATTCCGATGGAAGGGGCAGGCCAGATGCACTCCGGTCTTCTCGGGGGACATCTTGATGCTATTCTTGAGGAAGTAGGTCCAACGGTTTCCTATATCGAGTCAGGCGATTTTCAGCCGCTTGTATTCTTCTCCGAAGAGCGTCTCGATGACTTTGAAGATGTACCGACGACTGTCGAACAGGGCTGGGATCTGACTGATGGTGTGGAGCGGTATCTCATGGCCCCTGCCGATACACCGGAAGCGATCATTGAAAAACTTGAAGATGCTGCCCGTCAGGCAATGGAAACGGAAACTTACCAGGAATACGCAGCAAATAACTACCTTGATCTTCGTGACGGATGGATGGGCGCAGAAGACTTCAAGCAGAAATTAGAAGAAGACATTGAAATCTACGAAGAAATTATTGCCGAAATTGAAGGCGAGTAAACACATGACAGTTGGAAAGGAGGAGGCCAGAACTCCTCCTTTCTGTAAGGAGTGGGGAAAATGAAAGCCAATATCATCCTTGCTGTAATCACAATTTTATTTGCGTCCTTCTTTCTCGTTCAGGCTTTTCAGATGCCGTCAAGAGCCAACCCGGGCACAGTGGGTCCTGCCGGGTGGGCAATCATGGTACTGACTTTCATGCTGGTGATGGGCATCATCCTGCTCGTAAAGGAAGTCTGGGTGATGAAAAAAGGAACTGCTGATGCTGCAGAAACAGATAAAACAGAGGAACAGACAGAAACTGTCTCTCCAGGCAAGTCGGCAGGAACGTTAAGCCTCAAATACCGGCATTTTTACATTCTTGCAGCCATCGCCGTTTATATTATGCTCCTTCCCATACTCGGCTTTGTCGTAGTGACGCCGCTTTTATTCTTTTTTATCGCCTGGCTGCTCGGGATGGGGAAAATAGTGAAAGTTGCGATCATTTCACTTGCCAGTAATGTCGCTATTATTCTTGTATTTATTCACGTATTAAACATTCCTTTTCCAAGGGGAACTGGCGTCTTCCGGTCTATCAGTTTCCTGATCTATTAGTATGTATTTTCCTAGAAAGGTGGAGTCAAGATGATAGAAGGCATACTCTTGGGTTTAGAGAACATCATACAGCCTATCCACCTGCTTATTCTGTTACTGGCTTTGTTTGTTGGTTTTCTCGGCGGGGCTTTACCTGGAATCAGCGGGACGATGCTGGTTATTATCCTGTTGCCGATTTCCTATGGTCTCGGGCCGATTCCAGCTTTTATCCTGCTCACCACGATCTATGCAGCCTCTGTCTTTTCAGGCCTGATCAGTGCCATTCTGTTCCGGACGCCGGGTACGCCTGAGGCGGTGGCCACCGTTCTGGACGGCTATCCGATGACACAGAAAGGGCTCGCCGGGAAGGCACTGGGCATTGGTATTTTCAGTTCCGCAATGGGTGGAATCATCGGAACACTGTTTTTAATCACACTCACACCGCTACTTGCGGCGTTTGCCCTGAATTTTTCCTCACCTGAGTACTTTGCGCTCGCGGTTCTCGGTTTAACTGTCGTTGTCTCCCTAAGCGGCGGGAAGCTGATTCTCGGTTTTATCGGGGTGGCATTTGGTTTATTCATTGCCTCTGTCGGAATGGATCCGCTGTCAGGATCCCAGCGTTTCACCTTTGACTCTCTTTATCTCGTAAGCGGTATTGATTTTATTCCTGTACTGATCGGTTTGTTTGCCATCTCCGAGGTCATGCGGAGAAGCAAAGAGGATCACACAATCAAACAGGAAATGAAAAAAGTGAAAACAAAGGTGTTTGATAAGGAAATTATCAGCCGTGTAAAATATACGATTCTACGTTCGTCCCTGCTCGGAATGTCAGTCGGTATTCTGCCTGGTGTTGGTGCGACCACAGCAGCAATGCTCAGCTACAGTGAGGCTACACGCTGGTCGAAAAATCCCGAACAGTTCGGTACAGGGGTACCGGAAGGGATTGCCGCACCTGAATCAGGTAATAATGCGGCTGCCATGGGGGCCATGGTTCCCCTGCTTTCGCTGGGGATTCCGGGAAGTGCAACCACGGCTGTTATTCTCGGTGCCTTTATTATGCACGGACTGCAGCCGGGACCAATGCTGATGACGAACGAACCGTCACTTGTTTATACGATCTTTATTGCTCTTTTGCTAGTAAACGTTTTGATTATTGTGTTTGCCAAACCGTTTATCAGCCTTTTTTCAAAGATTATGAAAGTTCCTTACACTGCGCTGGGACCGTTTATTATCATTTTCTGTATCATAGGTACCTACGCGGTACGGAACTCTGTCTTTGATATCTGGATTATGCTCCTGTTCGGGATCATAGGCTACTATTTTGATAAACTGAAATTCCCACTGGCAGCGATTATTCTCGGTGTGGTGCTGGGGCCAATCGCGGAAGTGGAATTCAGAAGAGCGCTGCTCATGTCAAACGGCGATATTACCATCTTTTTGACCCGACCGATCAGCGCCACCCTCATAGGACTGGCCGTACTCGCCCTTCTGGTTCCACTTATCAGCGCCCTGATGAAGAAAAAGAAAGTGTAAAGTGGGGACGGTTCTCACGTGGCATTTAGCCCGAAATGGGAAGGGCATCTGTAAACCTATAAATGACTACGACAATAACCCAGCCCGACATATTAGTGTCGGGCTGGGTTATTTAGATGTTTATTAAGACATGTTAATAAAGAACCGTCCCCAATTCACATGCCCGCTTTACATTCTGCTGCTGAGCATCTGTGTCCAGTAGGTGGGGGATGGGGAGCCGGAGTCGCCCCGTGCCACGTATCCTGCACCCATGTAAATATAGTGCGGGCGAAGGAGGTTGTCGCGGTGGCCGGAGCTGTTCATCCAGCCCTCCATCGTGGCGAGTGGAGTCCAATATCCGGCTGCAATATTTCCCCCGGGAGTAGTTCTAGTGATCTTTTGGTCTTAAGCCCACTCTAAAAAATAAGACTGCCCCTAAAGGCAGTCTTTCGTCAACTTAAAGTGGTGACCATGAATAGTATTCTCGGTCAATTCCGAGAAAGTGATCCTGACCTTCCCAGACAGCATAAGAATGAAAACTGGTCTGGCGATAAACCTGAGGAGCATCTCCGTGTTCATAATTTACTCTGTACACCTTTGCTGCACTGGAGTTAGTAAAATTGGAGGAAATCAGCATTGAAGCAACTCCGATGCCTACCACTAGTCCCCATACACTCGGAACAAGTGAACCTATAATTATGGCAAGAGTACCAGTGGAATAGGTGCCAATCGCATTATTAAAATGAAGATCCGTCCATCCGGTACTCACTGAAACCCACGGGCCGCCGGGGTTGGAAATTTCTGTCCAGCTGCTGAGAGGAGCAACATTCTCATCGGAAGCAGACGAATCCTTTTTAACATCTTTATTTTTATGCTCTACTGTATGGCGTTCACCATTAATGAGGAATGTTTTTTCATCAATTTGTTCAACAACCTCCGCATAACCTTCAGTTGATGCCACTTTTACGTCAGAGTCAGGTGTGCTATAAATAATAATTTCTTCACCATTCACATAAGCGGCCTTTTCAAGATGCACATCCGGATTTTCACTTACTTCCTCAACTAGTCTTTGGTTATCGGCAGAAAGCTCTGTCATATTTGTAAACGAAGGGCTTTCAACAGATGCTTCCACCTTTTCTTTTTCTTCAGCTGTCATTTCGGACAGAGAATTTTCCTCTGTGCTGGGGCCATTTGCAACAGTAACCGCCGGCAATACAGCTTGAAACGCCATGGCAAACAAAGCCACCATCATTACATATTTTAGTTTGGTTAACATTCTAACGCCTCCTCTAGGATTTTGAAAATTGAACTGGATCTGTTTTAGGGTTCATAAGGCAGGTCATAAGGTTTGTTGACATCGTCACTGACTAGAACTTTTGTTACTTCGGAAGAGTGAAAAATGAGGCTCCCAAGAATGGTCAAGACCGAGATGGATAAGGCCGTGACGATATGACATAGTTTTTTCAAATTTCTCACCTCCGAAAGAGAATAAATTTCTATTATGTGTTTGTGATTAGTGACTATGATAAAGGCGCTAACAAAAGAATGAAACCAGATATAAAAAGATTTATATTTTTCTGTTTTTGTAGAACTTTTAGGTTATGATGGAAAGGTAAAAAATAGAAAATAAGAAAGTTGGCGTACTATGGGGGCAGAAGAACTGGGTCTTGAGATTGCAAATCAGCGTAAAAAAATGAATTTCACTCAGGCCGAACTGGCTAAAGGTATTTGTTCGCAACCCGCTCTGAGTGTGATTGAAAAGGGGGAAGTGAGTCCGACTCTTGAAAATCTTTTTTATTTTTCTCTTAAATTAAATAAATCGGTAGATTATTTCCTCCAGTATTTAATCGAAGATAAGGATCCTGATCATATAAACCGAGTGATTCAAACGATTGAAAAGTTAACTGTGGAACAGAAGTACAGGGACATTTATCAATTGGTGGATAAGGAGTCCGAGTCAGTCAAAGAGGGTACTGGAGGTTCGTGGTTCTATCTTTATCTAAAGTGGTATCGGGCAGTAAGTACCTATCATCTTAAACTGTCAGATGAGGAAGAAACGCTGATCAACTTGAAGGAATTACTAGGGGAAAAGTATAGTCTAATCAATAAAAAAGATTTCCTGTCTGTGAAAATTTATAATACTATTGCATTTATACATGCAGAAAACGGGCGGGAAAAAGAAGCACTGATTAACTTCCAGAAAGCTCTCAATACTGAACTGGCATACATGGAGAACCGTATCCCTACACAGGACCCGAATATATACCGGATTAGGCTATACTATAATATAGCCAAAACGCATTACGATTTAAAGAATTTTAATGAAGCAAAAGAATGGATCAATAAAGGTATTAGGCAATCACGTAAAGAGGAGAATATGTCCCTGCTCGGAAATCTCTATTATTATTTGGGGCAGTGTCTTGAAAAGGCCGGCAGTTCACCAAATGAAATATCTTCAGCTTATCGAACTGCCCGAGATATTTTCGCTTTTCTAGGACGGGATCATTATCTTGAAATACTGTCGAACCTTAAAGAAGAGTATTTAGATCCTATGGAAAAAGTGTAAAGCTTTCTTACACAGTCAAATAAAGGGTTATGTCAAAGCAGGGACGTTTATCACTTTGTATTTTGAGGTGTTTAACTACTATAGTCTTGGCCGCAATACTCTCTACAGGGTATTGCGGCTTCTTTAATGTCAAGGAAGAACCGTCCCCAATTAGCATAACTTGCATGAAACCTTCCCTCCGCTCCTTCGTAACCAAAGAAATAAGTAAGAACGGAGGGAGACCATGGCGGACGCAAAAAAGTGGTCAGATGGCAGCGGACTTGGCATCGGTGTAGCGCTCGGGATTGTGTACGGCCTTCTCTTTGACAACCTTGCTCTTGGCCTTCCGATCGGTATAGCGATTGGACTGGCGATCGATGCAGGGAGGAAAAAGAAAAAAGATGAGGAATAGTGCAATTTGGGGACGGTTCCGGCAAGGCGTAACATCCACATATCAAAATGCAAAACGAGAACCGTCCCCAACTTACAAAAAGGAGGTTGATGAATGGTGAATGCAGATGTTAAAGCTGACAAAGGAAGCCGGATGCTGCTGGGGAAGTGGGTTAATAAAGATGAGAAGGGCCTGGCCGACTGTCTGTTTGAGGCTTCTCCTTCTTTGCTCGCTTTCCGGGAGGTTGGGGCCAAGCCGGTCTGGAAATCACCGCTGGAAAGCAATAATTACCGTGAATATCGTGATGATTTTCTGGATCATTACGACGCGGGGCAAAGCAAACAGTTGGTGGACACGATCCGCCAATACTGGCCGTCCGGCGGACCGGTATGGGATGGGCTGGCTGTCATCAAAGGACGGGCGGGTATTGATGGCTTTATTTTAGTTGAGGCAAAAGCGAACATCCCGGAAACGAGCTCGAAATCAACGGCAAAGGCACCTGCGAGTATTGATAAAATTGAAAGCACCCTCCGTATGGTGCAGGCGGAGTTCGGCTCCCGGGCCGCTCTGAAAGTCTGGACTCAGCATTACTACCAGTACGCCAATCGCCTAGCCTACCTGTATCTCCTCAACAAGAAACTCAACATTCCCACCTGGCTCATCAACGTGTATTTCATCGACGACGACTCTCATAGGGAGACAACCCGAGAGGAATGGCACACCCATCTGACCCACATGTACCAGACCCTTGACATCAGCCACAGCACCGCATTGGCCGGCCAGACCGCAAACCTCTTCCTCGAAAGCAAGGTAAAGTAGGGACGGTTCTCACGTTACATTTTGGTGGCTATTACCCGATAAATCCTGACCGCAGTGCTCCTTATGGTGCTGCGGCTTTTTGTGTGTCGCGTCAAGACAGTCCTTTATAACAAATGCAAAACGAGAACCGTCCCCACTTAACATTTTTGCGGCGGATCCGCATAAACATCTGATTAGCAGCCGCGCAGTGCTGCTGCCTTGTTTTTATAAAGCTGGAGAGGGGGTGGAGGAGATAGGCGAGAGTGCGGGTGTTGTTAAGGAGAAAGTGAATGGTAAGGCGGTGACCTCCCTGGTGCTTGGGATTGTGTCCCTGATTCTTCCGTATGTGGGACTGATTACAGGGATCATCGGAATTGTGCTTGCCAAGTCGGCACTGAAGGAGATTAAAGTGTCTTCAGAGGGGGGGAGGGGGCTGGCTGTGGGTGGCCTGACGTGCAGCATAATTGCCACAGTTCTGTACGCCATTATGGTCGTCCTGTTTATTCTTTCACTCGGCTGGGCAACCATATATTAAGTGCAGGCAGCAAGAACGATGCCTCTAACCTGATCAGTAAGACAGAACTACAGGAGACGCAGTGTGAAAAACATCATACGCTTCAATTCGCCGTCCAGCCATGGCTGAGAACGGCTTTTTATCATATATGTAGATTAAAAATACCGCTGCTTGACGATACGTGCTGACGCAATTGACTACATGGAAAATGTCATGTGGGAACCGTCCCCAAATCACATTCCCAAATCAAATTTCGCCAGGTGATATACTAGAGAACAGCGTGCAAAGTGGGGACGGTTCTCACTTTGCAAAACAAGAACAATACCCTTTTTGAAACAAAATTTTAATTATTCTATTAATTTATTGGTGTTTCGTTTCAATCCCAGGTATACTCAAGTCAAAGGACACGGGCGGAACAGAGATTCGGGCTCTTTTACAGGAAGGGTTCAGGATCGTCGCGCCAGGCTGTTTTTCCAGCCCAAGGTCCGGCTGAAATCGAAAGGAGGCGCTGACTGATGCTGTTCATCGGAATTGACGGAGGCGGAACGAAAACTGAAGGGGTGGTAACTGACTTAGAGGGAAACGTACTTTCCCGGAAATTTACGTCGTCAACGAACCCGAGCGCGAGCACAATCACCGTCTCCGTAAAGCGGGCAGGAGAGCTGACGGCGGGGCTTCTTGCCGCACTTCCTTCCTATGGGAAGAAGAATGTTTACATATTTGCAGGCATTGCCGGGCTTGGCAGAAAGAATGACATTTCCCGCTGGACCACGGAATGGGACAGGCAGGCGCCGGATCTTTTTGGCGAACATGCAGCACGCATTCAGATCACCGCTTCTCACGACGGAGTGACCGCTCTCTATAGCGGCACCAGAGGGCAATCCGGTGTGGTGACTATCGCCGGAACCGGCTCTTTTTCCTACGGGATTAATCAAAAAGGGGAGGAAGGGCGCTGTGGGGGATGGGGCTACCTGGCCGGTGACCCGGGAAGCGGCTTTGCCATGGGCCAGCGGGCGCTGCAGCATGCGCTTCGTGAACTGGACCAAGGTTATGGGGAACTGTCCGGACTGACTTCCACGATCCTCGATCGAATAAAGTGTGCCGATCGCGACGGGCTCCTCACCTGGGTGTATGGGGACCCGGCGGAAGGCAGGACAAGAGTGGCAGGTTTGACTGGAGCCTTGTTCAACGCTGCTGACGCAGGGGACACGGGGGCTGCCCGGATCATAAAAACCGAAGCCCGGCACCTTGCCGACCAGAGCAGCACATTGATCCGCCGGCTGTTCGCCGACGAGATGGCCAGCGGAAATACCGTACGCCACGTACTGGCAGGGGGGCTGTTTAACCGGAACGACTGGATTGCGCCGGTACTCGAAGAAGAATACCAGAGGCAGAACCTAAGTGTAGTTAATGTTTTTCCTGCGTGCACACCGGCTGAAGGCGCGGCTGCTTTTTTGCGCAGGGAGGCTGGTTTGGAGTAGGAGTTACCTGGTCAGGAAGGAGGCGCTCACATGACCCGGGCAATCGTTTTTAAAAATGCCACTCTCTATACACCCGGGAGGACGATCCGCGATCCTTATATGAAAATAACAGATTTGGGACAGATTGCGTCTGTCGGTTTTGCAGACGATCTTGATGCGCGAGAGGAAATCCGTACAGTGACATTCAGCACCCCTGCGCGCATCGTTCCCGGCTTCATTGATCTCCATATCCACGGGGCGGCCAATGCAGATGTGATGGACGGAACGGAAGAGGCGCTGGGAAAAATGCAGCGAGTCCTTCCTGCAGAAGGGAGCACGTCTTTTTTAGCCACTACCCTGACCCAGACACCGGAGGAAAAAATGAAAGCGCTCAGGGTCTGCCGCCGCGTTTCGGAACAGACGGATCGAACTGGGGCAAACCTGCTTGGCGTGCACCTGGAAGGACCATTTATTTCAGAAAAACGGGCTGGTGCACAGCCGGCACAGTTTATCAGGAAAGCGGATATTGCTTTATTTGAAAAATTTCAGGAGGCTTCAGGCGGCCGGATCCGTCTTGTCACTATTGCACCGGAAGAAGATGAGGAAGGGCTGGTGGAATTTTTGCACGAGTCGGGGGTGATCCCTTCCATCGGGCATTCGGATGCTCACTACGAAGAGGTGGTCCGCAGCATTGAGCGGGGTGTGCGGCACGCGACGCACCTGTTTAATGGGATGCGGGGCATCCATCACCGGGACCCGGGAACCGCTGGCGGCGTTCTGCTTCATGCCGAAATTGCGGCGGAGGTCATCGCCGACGGCATCCACATTGCCCCGTCAATGTTGAAGTTCGCCTACAGGCAAAAAGGGGCGGATGGAATCATCCTGATTACGGATGCGATGAGAGCCAAAGGAATGGGCGAAGGAACCTACCAGCTTGGAGGCCAGGACGTGACCGTCAAAAACGGACAGGCGACGCTCGGGGACGGCACGCTTGCTGGAAGTATCCTGAAAATGAATGAAGCAGTCCGGAATATGATTGCATTCACCGGCTGTTCGTTTGAGGAAGCAGTCCGGATGGCCGCCTTTAACCCGGCAAAACAGCTGGGTATTGAGGGGGAAAAAGGAAGTCTGGACGCGGGGAAGGACGCAGACTTTGTGATTTTGGATGAAGACTTTGAAGTTCTGGAGACATATGTGGCCGGCCGGAAGGTATATGGATAAGGGAGAGGGGGAGAAGCGATGGAGCTGCTGATTGTAGATGATGCTGAAGAGATGAGCGAAAAAGCAGCATCTGTACTTTATGATGTCATAGGGGAAAAGCAAAGAGCAGTCCTCGGTCTCGCTACTGGTGGGACCCCTGTTCGGACCTATAAGATCCTTTCTTCACGTTTGAATCGTGCAAAAAAGCCCCTCGACCATGTGCATACAGTGAATCTTGACGAATATATCGGTCTCAGTCCATCGGATCCGAACAGTTACCACAGCTATATGGAAAAGCATTTGTTTCAGCATACGGCTATTCCAAAGGATCAGACACACCTCCCAGATGGGATGGCAGAGGATCTTGCTGCTGAATGCAGAAGGTATGAGCAGCTGATAAACTCGCTGGGTGGGACGGATATTCAGCTGCTGGGAGTTGGTAATAACGGTCACATCGGTTTTAATGAGCCGGGTACGCCCTTTAACCAGTCCACTCATGTCATTGACTTGGTGGAATCGACGAGAAAAGCCAATGCCCGTTTTTTCCCCAGTCTCGATGATGTGCCCCGCCGGGCGATTACGATGGGAATCTCCACAATTATGAAAAGCCGCCGGATTCTGCTGATCGCTTCGGGAAAAGGGAAAGCGGATGCCCTGAAGGAACTCTTCAGCGGCCCTCAAACCGAAAAAGTACCGGTCACCGCCCTCCAGTCCCATCCCCAGGTACTCGTCATCGCAGACAAACAAGCCGCCTCCAAAATGTGATGTGGGGACGGTTCTAGCGTTGCATCTTCTAATGTTTTGGTTTGGAAGAATAATAGATACAGCTAAGACCGCAGCACGATGCTGCGGTCTTAGCTGTATTTAAACTATGTCACGTGAGAACCGTCCCCGCTTTACCCCCGCTTCACCCTGAGATGTTGACGAGAACGGCGGTGGCAATCCCAAAGTAGATGAGAAGGGACAGGATATCATTGATGGTCGTGATAAGCGGACCGGACGCGATGGCAGGGTCGGCTTTGAGCTTGTAAAGAATCAGCGGGATGATTGTTCCGGCAAGGGTCCCGATGATAAGTGTCAGAAGCAGTGAGCTTCCGACAACGAGGCCGAGGGTCATATCCCCCTGCCAGAAATACGCGATAATTGTAATCAAAATTCCGCATGCAATTCCGATATAAATCCCTACCCGCAGTTCCCGAAAGATAAGGCGGGCCACCTGAGGGAAGCTCAGATCTTCAGATACGAGACCGCGGACAACGACGGCCAGTGACTGGGTCCCGGTGTTCCCGGTCATTCCAGCGATCATCGGCATAAAGAAGGCGAGTGCCACTACAGCATCAAGTGTATCTTCAAATCCGCTGATGATCCCGCCGGACACAAGGCCAACAAAAAGAAGAATGACGAGCCACGGAAGGCGGCGGGAGGCTGCCACGAGCGGCTTCGTATTAAAATCAATCGATTTACCGGAGGCGGAAAGCTTTTCGATGTCCTCGTTTGCTTCCTGAATCACGACATCAATCAGGTCATCAACCGTGATAACGCCTGCGAGTGTGTCATCTTCCGTTACAACAGGGAGGGAGACAAAGTCGTACCGGCTGATGATTTTCGCCGCTTCCTCCTGGTCCGTGTTGACGTCCACTTTGACGACCCGGCTGTACATTACGTCTTCAATTTTTTCCTGGGCATCACCGAGAAGCAGATCCCGGTATGATACAACGCCCACGAGCTTTTTTTCCTCGTCAATCACGTAAAGGTAGTTGAGGTACTCGGCGTACTCAACGAAATCCTTCAGCTTTTCCACCGCTTCCCCGATCGTGAAGTGCTTTCTGATCCACACGTACCGGTTGTTCATGATTCGTCCGGCCGTTTCGGCGGGGTATTCAAGAAGGCTTTGTACGACTTCTGATTCTTCATCCTTCATTTCCGTAAGAATCTCTTCCATCTTGTCTTCATCGAGCTCCGACATGAACGAGGCGAGCTCGTCGTTTTCCATCAGATCGAGCACCTTTGTGGAACGCTCGACACCGAGCTTTTGAAGAACATCGAGGCGGTCATCCATTTCCAGCTCGTTCATAAGTTCCGTCAGCTGCCTGAGAGAGAGGTAGGAAAGGTACTTGTATTTGTGTTTTCGCGGCAGTTCATTGTACTGCCAGAACATATCATACGGCTGCAGCTCATCCATAATCTCCTGAAAGGCCCGTTTCTTGCCCTCCTGAAGCACCTGGATGATCGCGAGCTGAATTTCATTTTCAGTCATATCTATCGGCATCCCAATCGCTCCAATCCGATCAAAATAGCGCTACTATCTAACAATAGAACTAAGCAGGCCGAAAGTAAAGCAAATGCCTGGCGGGAATGCCAAGTGGGCATGCCAAGCGGGGACGGTTCTCGTCTTGCATTTTCCCGGGGGAAATGCAAAGTGAGAACCGTCCCCGCGTCACATTCGGTAGGTGAAGATTTCTTCATCGTATTCAGGGTCAATCAGTCCGGAATTGATGAAGCCCTGCTTTTCGTAGAACTGTTTGGCCTTCTCATTTTCTTTTGTCACACTCAGCACGATTTCGCTGACGTCGAAATGAGCGGTAATGTAGTCGATTGCTTTTTGTACGAAGGCGCTGCCAAGCCCCTGGGCTTGATGATTTTTGTCGATCATAAAGCGGTCGAGCCAGATGTAACCCTCCTCGCTGTTCTCTGCACCGATCATCATAAAACCAACAGCTGTTTCGCCCCTGAAGAGGCCGTAGCATGTCCAGCTGTTTTCTTTATCAAAGACCGATTCCAGAAGAGAAACGTGATTACTCTCGATAAAACGCTTCTGCCTCTCTGCTGGTTCAAGGGCAATCAGCTGTCGCCAGTTACCCTCATCGACTGGGCAAATTCTCAAATCTTCCACTGCTAAAACCTCCAGACTGAACAAACCAATATCAATCATCATAGCACGTGCGAGGCGGAGAAGCGTTGCTGTTCGTGTTTGACGTCAGACAAATGCGAAGTGAGAACCGTCCCCACTTCACAGTAAGTTCTTTATAATGAACTTTTCCACTGGCGTTAAATCCTCTATTTAACAGTATTTACAAACGCTTTACAAAGAAAATTATAGAAAATTCGGAAAAAGTGTTGCGTTGATGTTCTTTATAACGTACACTTACAACTGTTGGGTCATTCGTTATAAAGAACCAATACAAAAGATGGAGGAAAAGGTGTATAAGCAGGATGATCTCGAGTTTGAGACTTTTTTGGGCTGATAAGCCTATGTAACACGGGTGGAATTACAGCCTTTTTGAACTAGAATCTTTGCTGATCATTGTGTTGACCTCCGATTCCAAAGTAGAGAGAGTTTTGCAGTTAATAAGACCGGTCTTTAGTTACGTGGATGCTGCACTTAGTAATTGTTTAAAGGGGTTTCAATTGTTTTAACTCTGTTAAAGCAAAAAAATATACAAAAAAAGGGAGAGATTCAAATGGGTATTGGGTTGAAGGTAGCAGGAGTGGGTATTGCAGGTGCAGTAGTAGCAGGGGGTACACTGGTATTTACAGGCGAACAAACGATTGAAGATGCTAAGGACTTGTTTGATGAACTGAGAGATAAGGTGTTCTCTTTCAGCCAGAATGAAACAGCTTTAGCAAATGCTCTAGGTGATCTGGAAGGTGAAGCTAACTCAACTATCGCAGAAGCTAACGCACAGATTGATGCAATGGCAATTCAGATTCAAACTCTTCAAGGGAATAAGACATACTTAGAAAACATCAAAGCATACTTAGAAGGTCAAGTTGACTCTCTAACTGCTGAAAGAGATCAACTTCAAAGTGAGCTAGGTGAAGCTAATGACACGATTGTCTCACTTAACGCTGAGATCAAAGGTCTTGAAGGAGAACTTGCAACTGTAACAGCAGAACTTGAATCTACGCAGGCTAGTCTTGTACAGTTACAATCAGAGTACGATGAGCTACTTGCTGACTACGATCTTAGCCAGGATGAGGTAGATCGCCTTGAAGCAGAGCTAACGAAAGCAAATGACAAAGTTGCAGAGCTTGAAAACTATATGACAAAGATCAAGGAAGAAACTGAAGGCTTGAACCCTATGGATGCTGATGAACTAGCAGAGGCGCTTGAAACTTCTCTAGACGGCGTATCTGATGGTGACATCACTGTTGAGAACCTTAATCTTACGTTCATGATGGACGGACACCCTGACAAAGAGACGGCAGAAGGTGAGCGTGTATGGCGTGTAACTAACCCTAATGCCTTTGACGTATCTGTAAACTGGACTCAGGCAGGAGGCGGTAGTGGACACCATCTTGCTACTCCGGGGGCATCCTTCTACATTGTGGATACTGGCAACACTATGACTATCCATTGGGAAAATGAGGATGGGGACACTAAGAGCAACACTAAAGCGGCAGGTTATTAATCTTCTTTAGGAAGTGTTTATCAGCAGGGAAACGTGAAAGTATGCTAACTTATCGGAACCGCTGAAAATAGCTCAGTAAAAAACATGAAAGCATTGACGCTTGTCACAGCTTGCCTGTGAACTAAGTATCAATGCTTTCTTCGTGTTAATTTGCAAAAGAGGGACGGTTCTTACATGACTTTTTTCTTGTCTAAAGAAGAACGCACGTTCCTGTTTTGCGGATTTAATGATAAACTATGAACATCAGTTACTTCCTCAATTTCCCTTCTTTTTACTCCTTCTCATCATTTCCTTTTTCCAGCACAGTAAAAACCAGACTCAGGTGGTGATGCCTATGCCCCGGCGTGCTCGGGAGCAAAGCCGAAGTGGTATATATCATGTTATTTGGCGTGGAGCGAATCGCCAGGAACTGTTCCACGATGACGCGGATCGCATCCGGTTTCTTGATATCACTAAACGGTTCAAGACGAAAGCGGAGATAAGTGTGTATGCCTGGTGCCTGATGAACAACCATATTCATCTGCTCGTAAAAGAAGGAAATGAGCCGATCGCGACAACGATGAAACGTGTGGGTGTAAGTTTCGTATCCTACTATAACTGGAAATACGGGACCACAGGCCATCTGTTTCAGGACCGGTTCAAAAGTGAGAAGGTGGAATCGGTGAGGTATCTGCTCACGGTTACCCGATATATTCACCAGAATCCCGTCAAAGCAGGTATGGTGGCGGCGCCGGATGACTGGAAGTGGAGCAGCAGCTCTGTGTATTTCGGGAAGGGTTCGCCACTTGTAAATGCGCTTCTGAATCGGGAGTATGTGTTAAGCAGTTTCAGCGGGAAAGGTACAGCAATGGCGACAAAGGCTTTCAGGGAATTCAATGAAGCAATCAACAATGACGAATGTCTGGATGAAGCAGCAGTGCGAAGACTTACAGATGAAGAGGCGCGGATTCAGATTATTGAGAGACTTGATTCTGTTGAGCTTGCCCATGTGAAAAGCCTTCCGAAAAACGAACGCAACGAAGCCATTGGAAGAATAAAAGGGATCAATGGAATGTCGAAGATGCAGGCAGCCAGAATTCTTGGGATTTCCCCGTACATTGTTTACCGCGCGTAAATGCAATGAGTAAATGCAATGCGGGGACGGTTCTTATGTTACATTATGGAGAGCAGGGAAACGGATATCAGCAATAATTATGCAAAACGAGAACCGTCCCCACTTAACAGGAGGTGCCAACCCAGATGAAACTGTATAAAACCGTGAAGGTGGACGAGCTTGTCTTCGATACAAGAAGGCTGGAATTTGAAGCGCTCTTAAACAAGGAGGCAAAGGAAGGCTGGGAGTTACACAGCCTCGTGCCGCAGGTGCACAACGGTTCGGTTGATAAAAATGTGGCCATATTCGTGAAGGAACAAGACTAATAGTTTGATAAAGCCGCTCTGCTTAAATCATAAGCTGAGCGGCTTTATCAATGTGAAACAGAATGTGAAACGGGAACGGTTCTCACTTTGCACTATCCTTACCAGCGCTCTGTCATTTACGAACGATCCTGCTAAAATGCAAAGTGAGAACCGTCCCCACTTAACATGCCCACTTAACACGACTCATTTTACACGGATTAATGAGAACGCTATGATGAAAGGACAAGGAAATCGATTGCCTTAGGGGGCATGATCGTTGTGAATGAAAGACAAAAAGAAATCCTGAGGCTGCTGCTGGAAGATCCCCAGTCGTATCATACCGCACTCGGTTTTGCAGATACGCTCGAACGTTCGGAAAAGACGATCCGAAATGACCTGAATGTGATTGAAAGCTGGCTCGATGAGCACTCGGACGGTGTCCGGCTCAAGCGGCAGCGGAGCAGGGGCATTACTATTGAAGCCGGAGAGGCTGAAGTACGGGAACTGATGGACTCACTTTTTTCTGCAGATACCACAAGCAGCCGGCAGGGTTCGGAAAACAGGCGGGAGGAACTGGCCGTGCTGCTCCTGTCGAGCAGAAACGCCAGATCCCTGCAGGAGCTGGCTGATCATTTTTACGTAAACAGGTCAGTCATCAGGCAGGAACTCGCTGAAATTTCAGCGTACCTGGAACGATTTTCCCTGACAGTCACGTCACGTTCCAGGGTCGGTGTCTTTGTTGAAGGAGAAGAGCGTCATAAGCGATCTGCGATGCTTGGGCTCGTACACCGACTGTACAGAGAAGAAGCACACGGATCAGTAAAAAGACTGTTCGATGATCACGAATTTCGACTGGTGGAACGAAAGCTTGCCGACAGTCAGCAGGCCCTGCCGCTGCGGCTGACGGATGAGTCTTTTCACAACATGGTTCTGCACATCCTCATCGCCGTGAAACGGATCAAGCAGCAGTGCCCGGTCATTCTTCTTAAAGAAGAACTCGCTAGAGCTGAGGAAAAACCGGAATACAGCGTGATGCACCGATTGGCTCAGAGCCTCGAACCGCTGTTTTCCATCCGTTTTCCGGAACAGGAAACCGCGTATCTGACGTTACGGATTCTCGGAGCGAAAGTGGAAAACGAGCTGAATGGGACGAGCATTCAGGTTGACGAAGGTGTTGCGTCTTATGCGGACCGCATGATCAGGGAAGTATCGCAGCTTGCCGGTCAGCCCTTTGAAACAGATGAGCAACTCCGCTCCGATATTCAGGTTCACCTTCAGTCGGCACTCCACCGCATTTTATACGAGATGCCGATCACAAACCCGATGCTATCGGAAATAAAAAAGATGTACGCCTACATGTTCCAGCTCGTCTATAAAGCCGCCAGACACCTTCAGGACGAAGGATCCTTTCAATTGCCTGAAGAGGAGACAGCGTATCTGACGCTCCACTTCCAGTCGGCGCTTGAGCGGGCACAGCAGCTTGACGGCCGACAGAGGCGGGTACTTCTCGTCTGTCCTATGGGAATCGGCATGTCTCGCCTTCTAAGAACAAAAATAGAGCGGAAATTTTCCGGACTGGATGTGGCGGGCAGTCTTGCCGCCTCTGAAGTCGACGGTAGTGTCAAAAGCAGGGCGGATTTTATCATTTCCACTGTCCCGGTGGACGCTCCGATTCCGGTTATAGAAGTGTCCCCGCTGCTGTATGAAAGCGAGCAGCTGAAAATCGCCCGGTTTGTAAAGGAGATGAATACGAGCCGCAGCTTTCCGGTACTTCACTCCCTGATAAAAAAAGACTGTATTCAGCTGAATACCCCGGGCAGTGACCGCTTTGAGCTGATCAGGAGCATTGGCAAGTGTGTCTTTGAGAAAGGCTTCACTCAGAAAAAGTATACCAAGACAAGCATAAAAAGGGAGAAAACATCGTCCACCTTTATTGGCGGCGGAGTGGCAATTCCCCACGGCGATCCGGCATTTGTGAATGAATCTGCTATTGGCATCCTCACACCTGAACGCCCTGTCAACTGGGAAAATGAAGAGGTGAGGCTTGTTTTTTTCCTCGCGAGCAAAATGGATGAGAATGAAAAAACCCGGGCTCTTTTTGCCGAACTGTCTGCACTTACGGAGGACCCGGTATTTATCCGGAAACTTTCAGAGCAGAAATCAGCAGAAGAACTTCTGGCATTGCTTCATAACTGAATTAGTTCAAAATTACCGTTACTAACGGTAATTTTTTTTGCCTGTTTTGACAGCGTTTTCATTGTAAGGTGTAGATAACAGATTGAAGGAGGGACACCTGATGAAAAAGATTGTTGCCATAACATCCTGCCCGAACGGGATTGCCCACACCTACATGGCTGCAGAAAACCTGCAGAAAGCGGCGGACAAGCTCGGGGTGGAAATCAGAATAGAAACACAGGGTTCGATCGGTGTTGAAAACGAATTGACGGAAGACGAGATCAGCGGTGCTGACGGTGTCATCATCACAGCTGATAAAACCGTGGACAAAACACGCTTTGACGGTATGCCTATGGTGGAGACCGGTGTACAGGACGGGATTCGCAAACCGGAGGAACTGATTCAGCGCATTATAGATGGAAATGCGGAGACGTTTACCGGAGGATCGTCTGTGAAATCGGCTGGTGAACATAAAAAAGAGATGAAGGACAAGCAGAATCCAGTGTACCGGCACTTAATGAACGGTGTCAGCTACATGATTCCATTTGTAGTCGTCGGTGGACTGCTGATTGCACTCGCACTTGCGATCGGAGGTACACCGACCGAAGACGGCATCGCTGTTCCGGAAGGATCGATCTGGGAACAGATTCTAAATGTCGGTGACGCTGCGTTCATGTTCATGGTACCCATTCTTGCCGGTTTTATTGCCATGAGTATTGCTGACCGCCCAGGTCTTGCTCCAGGTATGATTGGCGGTTACATTGCTGCCAATGGCGCCTTTTACGGCAGTCCGGAAGCCGAAGCCGGGTTCCTCGGCGGTATTGCCGCCGGTTTTCTCGCAGGATATCTGGCAAAGTGGATTAAGACATGGAAGGTTCCGGCGCTGATCCAGCCGATCATGCCGATTCTGGTCATTCCACTTCTAACCTCGATCGTCGTTGCCGCTGCCTTCATTTTCGTCATCGGCGCGCCGATTGCCGGTATTTTTAACGGCCTGACCGACTGGCTCTCCAGCATGCAGGGAGCAAGCTCCATCTTCCTTGCGCTCATTCTCGGTGCCATGATCGCTTTTGACATGGGCGGTCCCGTCAACAAGGTTGCCTTTATGTTCGGTGCTGCGATGGTTGCGGAAGGTAACGTGGAAATCATGGGACCAATCGCAGTGGCGATCTGTATCCCGCCGCTTGGTATGGGACTTGCCACACTCCTGGCAAGACGCAAGTACGAAGGCCCTGAAAAGGAAGCCGGGAAGGCGGCGCTTGCCATGGGTACTGTCGGTATTACGGAAGGGGCCATTCCATTTGCAGCGAAAGACCCGCTCCGTGTGATCCCTGCGAACATGGCAGGTGCGATGACCGGTGCCGTTGTTGCCATGATGGCGGGCGTCGGAAACAACGTGCCCCACGGGGGACCTGTAGTCGCAGTCTTTGGCGCTGTAAACGGTGTGGTCATGTTCTTCGTGGCCATCATCATTGGAATGATTGTCACTGCTCTCACAGCCAATCTGCTGAAAAAGAACATTCAATAATGAGGAAAACGGGAAAAGAAACGAAAACGATAAATATCACTGGAGGTTTTTAAACAATGAAGCTGACAGACATTACGAATGAAGCGTTAATTGATGTGGAACTGAACGGAAACACAAAAGAGGAAATCATTGACGAGTTGATCGGACGACTGGATGATAATGGGGTTCTGAAGTCTCAGCGCAAGTTTAAAAAAGCCATCGTCAAACGGGAAAAGGAAGGCTCTACAGGGATCGGCTTCTCCATCGCGATCCCCCACGGAAAATCCAAAGCCGTTCTGGTGCCGCGCGTGGCCTTTGGCATCAAGCGTGACGGTGTGGACTGGGAAAGTGCCGACGGGGAAGATGCACAGCTTGTGTTCATGATCGCCGTCCCGGAAAAAAGTGCCGGGGACGAGCATCTGAAAATCCTCCAGATGCTCTCCCGCAAACTCATGGACGAAGAATTCCGTCAGCAGCTGCTCGAAGCCCGGAATTCAAAAGAAGCCCTCCAGCTTCTCGAAAAAGTGTAAAGTGGGGACGGTTCTCACGTGACATTCCCCCCCGCTCTCTCACTGGAAAAGATAAAAATCAGTTAAGCCGCTATACCCACAAGACGGGTATAGCGGTTTTTTTCGATGAGTGCAAGGCTGAAAAGAGCATGTGGGGTCGGTTTCCAGGCCGCAAATTATAAAACATAAGTTCAAATAGATAGTTACGAAATATTACATAAGAACCGTCCCTAACTAACACCCAACTAACAAAAACTAAATTTTAAAAATAGTTTGACAAATTAAAACGCCCCGTATAGAATAACGACAATCAAAAAAAGAAACAGTGGTTCGATAATAGAACCACAAGGAGGGGCCATGAGTTCAAAAACAGTGGACAAGGCATTGGATGTACTTGAAATGTTCTCGAAGGAGCGTCCTTCGTGGCGGCTGAGGGAACTTGCCAGGGAACTGGATATGAGTCACTCGATCGTTTACCGGATCCTCACCTCCTTTCAGGAAAGAGGTTACGTGCATAAATGTCCGCAGACGGATAAATACGAGCTCGGCATTAAGCTTCTCGAACTGAGCAGCGTTGTAGAGGAAGGGCTTTTGCTTACGGATGTCTTGAAGCCGGTAATGGAACGCCTCGCAGAGGAAGTGGGGGAGAGCATCGTATTCACCATTCTGGATAACGAAGAGGGCGTCTACGTAAGCATCGTGGAAAGCAACAAAAAAGTAAGGTTTGCCGAATCGGTCGGGAAAAGACTCCCGCTCTATGTCGGCGCCTCGCACAAAACGATTCTGGCTCATCTCCCCAAGGAGATTCAGAGAAAAATTGTCACCAACGGAAGAGCCACCAGGCAGTTTCCGTCACTTTTCACCCAAGGAAGCCTGTTAAAACGTCTTGAGGACATTCAGCAGCAGGGCTGGGCATACTCGGCAGGCGAGACCTTTGACGATGTAGCGGCCATCTCGGTTCCGATTTTTGACTACAGGAAAACAATCCTCGGTTCCCTTTCGGTTGCCGGGCCGAGGTACCGCTTTTCAGAGGAGCAGGCCACAGAAAAACTGCCGGCTCTAAAACGCCATCAGAAGGAGGTGCACGGCTTTCTTTCAAAAACATCATTACCTGTGAGAAGAGGCTGGGTTGAGACGATGATGTAGCGGATGAATTGAATAAAACTGAAGTTAATCACAACGGAAGGAGGCAACGGATGGACAAACTGCTGGACGTTCAGAACATGGTCACTGCGTATCAGACAGAATCAGGTGAAATCCGGGCAGTCGACGGCATTTCATTTGACGTAAAAAAGGGCGAAACGGTCTGCATCGTCGGTGAGTCCGGGAGTGGAAAAAGTGTCACCTCCATGAGCATTATGCGTCTGGTTGACTATGAAAACGGTCAGGTAACAGAAGGGGCCATTCATTTCAAAGGGGATGACCTGACGAAAAAAAGCCAGTCTGCCATGCGGAAAATACGCGGGTCTCAGATCTCCATGATTTTTCAGGAGCCCATGACAGCCCTCAACCCGGTCTTTACTGTTGGCCGACAGATTATGGAGGCCATCCGCTTTCACCGTTCCATTAGTAAGAGCGAGGCGAGAACCCGGGGAGCGGAACTGCTCAGGCTCGTCGGTATATCAGACCCGGATACCAGGATGAACCAGTATCCCCACGAACTGTCCGGCGGCATGAGGCAACGGGTGATGATTGCCATTGCGCTTGCCTGTGAGCCGGAGCTCCTGATTGCAGACGAGCCTACTACGGCCCTTGACGTCACAATCGAAGCGCAGATCCTTGAACTCCTCCAGAAGCTGAAAGAGGAAATGGACATGGCAATTCTTCTGATCACCCATGATATTGGGGTAGCGGCAGAAGTATCAGACCGGATGGTGGTTATGTACGCCGGCAAGGTAATGGAAATTGCCTCCACGAAAGACGTGTTCGATGCCCCATTCCATCCATACACAAAAGGGCTGTTCGAATCGGTCCCTTCAATGGAAGGGGAGCGGGGTGTGGCTCTTCCCTCCATTAAGGGCACCATACCAAGCCTGTCTTCCATGCCCGTGGGATGCAGATTTTCCCCACGCTGCCCCTATGCCACGGAGCAGTGCCTAACCGAAGAGCCGCCTCTGGAACAGATCAACACCAGGCAGGTTGCCTGCTGGGAATGGGAACGGGTGGTCCAGGACACTTCGCAGAAGCCCCGAATCAAAGGAGGTGTGGGCATATGACCGGAGCCGTCGGCAGCAAGGAACAGCCGCTCGTTGAAATTAACGGTCTGAAGAAGTACTTTCCTCTGAAAAAGAAGTACTTCTGGCAAAAGCCAGAATATGTGAAAGCGGTCGATGACATCAGCTTTCAGATTTTCAAAGGAGAAACACTTGGTCTGGTAGGGGAGTCAGGCTGCGGTAAATCGACACTCGGACGAAATATACTACGACTGCAGGAACCGACGGAAGGAGAGGTTCTTTTTCAACACCAGAATGTTTTAGAACTGAGAAGCGGTGATCTGAGAAAGTTGCGCAGGGACATGCAGATTATTTACCAGGATCCTTTCGGCTCGCTTAACCCCCGCTTTACAATCGGCCGGATCATCGGGGAGATGTACGACATTCACGGACTGGCCTCAGGCAGGGATAAAAAGCAGAAGGTGAAAGACATGCTTGAGCTCGTCGGACTTGATCCGGACCGTTATGACAGCTACCCCCACGAATTTTCCGGCGGGCAGCGGCAGCGTGTCGGCATTGCCAGGGCACTTGCGCTCAATCCGTCCTTTGTTGTAGCGGACGAACCCGTGTCTGCTCTGGACGTTTCCGTTCAGTCCCAGATTATTAATCTGCTGATGAAGCTGAAGAAAGACCTTGGCCTGACCCTGCTCTTTATTGCCCACGGGCTGAATGTTGTCCGTCACATCTCCGACCGGGTTGGCGTGATGTATCTGGGACAGATGGTGGAGCTTGCCGAAACCGACGAACTGTTCAGGAACCCGTCCCACCCATACACCGCCGCCCTTTTATCAACAGTCCCGGAAGCGAACCCGCACAGGAAAAAAGAACGGATCGTCCTTCGGGGGGAGGTGCCCTCTCCTGCCAATCCCCCGTCCGGATGCCGATTTAGAACACGCTGTCCCCTCGCTGCTGAACGTTGCGCCAAGGAAGTGCCGAAAATGAGGGAAATCACGCAAGGTCACTACGCTGCCTGTCACTTTCCGATCGGAAAAACCGAAACGCTCAGAGAACGGATCGCCGTTCACTAACTTAAGGAGGAAAACCCATGACAAAAACAACCCGCATTGGCAACCCGAAAAAATATGACGGTTACAAATCCTTTCAGTACCTTGAGGAAGGCAAAGACTATCAGCCCTACAAACTGGCAAAAGAAATCGATCGCGTTCCCGCGTACACATATCCCGTAAGTGAGGAAGAAGAGGAAAAAGTACAGGATATCCTTGGAAAAGAACACATTGTCTCCATGCATGAGCACACGTTTATCTGTCCCGAAGACGTCTCGGAAATCTTTGAATTCCGCAGGCAGGGCCGGGACTGGACCGCCTTCGAAGCACTCAGCAGATCCGGACTGGATGTGATTTTTGAAAACTTCATGGACGGGACGGCCATGATTACCTCCCAGGCTGGGTGGAAATGGTCGGATGTGATTCACGATATCGGCATCCGTTACAGCGACATTGCCCACCAGGACATGGTGATAAAGGCGGAACGGATTGATGATCTATACCGGGCAAAAAAAGAAGGGAAAATTGCTTTCGTTTCCTCTCTTGAAGCAGCGACGATGATCGAAAACGAACTGGACAGGCTTGATGTTCTCTATGGACTAGGTGTCCGGTGTATGGGGATCGCCTATTCTGAAGCCAATCAGCTCGGGGCTGGGCTTCGTGAGCCGAGTGACGGCGGCCTGACTGTTTTCGGAAAACAGGCAGTGGAACGAATGAACAAGCTTGGAATTACCATTGACGTGTCGCACTGCGGAGATCAGACTGCCCTTGATACGATCGAAACGAGCACCAAACCGGTCTCAATCACGCACGTTGGGGCACGAAGTCTCTGGAAAACGAATCGGATGAAGCCGGATGAAGTGATCAAAGCTTGTGCGGAAAAAGGCGGGGTGATTGCGATCGAAGCAGCCCCTCATACGACGCTTACGCACAATCATCCATCTCACTCGATCGAGTCATTTATGGAGCATTTCGAGTACGTTGCCAATCTTGTCGGCATCGATCATGTGGCATTCGGACCGGATACGCTCTTCGGTGATCACGTACAGCTGCACAGTGTGTTTGCCAGACAGCTTTCCATCGGCAGCTCTCACAAAGGACCGGCATTCGACAAAGTGGAGTACGTGAAAGGACTGGAAAACCCGGCGGAGTGCTTCCCGAACATTGCCCGCTGGCTCGTGAAACACGGTTACGGGGAAGAAGCCATCAGAAAAGTAATGGGACAGAACATCCTTCGCCTACTTGAAGAAACCTGGGCGAAATAAATAAAAAGGAGTGATCATGGGATGAAAAAAACAAGTCGTTTACTGGCAGCCGTTGCAGGGAGTTTACTGATTTTTACCGCTTGTGCGTATGGAGAGGAAGACACGGGCACGGGAGAGGAAGGCACACCGGATGATTCGACTGAAGCTGCAACGGAGGGCGAGGCACAGCAGGGCGGCAAGGTTGCCATTCCGATCGTTGCCGACCCGACCTTTAACCCATGGCACCCTAACGCTTACGCAGAATCGAATGTCGTCAACCGGGTTCTGTTTTCAGGTCTTACAAAGCCCGGAAAGGACCTTCTTCCCTCACCGGATTTAGCGGAGGACTGGGAAACTTCGGATGATGAACTCGAATGGACTTTTCATCTGAGGGACGATGTGGAGTGGCATGACGGGGAGCCGTTTACAGCGGAAGATGTGGCGTTCACCTTTAACGAGATTGCCCTTGATTCCTCACTCGGAGCGAACAATACCTCGTACTTTACGGAGGTTGAGGAAGTGGAAGTGGTCGATGATCACACGGTTGTTTTTCACATGAACAGCCCGGTTGCGGCACTGCCGGCCTATCTGAGCTTTAATACGGAAATCATTCCGAAGCACATCTTTGAAGGGGAGGATCCGTGGGAGCTGAACTCATTTAACAAAGGGGAGCCTGTCGGGACCGGTCCTTTCAAAATCAAGGACTATACGTCGGGACAGAGCGTGACGCTTGAGCGTAACGAGAACTATTACGGCGATGAAGCCCTCCTCGATGAAGTCGAGTACCGGGTTCTGGCTGATGTGAATACGCACGTGGCGCAGGTGCTGAGCGGCGAACTATCTATTTTCTCCCTTGATGACACGTCTTCAATCGAGCGGATTGAAAGCTCGGATGGGGTCGGCGTCTATCCAAGGGAAACAACACGTTTTTTCTGGATTTCCCTGAATCAGGAAGAAGAGAAGTTTCAGGACAAGCTCGTCAGACAGGCGATGCTTCATGCGATTGACCGCGAGTATATTATCGACACCGTGCTACAGGGTTACGGCACCATTGCCGATGCCGGCATTGCTCCGGCGCTGGAAGAGTATTACACCGATGATGTGCCGCGCTTTGATTACGACCCTGACCAGGCTGAAGCCCTGCTTGCCGAAGCAGGCTGGGAAAAAAATGATGACGGTATACTTGAAAAAGACGGGGAAACATTTGAGATTTCCTTTGAAATCGGCATTCAGGGTGACCTTGAACCGGTTTCCCAGCTCGTACAGCAGTATCTTCGCACAGCCGGTTTCGACGTGACTCTTGAAACGATGGAATGGAACACGATGATTGACCAGGTGGTCATTAACCGGGATTACGAGATGACACTCAACTGGTGGAGATATCCGGCTGATCCGGACCTTCTGCCTTACATGCACTCGTCCACTGCCGGAACAGGCAACAATATTCCAGGCTATCAGAACGAAGAGATGGATGCCCTTCTTGAAGCCGGTTCACGTGAGAGTGACGTGGATGCCCGGGCGGACATTTATGCAGAGCTTCAGGAACTGATGGCTGAAGAACAGCCGTACCTGTTCCTCTGGTACCCTCAGGAAGCCCAGGTGAAAGTGGATGGTCTGCAGGGTGTTCCTGAACTGGCCTTTGGTGACGCGCTGCATTATATCAATGAATGGTACGTGGAAGAGTAATAAGTACCAGGAACAGGGGCTTCGGCCCCTGCCCTGTCACACGTGTAGACGGAAGGGGGAAAGAAGATGGGGAAATTTCTTGCGAACCGCCTGGGACAGAGCATCGTCCTGCTGCTGATAGTCAGCGTGATTACGTTTTTCCTGATTAATCTCGCACCGGGTGGGCCATCCTCTGTGATGCGGATGGATGCTTCACCGGAAGAACGGCAGGCAATGATTGACAGGCTCGGGCTTGATGACCCCGTTCCGGTACGTTACGTACAGTGGCTCGGTGACGCGGTCCGTGGTGATTTCGGGACCTCATTCTCCACGAGTGAGCCTGTAACAGACAGAGTTATGTCCAGGATTCCGTACACGCTCGAGTTGACCGTTTTTACCATAGTCTTTTCAGTCTTTTTCGGTATCCTGTTTGGTATTATTGCTGCCATGAAACGGGGAGGTTTCAGGGAGTATTCCATTAACTTTATCAGTGTAATCGGCCTGTCTGTCCCAGGATTCTGGCTCGGGATCATGCTCATCCTCCTTTTTTCCGTCCAGCTTGGATGGCTGCCATCCTCAGGTGTGGGGCCGAGGGGCGCTGATTTCAGTTTCACCGGCTGGATCGCGCACCTGATAATGCCGGTTCTGATTCTGTCTACAACGATTCTGCCTAATATTGTGCGCTTCACCCGCTCATCCATGCTTGAGGTGGTTTCCCAGAACTACATTCGTACCGCACGGGCGAAAGGGGCGAAGGAATCGCTGGTCATTTACGTTCATGCCCTGCGGAACGCTCTGATCCCCGTAGTATCTATTATTGGTGTACTGATACCGAGGCTGTTAAGCGGGGCGGTCATAACAGAAGCCATTTTCGGCTGGCCCGGGATAGGCTCCCTCATTATTGAAGCGGCCAGAGGGCGGGATTATCCTCTGGTGATGGGTGTGACGATTTTCGTTACGATTGTCGTGATTGTATGTAACCTGATTGTCGATATGATCTATTCGAAGATTGACCCGAGAGTGAAAAATGTGTGATCCATGAAGGAGAGGTGAAACGTAATGGCAGAACCTGCTGCAGACCCCCGGGGAATGGCGCCTGCTCATCCCGAACAGAAAGCGCCTCCTGTTAAATCGACCGTGTTCCGGAGGTTAAGAAAAAATAAAGTGGCTTTTGTATCGCTTTGGTTTATTGTAGCTGTTCATCTTGTCGTGTTTCTCGGCCCCCTTTTCTGGCGGGTGGACCCCGAGGCCCTGACTACGGCCGGGGGCCTTGCGGGCTGGTCGCTACAGCATCCGATGGGAACAGATAACATCGGCCGGGATGTGTTTGCGAGAATGCTTCACGGCGGTCAGGTGACCCTCCTGGTTGGCCTGACCTCCATGGTGTTTTCCGTCCTGATCGGCGTCCTGATCGGAGCGAGTGCAGGCTTTTTCGGTAAAGCAGTCGAGGCTGTGCTGATGCGGTTCACCGAAGCGATGATGGCGATCCCGAACTTCTTTTTCGTTCTGGTTGCCCTTACTGTTCTCGGGACGAACCCGGTCATGGTGGTAGTCGTAATTGCCATCTCCTCATGGATGGAAATCACCAGAGTTGTTTACGGAGAAACACTGAAATGGAAAGAGTACGAATTTGTGGAAGCGGCAAGGTCGTCGGGGGCAACGCGCTTCAGGACGCTGTTTCGTTACGTGATTCCGCAGATCATTCCGACAATCATTGTGGCAGCCACACTGTGTATCGCCTGGGCGATATTAACCGAGAGTGCAATCAGTTACCTTGGTCTGGGCATTCAGCCGCCAACGCCGACGTGGGGCAACATGCTTCAGAACGCCCAGCAGTATATCTGGACAGCACCGATCCTCGGTATTCTGCCCGGCATGGCGATCACCCTGATCGTGCTGGCGTACAACATGCTTGGTGACGGTCTCCGGGATGCGCTTGATCCGAAGTACGTGAAGAAATAACATTGGTAATCTGGCGGGGCTCTGCGCCCTGCAGGGACGGAGGGAAAACAATGCGAATGACGGTTAACGGAAACGAGCTTTATTATGAAATTCACGGAAACCCGGAAGGCGAAACGATTTTCTTTATTCACGGAGCCCCGGGAATCGGGGACTGCCGCGGGGATATACAGTCCTTTTCCCCGCTCGGTGATGAGTACCGGCTTGTGTTTATGGATATGAGAGGATCGGGGCGCTCGGAAGGGAAACCGCCGTTTACTCACGAGCAGTGGACTGCCGACATTGAAGCGATGCGAAAGGAACTTGTGAACGGGCCGATCCGTATTCTCGGCGGCTCATACGGTGGATTTCTAACACTTGAGTATGTGCTTCGTTATCCGCAAAATGTAACACATGTGATGCTTCGGGACACTGCCGCGAGCAGTGAGTTCAATCAGTTGTCCATCGACCGGGCGCTGAACAGTGACCTGGCCAACATTAGTGAGGACGATATTTACAGGCTGTTTGAAGGAAAAGTACATTCCGATGAGGAACTCAAGCGGATGTTCGGTGCGATTCTCCCGCTGTATACGGTGGAGTATGATGAAGAAAAAGCGAAGGAACGCCTTGAGAATATCTACTTCCGTCATGAAACTCACAACTATGCGTTCCGGTATAATAAGCCCGAATATGATCTGACAGGACGGCTTAAGGAGATCCAGGTGCCCGTGCTCGTTACGGTCGGTCGCCATGACTGGGTCACCCCCGTCGTTTGCTCAGATAAAATTGCCGCCAACGTCCAGGATGCCACTTATGTAATCTTTGAAAACAGCGGCCACTCACCCCAGGTTGAAGAAAATGAAAAATATCTCAGCCTCGTAAGAGATTTCCTCAAAGTGCGAAGTGGGGACGGTTCCCGCGTTACAAAATGAGACTAGACCGGGAGGTTAGGTGGGGACGGTTCTCACGTGGCATCTGTAAGTTGAGAGGAACAGGAGAAAGAAGAAGAGATCAGAGTCCATTCAAATCGTGTTGCAGTTAGTAAAGGAAAAGCCGCTTTGCTTAAGAGCAGAGCGGCTTAAAGAAGGTGTGTTGAAATGCAGGGACGGGGATCGTACAGCTGCAAAAATAATCAAAAGGGTATAGATTTTCAGGGTAAAATGCCACCTGAGAACCGTCCCCATTTTATGCTATCTCCTTGCAAAATCAACGAACTGGAATTTATCGGGTCTGTGGCTGGATTCTGTATACTGAAAGAGACTTGCATCACTAAGATAAACATAGTTTCGTACGATAACCACATTATTTTCCCCGTTCAAATCGATGTATGCTTTTTCTTCCTCATCCGGCTTGCGTACGGTGATTTCCTTCTTGGCAAAGCTGATTTTCAAGTTCAGCTCTTTTTCAAGATATTCATAGATCGAATTCTCACAAATCTCCTCTGTCAAATGCTCCACATAAGCTTTATTGATGTAATCTTTATCGTAAATGATCTTTTCTCCGTCAATTTCCCTCGAACGTTTAACTACCCAGATTTCATCGTTTTTTTTGATATTCAAATGGTTCATCGTGTTTTCTGTCGGGTGCTCGCAGGATAAATGCTGCACGACCGTCCGGTGAGTTTTTCCCATTTTTTTGGCAAGTTCCTTAAACGATACAAGACCTGAGACTGGAAAATCAATTTTGTCAGAACCAAGTACAACCGAGCCTTTACCACGAACTTTTTGGATAAAGCCATGCTGGGCAAGAAGGTTCAGTCCTTTCCGGACTGTTTCCCTTGAGGTACTGTAAATTTCCATAAGATCATGCTCAGAGGGTAAGGTTTTTTTTGCTTTATACTTTTTACGCCTTATTTGTTCCACAATATCGGTATAAATCACCATGTACTTGCTTTCCATAAAAAATCTCCTTTGACTAAAACAGTGTCGGTTAAGCTGTCCGGCGATTCACACTGAGTGTATACCGGAAAAACAGATAGAATGATAAGTAGGCAAAAACGGATCCGGTGAAGAAAATAAAAACGACTGGAAATCTAGCAGTAAAATAAACGAAGGAGGTCCCGAGTACAATCGTTCCGAGCAGCATAACCGGGCTGCCTAAAGTAACCAGCAAGGAATTTGAAAACAGCTTTTTCATCGGCATCCTGTAATGGGAGTGGAAGCAGAAAAAAACCACGGTATTTACAAAAAGAAGGATGCCTGCAATGATCAAAATCATTCCCAGTAAATCGTTTACTGATGAAAGGTACTGGTAGTCCAGGAACCAGACAGCCCAGATAAAAGCATACACGCTCCCCGCCCGAAAACTTGTCCGGTAATTTTCACGTATAAGAGCCCAATACCTTTTTAACAGTGACGATTGTTCAGATTCCATTATCCATTCACGCGTTATTGCAAAAAGTGCAGTGGTACTAGGGAACAGCAAAAATGCTGTTAAAATCATAAGTAAGGTCAGAGGAACAAGCATTTCCATAAACGAACCGGTGGAAAGCATGATGATAGTGATTACAGCGAAAGGTCCGTTAATTATAACCCATAGAAGGTTGATCAATGAAAATTTCATAATCCAGTTGGCTATTTGAACGATTAGATGGGAAAAGCCCGAGAATCGCATAATTACACCTCTTTGTTTGTAAAACAGGTGGTAAATCAGTAAAACGTTTACCACCTGTCTTATGATTATTTTACAGCACCTTCGCCGATTCCTTTAATGATATGTTTCTGAGCAAATAAATAGAAAATAATGATCGGAATTATGGTTAGGGTCAAACCGGCCATAGCAAGGTTCCACTGAATGGTAAATTGACCAAAGAAATAGAACGTGGTCAGTGGAATAGTCCGTAAACTGGTATCTGTGAGTACGAGTGATGGAAGAAGGAAGTCATTCCAGATCTGGATTACGTTCAGGATCATAACTGTAACAGTAATTGGCTTAAGCATTGGGAATACGATCTTCCAGAACAGGGTGAACTTATTACAGCCATCGATGATAGCTGCTTCTTCCAATGATTTTGGAATCGTGCTGACAAATCCGTGATACAAAAATACTGACAGGGCCGAGTTAAATCCAATGTGCATGAATATCAGTCCACCATGAGTATTCAGCATCGGCAGTCCTGTTACAGACATAATTTGGCTCATAAATTGAATGAGAGGCATCATGATGGTCTGAAAGGGAATCAGCATAGTTGCAATGAAAGTCATAAAAATAACTTTACTGATTGTGTTATTTGTTCTTGCAAGCATCCATGCCGTCATTGACGAAAGAATAACCAGGAACAAAATAGAGATCACTGTAATATAAAACGAGTTCCATAATGCATTATAAAAATTCATTCTATCAATTGCTTCTAAATAATATTGCAGACTGAAACTTTCTGGGAGGGCCAAGACACTTTCATAGAGTTCCCCGCGTGTTTTAAATGAATTGACGAACATAATGTAGACAGGAGAGAGAAATATAATTGCCGAAACTAAAAGCAGAATCTCTTTAAAGTACTTTGAGACCTTCATTACATTTCAACCTCCCTTTTTTTGGTGATATATACTTGAGTCAGAGTGACAGCACCGATCAGCAGGAAGAATACAACTGCTTTCGCCTGACCGTATCCGTAGTTACTGTATCCGAAAATCTCATTATAAATATGAAGCGCAAAAAGTTCCGTTGATCCAACAGGTCCGCCATCTGTTAATGACAGGTTTACGTCATAGATCTTAAAACTGAATGAGAGTGTAAGAAATAAACAAATTGTAAATGATGGCATTAGCAATGGCATAATAACACTCTTGAGTCGTTGCCAGGAGTTAGCCCCGTCAATTTTTGCGGCTTCAATGGTATCTCCGGGAATCCCTTGAATTCCAGCAATATAGATTACCATCATGTAGCCGGCCATTTGCCAGGTGAAAACAATGACAAGTGCATACATGGCTAAAGATGAATCAAGCAGCCAATTACGGAAGATGGACTCAAAACCGAAATTCTCTCCTAGTACACGGAAGGCATCAGAAAAAATAAACTGCCAGATGTAACCCAGAATGAGGCCGCCAATAAGGTTCGGCATAAAAAACATCGCTCTCGCGTAGTTGACGGTTTTAAGTTTCGAAGTTACCAGTAGAGCGAGCCCAAGACCGAGTACGTTGACGGCAACTACTGCCATAATTGTGAATTTTATTGTCAGCCAGGCTGATGTATAAAAATCTTCATCACCCATTAGGGCTGTGTAGTTACTAAGACCAATGAACGTCATTGGGTTAGCGGAAATCCCGTCCCATCGGAAAAAAGAATAATAGAATCCCATGACGAACGGAACCAGCACCACGAGGGCAAAGATAATAATAAGTGGCGCGGTAAAAAGCAGATACCAGCCGGTATTTTTCTGTTTCATAGAATCCCTCTTCCTTAGAGTAAATAACTCACTTTATTTCACGCTATAAAGATACCCTGCCCCGGGCTTGCAGGCAGGGTACTGGTTTTTATCTGTTTTAACTTGTCAGGATGGTATTATTCATCTTCCTCAGCAGCAACATCCCATGCTTCATCGAGATTTTCGATGTATTCTTCCGGTGTAATGCTGTCATCAAGGAAGAATTCTTCTGTAGGAGGGAGCAGGTTATTTCGTACCGAGTTTGCCGGGTAGTAGATATGTGACCAAGGAAGTGTCTGCTCGGCGTTAGCTGCATCGAGAACCTCCTGTGACAAAGGATCCAGGTTATCTGCTTCAATATTGGTCAGAGCTGGTACGAATTCGAATTCTTCAACAATGTACTCGTGACCACGTTCGCTTGTAAACATCCATTCAAGGAAATCGTTTGCTGCCTGAATTTCCTCGTCACTTTTATCATTATTAATAACCCAGCTGCTCGCTACACCAACAGCCAGTTTGTCATTTCCGCTAAGTGGAAATGGCATCATACCTATTTCAAAATCAAGTTCGTAGTCATCAAACATTGGGGCGGCCCAGTTCCCCTGGTGAATCATGGCAGTCTGGCCAGTTGCGAAATCTCCAATCTGACGATCATAGGAAACTTCCATCGGGTTTGGTGCATAATCGCGAATTGCTTCCATAAAGAGTCCCAGCTCCTGGAATTCCTCATAATCTGTAAGACTGATTTCACCGTTGTTAAGCTGCTGGACAAATTCATAATTGTCATCCTGCAGTGAGAATGGGTAGTTACTTAAATGACCAATCATAAAGAAAGAGTTATCTGCAAGACTTATTCCATTAATATCTTCATCTTCGAATCTCTGAAGCGTCTGAACAAATGATTCATAGTCTGTTACTTCAGAAGGGTCAACGAGATCTTTGTTGTAGACAAGTCCAAAGCCTTCAAGCCCGTATGGTACACCGTAGATGTTTCCCTCGTATTCCAGCTCCATATCCTGTGCAATATACTGAACGTAATCTTCATCACTCATGTCATATGCATAGCTGTGAATTCGCTCAAGTTCCGTGTATTGCTGAATACTGAAAATGGAAGGCCCCTGATTACTGTTCAATCTTACCTGAAGCTGCTGGAAGTAATCTGAACCCGTCGTACCCCAAACTTCAACTTCAACCCCAGTTTCCTCCGTATATTCTGCAGCCAGTTCTTCCAGTTGATCAGAGATCTCAACTTTATCCTGGAAAATTGTAATACGTTCTCCAGCTGATTCAGCCTCTTCATCAAGACCGTTTTCCCCTGAATCATCTTCACCGCATGCTGTTAATAGAAACGGTACCAGCAGCAGACTTCCCCATAAACTCTTACTTGCTTTCATCATTAAGCATCCCCTTTTTTTTGAATAAATTAAGCGCTTTCATAATGATGTAAAAAAATCCCCTGAAACGCTAATTATGTCGGTTTGACAGAAAGACAAACGTACCCAGAACTTTCCGTTGCGCGCGCTTACATTTGGGAAAACTCTGAATATTTCAGATCTGTCTATACAAAAGCTGTCTATACAACGTTAGGTGCTATGTTACGCCAAATAATTTCAAAAATCAACAAAAATTTAAAAGTTTTATTTTGGAAGTGATAGGCAGGGACGGTTCTCGCGTGACAAAATGAGAGAAGGGTGGGAAATTAGGTGGGAAGGTTAAATGGGGACGGTTCTCACTTTGCATTTCTTTAACCGTCTTCTATAAACGAACGATCCTGCCATAATGCAACATGAGAACCGTCCCCACTTAGCAACCAACCTCTTGACAAACTGAAAACGCTTTCCTATAATGGAACCAACATTCCGCTATAAGAAATGATGTTCCCTATAGTGGAACGGCGTGAGCGGCAAAATGGGAGGCATGCCGATGGTGCAATCTGTTGACCGTGCTCTGGAAATTCTGGAGCATCTTAAGAAAGCCCCGGATGGACTTGGTATTACTGAGCTGTCCAATAAGCTTGGAACGGCAAAGAGTACCGTTCACCGGCTGGTTAAAACACTGCAGAAACACGATTATGTAAAAACAGGACGGACCGATGGAATCTATGAACTCGGCCTGAAGTTCCTGGAGATGAACCATACAGTAGTTGAAAATCTGGATATCGTCTCGCTTGCCAATCCGATTTTAAGAGAGTTAACCAAGGAGACATCCGAAATTACCCACCTGGTTATGCTGGACGATATGGAACTTGTCTACATTGATAAGGTGGAAGCCAATGCGACCACGATCCGTATTTATTCCCAGACAGGAAAAAGAGCCCCGATCCACTGTACGGGTGTTGGAAAAGCGATAGCAGCCTACTTTTCACCAGAGGAGTACGAAAGGTATTTTGCCCGCACAGAAATGAAAAGGTTTACACCTTACACGATCACGACGAAAGAAGATTTTCTGAAAGAAACAGCACTGATCCGTAAAAATGGCTATGCAATGGATAATGAAGAGCACGAAGAAGGTATACGCTGTGTGGCTGCACCTATTTTTGAGCATAACGGCATTGTCCGACACGCGATCAGTATGACCGGGCCCGTTAGCCGGATGAGTGATGAACGTCTGGAAAAAATCATTCCGATGATTAAAGAAGCGGCTATGACCATTTCCAGAAAGCTCGGCTATTCTTCTTAACAAAACAGGAAGACGATTCTTCCTTCCCTAATATTGGAACACTGTTCCGCAATAAGGAACGAAACAAAAAACAGGAGGTAATGATAATGAACAAAGGGTTAAGAACAGCACTTTTTGGTGCAGCGTCCACAGCGGTACTGCTTGCGGCGTGTGGAGATGAAGCAGAAGAGACACAGCAGGAAAATGGCAATGGCGGGGATCAGAGTGATGAGGCAGAGGAAACGGATTTTCCTGAAGGCTCTGTCGACATTATCGTCCCATACGCTGCCGGCGGTGGAACAGATGCAGTCGCACGTTCGTTTGCTGATATTGCCGAGGAAGAGCTGGGAGAAACAGTCTCTGTGCTCAACCGTGAAGGTGGAGGCGGGGCAGTAGGAATGCAGGAAGGGGCGGCAGCAGACCCTGACGGTCATACCGTAACGATGGTCACAGTTGAACTGCTTACACTGCCGCATTCCGGTCTTGCCCAGTTTACACATGAAGACTTTATCCCGGTCTCTCTTCTAAACGAAGATGCTGCAGCCATTACTGTACCGGCCGATTCTGAGTGGGAAACAATCGATGATTTTATTGAAGCGTCCCAGAACGAAAGCGGCATTCAGATCGGCAACTCAGGAACCGGTGCTATCTGGCATCTGGCGGCCGCCGCTCTTGAACAGGAAATTGACAGCCAGTACAACCACGTTCCATTTGATGGTGCAGCGCCGGCCATTACCGCTCTTCTAGGCGGGCACATTGATGCGGTAACTGTAAGTGCTGCGGAAGTGAGCTCCCAGGTGGAAGCCGGTGAACTTGAAATCCTTGCCGTTATGGCAGAAGAACGCCTCGATGCGTACCCGGATGTCCCGACTCTTGAAGAATCAGGCGTCGATCTCTCTATCGGTACATGGAGAGGAATGGCTGTACCGGAAGGCACACCTGAAGGCACAGTAAACGCTCTTGAAGAGGCATTTGCAGCAGCAGCAGAAGATGAGCGCTTTATTGAAACGCTTGAGGACCTGGATCTTGGCTACCGTTATGAGGATCCACAAGGTTTCCGTGATCTTCTTGAAGAGCAGGATGCTCTGTTTGGTGAACTGATTCCGACACTTGATCTTGAGTAATTATAAATAAACGACAAGACCAGGGCCCGCTCTGGTCTTGTCATCCTTTTAGGAAAAGGAGGCAGCAGCATGCTTACGTCGAACCGCGTCATTGGTATCATCCTGATTCTGTTTTCCGCTGCCGTCTGGGTACTGGCAAGCAGCTTTCCTGATCAGGCAGGTGCGGGACCTGGGTCTGCCTTTTTCCCTCAGGCACTTTCCGTTCTTCTGGTTATTTTGGCAGCCGGACTCATTTTTGTGAATCCGGAAGGGGAAAAACAGGATCCTTTTAATAAGACACAGTTACTTACATTCTTAGGATTTATTCTGACATTGATAGTCTATATTCTTCTCATTCCGCAGATCGGCTTTTTTGTCACAACAGTTGCAGCGGCCTTTGTGATGGTGACACTGCTTTCCGGCTCCTCCATTGTTTTCAGAGGGGTCACAGCAGTCGCGCTGTCTCTGGTGACTTATTCCGTATTCAGATTTTTATTTAATGTTCCTCTTCCGGATGGTCTGCTGTTTTAGGGGAGAAAGGAGGTTTACCAGATGGATTTAATGATTCACGGTTTTGGCCAGGCGTTTCAATTTAACATTCTGATTCTGATCATTCTTGGGGTGCTTGCCGGTATCATGATTGGCTCACTTCCGGGGCTGACGGCAACGATGGGGGTTGCCCTCTTTCTGCCCATTTCCCTCGGTATGGATGCTGTAGGAGGCATTGTCCTTTTGATTGCCGTGTATTTCGGCTCCATTTACGGTGGGTCGATTGCAGCCATCCTTTTGAACACGCCGGGTACACCGGCATCCGCTGCTACAGCTCTGGATGGCTATCCGATGACCCAGGCAGGCTACGCGGGAAAAGCACTGGCGATAGCGGCAATTGCCTCAGGGGCAGGGGGGCTGATCAGTACGCTCATGCTGACACTGATTTCTCCCCAGCTGTCCACGGTCGCGCTGAATTTCAGTGCCCCTGAATCGTTTGCTCTGGCCTTATTCGGCCTGAGTATCATTTCAAGTATTTCGGGAAAATCGGTCCTCAAGGGACTGACCGTCGGTGTGTTCGGTCTCATCATTGCCACTGTCGGTATGGATCCAATGACCAGTTACCCCCGTTTTACCTTTGACCAGCCGACATTACTGAGCGGGATTTCCTTTATCCCTGTCATGATCGGACTGTTTGCAGTAGCTGAGGCACTCTATCAGATTGAAAAGCATTTGAAAGTTCAGGAGCGGACGAAAAACGTGGTGGCGAACTATCTGCTTCCAAAATTCAGAGAGCTGAAGGTAATCTGGATTTCTGTGATCCGTTCTTCTTTTATCGGAACGTTTATCGGCTCCGTTCCTGGGGCGGGGGCGGATATCGCTGCGTTCGTCTCCTACAATGAAGCGAAGCGTTTTTCAAAAAAAGAAGAGAAAGATTCTTTTGGAAAAGGTAATCCAAAGGGGATCGCCTCTGCAGAAGCGGCAAATAACGGGGTTACCGGAGGCGCCATGGTACCTCTGCTCACACTGGGTATCCCGGGTGACGCGGTGGCAGCGGTTCTGCTCGGTGCTTTGATGATTCACGGCATGAACCCTGGACCAATGCTTTTCGTGGAAAATGCCGAAATGGTATACACCCTTTTCGCTGGAATGTTTCTGGCAGCGATTCTCGTGGTGATCTTTGGTCTCCTCGGTGTGAGGCTATTTACAAAAGTGCTGCTCGTGCCGAAGCGAGTGTTACTTCCGACGATCATTGTACTGAGTATCGTAGGTGCTTATGCGATCAGCAATAATTATTTTGACGTTTACGTGATGCTCGTGTTTGGAATTATCGGCTATTTCATGAAAAAGTACGGTTTCCCTGCTTCTCCGCTCGTCCTTGCTTTAATTCTCGGACCGATGGCGGAAAGTGAAATGAGGCGCTCGCTCGTCATGTCTGAAGGAAGCTACGCCATCTTTATGACCCGTCCGATTGCAGCGACACTGATTGTGCTTGCCGTATTGTCTATGATTGCGCCGATTGTCTTCAGATATCTGAAACACCGGAAAGAATCGAAAGCAGCAGACAGCTAGGAGGATGTAGGATGCAGCCGGATTTAATTACTTTTGGAGAGACAATGGTTATTTTTGATCCTGCGGGAAAAGGACCTTTGAGATATGTGAGTCAGTTTAATAAACGGTTTGGCGGGGCGGAATCGAACGTCGCCATTGGCGTCAGCCGTCTCGGCCACCAGGCCGGGTGGATGAGCAGAGTAGGCGATGAAGAGCTCGGAACGTATGTGGTAAATGCGATCAGAGGGGAGGGGGTGGACACTTCGAGAGTGACCCGCACCTCTGAAGCACCAACCGGCCTCTATATTAAGGAACGGGTACGGGAGGGCTCGAACCAGGTATATTATTACCGTGAAGGGTCAGCCGCAAGCCGGATGAGCCCCGAGCATGTGGACTGGGACTACGTAAAAAAAGCGAAGGTCATTCACCTGAGCGGTATTACGCCGTTTTTGAGTGAGAGCTGCCGGGAAATGACACTCGAAGTGCTGCGCTATGCAAAAGAGAATGGTATTTACGTTTCTTTTGACCCGAATCTGAGGCTGAAAATCCTTCAGAAATATCCTGATCACAAGGAACTTTTGCTCCAGATTGCCAAAGAGGCGGATCTGTTTATGCCTGGTTACGAAGAGGCGCAGTATCTGTTTGGAACAGACAACCCGGAGGAGATGATCGAGAGAAGCCTGGATGCCGGTGCGGACCAGGTGGTGCTGAAAAAAGGTGCTGAAGGTATCTATTTTGCTGAAGGCGACGGGGATAGAGGGTTTGTTGAAAGTTTTAAAGTAGACAAGGTAGTGGATCCGATTGGTGCAGGTGACGGGTTTGCAGCAGGTGTCCTTTCAGGAGTGCTTGAAGGCAAAACGTTGCGTGAAGCCGTTGAACAAGGGGCTGCGATCGGTGCGATGGTAGTGACTGTTGAGGGAGACATTGAAGGTCTCCCGACAAAAAAGGAAATTGAAGCGTTTAAAGGCACAAACAGTGATGTAGTGAGATAAATAATGGAGGTGGGGAGAATGAGTAATGTTTTACTTGGACGATTACTGGCGTCCGGAATTGTAGCGGTCGTGCGGAAGGTGGATCCGGATAAAGCAGATGCCCTCACAGGTGCTTTTGTCCGGGGAGGTGTAACCGGTATTGAGGTCACGGTTGATTCAGACGATGCTTATGAAACCATCCGCAGACTGAAAGGGAAATACAGTGACGAGGCTGTTATCGGCGCAGGCACAGTCGTGAATAAAGAACAGGCAGAGAAAGCCTTGGAGGCAGGAGCGGACTTTATCTTTGCTCCGATTCTTGACCGGGAAACCGTTGAGTATACAAAGGAGCAGGGAAAAATTATGATTCCTGGTGTGTTTACGCCTACTGAAATCCATCAGGCCTATGTATGGGGTGCCGATATTGTTAAAGTGTTTCCTGCAAGCACGCTGGGACCGGGCTTCATTAAGGATGTAAATGCCCCCCTTGGTGATATTCCGAAAATGCCGACCGGCGGAGTGAACCTTGATAATGTAGGAGAATTCATTAAGGCAGGCTCCGTCGCAGCCGGGATTGGCGGGTCCCTCGTGAAAAAAGACCTCATCGCAGCAGGTGACTGGGATGGCCTGGAAAACCTGGCCAGACAATTTGTTAACAAAGTCCAGGAAGCCCGGTGAATGTTAAGTGGGGACGGTTCTCACTTTGCATTTAATTAGATAGGATGTGAAAAAATTGGCAAAACAAGCCGCTATGCTCAACGAGCATAGCGGCTTATTTGTGATTCTTCATTAAATTAAGGTAAAAATGCAAAGTAAGAACCGTCCCCGCTTCACATACCCGCTTCACATATACAAGGCTGCGAGGAAGATGCCGAGATTTTCTTCGTACATTTCATCAAATTGTTCAATGGGAAGAGGATTCTCTCCCAGCCCCAGTTCAACTGTGTAGCCGGGGCGCTGCCATTCCTGGATGAACCAGTCTTTGTAGCCCGCGTAGCTCTCCACGTACTGAATCGGCTCAAATCCACTTACACGCTGAAACTCAAGCACGATCGTCTCAGCTTCCGGTGGTTCAAGCCCCTGAAAACCCCAGAAGATTACCTTGCCCTGGGTGTGAAAGGCAAGGACCCGGTCAAAATTTCCTTCTTCTGTGAGATCAGCCATGGCAATCGCTTCCGGTTCCGTAAGCGGCTCGTAGCCGGGGAAGTCCCGGGGCGCCGGCGCAGGGGGCTTCTGTTCCGCTTCCTCCTCCCATAAAGCCGGGTACTGGTTGTTCAAATCCACCCCTCTGATGTTGGCTTTCCAGCCGGAGAAATCAGTAGATCCATCGTTTATGTCAAGCACGTCGCTCCGGTACGGCTCCTCTTCCGGGAGACCTTCAATAAGTAGATCGACACCGTCCGGATTCACGTTCGGAACGAGAGAGAGCGTGGTGGACTGGTAAAGATCCGGCATGAAAAGTCCGCGAATGGCTCCGCGGTTCGAGACTGCCAGCAAATACTCGTTTAACGTCTGCATCAGGATGGGTGTAGTAATCCATTCGTGGGCATGAAAAGAGGCGTTCATATGAACCCGCTTATCCCCGCGGCCCACCTGCAGTTCGACGATTTCTTTTCCCATCACCGAATTCCCGATCGTCCTTTTCACCAAAAACGGATAAATTTCCACAAGCTGCCGTAGATCATTCATCAGTGCGCTATAGCCATATTCTCTTTTTCCCTGCACGAGCGTGCTCTCCACCCGTACCGGAACATTGAGAGTCTGACCAATCTGCAGCGCAGCCGGGTTAATCCGCTGATTTAAGAGAAAAAACGTGTCGATGTTGATGCCCCGCCGCCGTGAAATGGTCCAGAATGAATCGCCTGACTGAACGGTATAGGTGCTGACATAATAACCTGGAATACGGACCACCTGTCCGATCTGCAGTGCACCGGGGTTTGTATCCGGATTGGAATCTTCAATCAGCATTAAAGATATATTAAACAGCTGGCTGTAATACCAGAAGCTGTCTCCGCGACGTACCATGATGTTCACCGCTATCCCCCGCCTTTCACCGTACTTTGCCTCCTGCAATCATATGAACAAAGCAGCTGGTTTATGTTAAGCGGGGACGGTTCTCACGTGACATTTCCGCATTCCGTGAGAACAGCGATCGAATACCGCCCCTGCAAACGAAATGCCAGCCCCCGCAAGGCATGTGACCCGGCCCGATGCAACGTGAGAACCGTCCCCACACGGCACCCCCGCAAGGCACCCAAAACACCTGCAGGACATCAAGCCTACATATAACTATGTCTTATATACCTATTACCTGCACTTATTTCCGCTCCCGAAATATGTGTGATAAAGTTAAAATATTCGTAAAATTATGTAAGCAAAAGGGAGGAAGACAATAATGAAACGAAGGCAGAAGAAACTGCTTTCCTCGGCACTGGCCGGGGTGATGGTTGCTGGAACGCTTGTATTTCCCGGCAGCGGTTACGCGGATTTTATGAAAGATCAGGAAGACTCGGTAACCGGCTACGGAGGTGCTGCGGCAACAGAGGATCCACAGGCATCAGCAGCAGCGATGCATATCCTCGAGCAGGGGGGGAACGCCGTTGATGCAGCCATTGCGGCAGCAGCGGCCCAGGGTGTGACGCGGCCATTTTCAGGCGGAATCGGCGGGGGCGGCATGATGCTTGTGTACCTCGCAGAAGAGGACGAGTACATATCGATCGACAATCGGTCGCAGGCAACACAGGCGTTTGGCCCTGACGTGCTGATCAATCCGGACACCGGTCTCGTTTACCCGGAAGCGGTGCGTATCACCAACGGGATGGTAACCTCTGTGCCAGGTGCCGTCAAAGCTTGGGAGGAAGCACTGGAAAACTACGGAACAATGACGATGGCGGAAGTCCTGGAGCCGGCCCGTGAAATTGCAGAAGATGGCTTCCAGGTGGACAGCAACTTCGTACGTGAGCTCACATCGAATTCGGCGCGCTTTGCCTTGTTCGAACCGACGAAGGAACTGTATTTTGACGAAGACGGGAATCTCCCGGAAGCTGGAGACATCTTCACGAACCCGGATCTGGCAGAAACGTACCGCCTGATCGGCGAGCATGGTGCGAGTATCCTTTATGAAGGCGAAATTGCAGAGGACATCATCGATACAGTGAACAACCCGCCGGTCGTTGACGATCCGGACTTTTCTGCTATGAGCAGCCTCTGGGAAGAGGAGTTCGGCGTGCTGCCGGGGGAAATGACACTGGATGATCTGAGCAATTACGAAGCGCTCACGTCCGAACCGGTCCATACGACGTACCGGGATTATGACGTGTACGGTGCCCCGCCTTCCTCAAGCGGCGGCGCTACAATCGGACAGACGCTGAACATGCTTGAACATTACGCCCTCTCCGACATGCCGCGTGTACAGGCGCTTCATTATTATCTCGAAGCAACCCGCCTTTCTTTTGCAGACAGGCGGGAGTACATCGGGGATCCGGCCTTTACGGACATCCCGGTAACGGGGCTCACGTCGAAAGGCTTTGCCGAGGAGCGGCGCTGGCAAATCGATGATAACCTCGCTGACGTAGGGCAGGTGGCACCGGGAAATCCTTGGCCGTATGAAGAGGACCCTGACCGCTGGCCTGAAGAACCGCCGGCTGACGGACCGGCACTCCAGTACGATTTTGAAGGCGAAGACGGGGATTTGTGGGCACTCGACAAATTCCACCGCCTCGATACTGGACCAACGAGCAGTCCGTTTGACTCTGAAATTACGCTTCAGGACAACACGGGGCAGATGCTCGTAAACGCACGCCATCCGGATCGGGGAAGCGCATACGGCCGTGCAACGGCCACGATGGACGCGATCCAGAATGCCGAGCTGACGACCCGTTTCAAAACGGACAATGTCGGGCAGAATCAGCGCCTCCGGTTCTGGCTCCAGGCCGATGTCTGGCGCTCCGGATCCTCGCTTCCGGTCAACGGCTACGGGGTTGAAGTGAACCTGAATACGAACGAGCTTATTCTTTATACGTCCGTTAATTCAACACTCCGCACCCTTGATACAGCTGATCTTGATATGGATACAGACTGGAAGGATCTTCGTTTCCGGGTGGAAGGTAACGTCCTGAAAGCAAGTCTATGGAACGCTGATGAAGACGAGCCGGACGAGTGGATGTTTGATTACACGCTTGCGGACAACGACATCATTGCCGACCCGCGCGGCCGCTTCCTGTTAAGCGCGATCAACTTCACCCAGCTGAACGACGTCACGTTCAACCTTGATAACGTACTCGTTGAGGACCTCGGCGAGGTTGAATACAGTGACGCGCAGGGAACACCGGGTAAACCTGTATCCTCACCAGACTCCTCGCAGGCTGAAGAGGATGCCGAAGTGATTCATTTTGAAAAAGAACACCTCGAACTTATGGAAAAAGAAGAACTGTATATGGATGAAGAAGAGATGGGCGCAGACGAGTCCACGATTCATCTGTCCGTGAGTGACCGTGACGGAAACGTGGTCAGCTACACGTCTACGATCGTGTCCATCGGCGGTAACGGCATGGTTGTTCCTGACCGCGGCTTCCTGTTAAACAATGCCCTTTACGGTCGGATTCCGGTACAGCCGCCGAACCACCCGAACTATCCGAGACCGGGGATGCGATCCATGAGCAGTATGTCGCCGACTTTGGTGATGGAAGACGGTAATCCGGTTCTCACCCTTGGGGCACCGGGAAGCGACACAATTCTTACGACCGTGCTTCAGGTGATGCTTAACAACCTCGAATTCGGTATGCCGATCAATGAAGCGATCGCTGAACCGCGCATCAACCAGCGAAACAACTTCAATGGTCTGGCGGAGTACGAGCAGATTTTCTGGGAGGATAACGAAGAACTCCAGGAAACTGTCGGCGCACTTGAAGGCATGGGTCACCGTTTCCAGGCAGTCACAGCGACGCAGGGAATCGGGGCAGTGACAGCGATTGAGTTTCTTGAAGACGGAAAAGTACGGCCGGCAGCTGAACCGACACGCCGCGGAGGCGGAAGTGCGATGGTGCAGTCCATGGAGCCGCTTCCGACTGTAGAGCGGATTTTCGGTGACCACCGGATTGCCACAGCTGTCGAAATTTCCAGAGAAGGTTGGAATGACGGTGCCAATCACGTTGTTCTTGCACGTTCAGACAGCTTTTCAGATGCACTGGCAGGCTCACCGTTAGCCCATCAGTATGATGCACCTGTTCTCCTTACGAATCCGAATCAGCTTCACGAGGAGACGTTTGATGAAATCGAAAGACTTGGTGCTGATACCATTACGATCCTCGGCGGCGAAAATGCCATATCGCCTGCGGTGGAGCAGGAACTCGCAGACGCAGGCTATAATACGGACAGAATTGCCGGTGAAAATCGCTTTGATACGTCAGTGGAAATCGCCGAGCGCGTGATGGATCTGGGTGGAAGCGAGTTTGATCAGGTGGTGGTCGCAAACGGCCAGAACTTCCCGGATGCGTTATCAGTCGCTCCGTACGCCGCATTGAACGGCAGTCCGATTCTCCTGACCCGTACCGACCGTCTCAGTGACGGCGTGGGCGAGTACGCAGGGGAATTTAACCGCACGCTCGTTGTCGGCGGCGAAGCAGCAGTCAGCAGCGAAGTGAAAGCCCAACTGCCGGCCCCTGAAAGAGCAGCCGGTGAAAACCGTTACGAAACGGCTGTCGAAGTCGTGAACTACTTCAATATTCCATCGGCAAAAGCGTACATGGCTACCGGCAGCAACTTTGCCGATGCGCTCAGCGGTTCCGCACTGGCTGCGAAAAACAGCGCACCGATTATGCTCGTCAGAACAAACGAAGTGCCTGACCAGGTACTGGAGCTGATCGATCAGCGAAACACGCTCAATTTCTATATTCTCGGCGGACCTGACGCCATCAGCGAAACCGTCAGACAACAACTCCTGCAATAGGGGGACGGTTCTCACGTTGCAAAACCAGGGCTCACATTAAAGCAAAACTGAACCAAAACGAAAGCCGGATTGCCTCTGTTACAGGCAATCCGGCTTTTTTCATGTGAAGTGGGGGCGGTTCAAAAGTGAAGAAAATACCTCGAACTTTATAAGTGAAATTTCAGACGGCATACAATCATTAGGTCGAAGCAATTCGACATGCCGACAAGCCGAACCACTCTAAAACTTTTTGAACCACCTTAAAATGAAATGAACCACCCTAATTGTGCTGCGAACCACTCTAAAACAAAACGAACTACCTTTAACGCAGCCTGAAGCAGTCTGACCACACCCCCCAAAAAAACCACCCACCAAAAATGCCACACGAGAACCGTCCCCACTTAACACAAACCCACATAACATACCCAGAAAGGGGTGTGTACGACTCGATGAAAAATGAAGTCTATATCCGTCATATTCTTGAACCGGGTTTCCGGTTTACCCGGGCCCATTTTCTGCCCTGCATTCTGAAAATAAACCTTGCGCACGTTCAGATGCTCATCAACTGCAGGATCATTGACGAAAAAGACGGATCCAAGCTCATCACCGAACTTAAGAATATTATGCAGAACCAGAGCACATTCGCGGACACCTATGACCCCCGATTCGAGGACCTCTTTTTCATGCTTGAAAACGAACTGGAAAACAGGCTCGGGCCGGAAACGGCAGGCAACCTTCACGTAGCCTTCAGCCGAAACGATATGGATGCGGCCATGTACCGGATGTTCTGGAGGGACCGCCTGCTCGAGTGGGTGGAAGCGCTCCTCCACCTCAGAAAACAGATCACACTCCAGGCAAGGCAGCATATAACCACAATCATGCCCGCGTACACGCACGGCCAGCAGGCACAGCCGACGACGCTTGCCCACTACCTTCTGGCAGTGGAAGCAGGCCTCAGCAGGGACTGCGACCGGGCACTCGCTCTCTACGACCGTATCAATGAAAGTCCTATGGGTGCAGTCGCATTATCGACCACAGGCTTTAAAATTGACCGTGATTTCATGTGCAGAGAGCTCGGTTTTGCACGTATTATGGGTAATTCGTATGATGCCGTCAGTGCCGCTGATTATATGGTCGAAATAGGGGGAATCCTGACGATTTCCCTCGCCACGCTGTCCCGGTTTGTACACGACCTCATGGGGATGGCAAGTAACGAATCAGGAGCACTGAGGCTCGATGACCGACTCGTGCAGATCTCCAGCGTGATGCCGCAAAAGCGCAACCCGTCCGCTCTTGAACATACCCGTGCGCAGATCAGCAGAAGTACGGCGCAGTTGAGGGGGATTCCGGATTTTTTAAGAAATGTGCCGCTCGGAGATATCGTGGATATCGGTGATGACATTCAGCCGTCACTATTTGATGGATTCAGTCATGCAGTAACGTCTGTTGAACTGCTTGCTGAAGTTACAGCACATGCCGATTTCAACCGTAAAATTCTCTATGACCGCTGTAAGCGGAGCTTTTCAACATCCACGGAAATTGCCGACACCCTGGTCAGGGAGCACAGCCTGACTTTTCGTATCGCGCACAAAATCGTGTCGTTCTTTGTCAAGAACATTTACGATCAGGGAAAAACACCAGCGGACCCGGGGCTCGCAAAGGAACTGGAAAAAGCAGCATCAAAAATCTCCGGCAAAGACATTACGATTAACGATGAACAGTACTTCCGCATGACTGACCCGGCAGCCTTTATCAACTCCCGTACCATTCCCGGTGGGCCGGCACCGGCGGAAGCCGACAGGCAGCTGCAGAAAGCTGACCTTCATATGAAGCAGACCGCACACTCCCTCGACACACTCCGGGGCTGCCATTAGGAAAATGAACGACAAAAATCGGGGAGTGTGCTCACTCCCTGTACTGTAAAAGACAGATATATAATCCCTTTTACCTAGTAAAAAGTACCAATATTCACCCCGACTGACATAGTACATAGTAATAATTCGGCTTTTTCATCAAAAAGTACCATTTTTCTGAAAAAACTGAATTTAACGATGTCAAATTGGCATCTTATGTTAAACTTGAAAAAACATGATTAGTACCAGACCTTAAGAGACATTGTGCCTAAAATTTCAGCAGCAGGGACGTCATACATAGTCTTTTTTTTAGCTCAGTCGTTCGTAATAAGAAACGTGGAAGGAGTAAAAAAGCGATGATCATTCCTGAAAATGCTCGTTTTTTAGTCACCGGAGGAGCGGGTTTTATTGGTTCCGGACTGGCGTGGTATCTTTCAAGAAAGGGACACGAAGTCGTTTTGCTCGACGATATGTCCAACGGTTCGCCGGACACAGTAAGGGAACTTTCGGAGAGTGAGAATGTCACATTTATCCATGGGGATATCCGGGACCCGGAAGCCTGCCGTGATGCGGTGGAAGGCGTCGATTACGTTCTTCACCACGCGGCGAGGGGGTCGGTGCCCCAGTCGATGGACGAACCGCTGCTCTACGACGAAGTCAACGTCAGAGGAACACTGAACCTTCTGGATGCGGCCCGTGATGAGGGCGTAAGAAAATTTGTATACGCTTCTTCATCTGCTGTATACGGGGACGGGGGACGTAAGCCGGTTCATGAAAACAAGCCCCTTCAGCCCCTTTCTCCTTATGCCGCAACAAAAAAAGTCAATGAACTGTATGCGAGGCAGTATTCTAACCTGTACGGGATGGAAACGGTGGGCCTGCGCTATTTTAATGTGTTCGGGCCGCGCCAGAATCCTCATTCCGCCTACTCGTCTGTCATTCCCGTATTTCTCAAGTCTCTGCTTTCAGGCCGTGCCCCGATCGTGCATGGAGGCGGCAGTCAGACGAGGGACTTTGTTTACCTCGACGATGTGATTCAGGCCAATATCCGTGCCTGCCTGTCGGGACCTGAAACAGCGGGTCAGGTGTTTAACATCGCTTCAGGGCAGTTCGTGTCCATCATGCAGCTTTACCGGACCGTCGAGCGTCTCGCAGGCATTCGAATCCAGCCGGAATACAGCGGGGCAAGGGCAGGAGATATAACCCATTCACGGGCGGACATCTCAAGAGCAGAAAGAATGCTCGGATTTTCACCGCAGACCAGATTGACCGAAGGCATTGAACGGACGATGGCATGGTACAGACAGACGTTTAAAGTCACAACGACAGGATAAGGGGAGGGATTGGATGAACGTATTTGTTACAGGAGCGGCCGGTTTTATTGGCATGCATACGGCTGAGCGCCTGCTCAGAAACGGGTGCAACGTTACCGGGCTGGATAACATGAACAGCTATTACGATCTCAGGCTGAAGCAGGACCGGCTTGCCCGGCTCCAGGTATATCCCGGATTCAGGTTTTACCGGGCTGACCTTTCTGACCGGGATGCCCTGAATGAAGCGTTCACCTCTCGTAATCATGATGTGGTCATCCATCTCGGCGCCCAGGCCGGTGTGAGATACAGCCTTGAAAATCCGGAAGCCTACATCGAGTCCAACATTTCCGGTTTCCTGAACATACTCGAAGCGTGCCGGCATCACCCGGTCCGGCACCTTCTCTATGCCTCGTCAAGCTCGGTATACGGGAACAACGAATCGATCCCGTTTTCTTCTTCAGATCCGGTGGACCACCCGGTCAGCCTGTATGCAGCAACAAAACGCTCCAACGAACTGATGGCCCACACGTACAGTCACCTCTACGGCATCCCCACTTCGGGTCTTCGCTTTTTCACTGTCTACGGACCCTACGGGCGTCCGGATATGGCCTACTTCTCCTTTGCTGAAAAAATCATGAGCGGACAGCCGATCCGCATCTTTAATGAAGGTCGCCTCGAGCGGGACTTCACGTATATCGATGACATCGTGGAACCGCTCGTGCGGCTCATCAGCCACCCGCCGGAAAAAGGCGGCAGAAACAATGCACCTGACAGAGCCGCTGCACCATTCCGTGTGTACAACATCGGGAACTCGCAGCCCGTCAAACTCATGAGATTCATCGAAACCCTTGAAGAATGTCTCGGGAAAAAAGCAGTGAAAACGTATGTGCCATTTCAAAAGGGAGATGTGATGCGCACCTTTTCTGATACGGCAGATCTCACGGCAGTGACAGGCTACACACCGAAAACAGGTATAAAAGAAGGTCTCGAGCACTTTACCAGATGGTACCTGACATATCACAGTAGGAAAACGCCGCCGGTACTTACATAAACGTACATTAATAACCACCACACCAGCACACGCAGCCGCACTGAAGGAGGGATCGACCGTTGATGGAACCGGAAAAGGCACGTCATGAGCCCGTGAACCAGAACAAAAAACAGGCCGCGTCCTCATACCAGACAATGTTCTTTCCTGCCGGCGGCAAAAAAGGCTATCACCTGGCGAAACGGATCATGGATATCCTGCTGGCATTGATCGGCCTTGTGATTGCCTTTCCTGTACTTCTCGCTGCCGCAATCGTCATTAAATTAGACACGCCCGGTCCGGTCTTTTTTTCACAGGTCCGGGTCGGGTGGCGGGGGGAGACCTTTCGGATATACAAGCTGCGTTCGATGGTCCAGACAGCAGAGAAGAACGGTGTGCGGTGGACGAAGGTGAACGACCCGCGGGTGACACGTGCCGGTGCGTGGATACGTAAAACGCGGATTGACGAACTGCCGCAGCTGTACAACGTGCTGATCGGTGATATGAGCATGGTGGGACCCCGTCCGGAGCGGCCGTTTTTTACAAAGCAGTTCAGCGAGGAAATTCCAGGTTTCACAGACCGGCTGGCAGTCAAGCCGGGACTCACCGGATGGGCCCAGGTAAATGGCGGGTACGACGTAACACCACGGCAAAAACTCAAGTACGACCGGGAGTACATAAACAACCAGTCACTCAGACTTGATGCAAAAACACTTCTGCTCACATGTAAAGTGGTGATCACCGGCAGCGGGGCGAGGTAGGGAAGGAGGAACCGGTATGACCAGGCTTTCGGTTATCATAACGACACATAATCGCCCGAAGCAGGTAAAAGAGGCGCTTTCCAGTGTGCTCTGCCAGACCCGCCTTCCTGATGAAATTATTCTCGTGGACGATGGCTCCGATGATGTGCTGGAACCTGCCATCCCGGTATTTGTTCCGTTTCGGATGACCCGTTTCTCCCGACCGCAAGGCGGGTGTGCAGCAAGAAATAAAGGAGCTGAAATGGCATCGGGGGACGTGCTGATGTTTCTTGACGACGACGATACGTGGGAGCCTGATAAAATCGAAGCCCAGATGGCCATTTTCGAGCAGGATGAAGGGACCGGGCTCGTGTATACCGGGCGGATGCGGGTGTATGACGACGACAGGGAACGGGTCATTTCACGCGTCTGGCCGGAAAAGGAAGGACGGCTCTTTCCTTCCATATTCTTTGGCAACGTCATCGGTCCCACGTCTTCAGCGGCGGTAAGGCGCCATGTTTTCCTGATCGCCGGCGGTTTTGATGAACGGTTTCCGGCGATGCAGGACTTTGATTTGTGGATCCGGTGCTGCCGGATTACAAGAGTGAGGCACGACGGAGGATGCCGGCTCCGCTACACGGTTTCCCGTGCGAACAGGCAGGTGAGCGGGAAAAGTGATAACCACCGGAAGGCGTTGAAGATTCTTCTGGAAAAATATAAAGCCAGCCTGTCTGAACTGAGCCGGCAGGATTATAAACGGATGCTCGCTTCACGATACAGAGCAGTGGCAGTCGCCGTCAGAAAGACGAGCTACTTAAGGGCGCTCTGGTGGGCTCTGAAAGCCAACCTGCTTCGGGTGCATAAAAAGGATGTCACCTTTTTAGTCCCGTTTTTCATTGTTGCGCGGGTGAAAAGATACGGAGGCAGGAGGGGAGTACAATCGACCATCTGAACGGGAAAAACCGGATTCCGGGGCTCCTGATTACCTGGATCTGCCTGCTCCTTGTTTTCAGGGAGTTCCTGCCGCCGGTTCTGGTTGAAGGATTGTTTGTGCTGACGTTTTTCATGTTTCTTTTTGTTCACAGGCGCCGCATCACCTTCAGCCGGATGCACGCCTCACTGGCGTTCTGGACGATCGGCATGACGATTGTCACCGCAATCGGCTTTTTGTACGCCAATGATGCCTACCGGGTTATGACTTATCTGAAGGATTACTATATGGGTGTGCTGCTCGTCCTGCTTCTTTTGTTATCCATTCGGACCGAAGCGTCGATGAACCGGCTGCTTTGGACCTACTTGACACTCACATTTTCAGTAGCGGTGATCAGCCTGGCTGCGTACGGATTTTACCTTACGGGAGGTACACAGACGCTGTTTGTTTCCATCGACAGTGTGTCTGTGAGAAGCACCGGTTTGTTCGGCAACCCCAATTACTACGGCATGTCGCTTCTAATGAGCCTAGCTGCTGCGGCTGTGCTGCTGAAAAGAAATGGAAAGAAGAAATTGCTTGCCATCATGCTGGCGGTATTCACCGTGACAGCTGTCCTTACCATGTCCAGAGGGACTTGGATCTCTGTTGGAAGCATGTACGCTATATGGGGACTGCTGGCACTAAGACCGCTCACGAAAAAGAAAATGGCTGTACTTGCCTCCGTGCCGGCCCTTGCCGTAATAACCGCAGTCTTTTTCAGGCAGATGGCGCCAGGCACAGGTGTGCACCCGCTTTTTGCCCGGCTGACGGATTTTGATTTCACGATCAGGGAAGGACGGTTTTACCTGTGGGAGCAGGGGTTTCACCTCGTCATGAGCCAGCCTGCGTTTATTTTTTTCGGCGTTGGCGGCAATCAGTTTCATACCTACAGCGAGGCCGGTATTACAAATTATGTGCATAACGGCTACCTGAATTTTGCCTACGAAAACGGGATTTTCGGGATTCTGCTCCTGCTGGCCCTCACCATATTCCTTTTCTCAAGGGTCAGATCCGGGCGTGCGTTTGCCAACCCGTTTGCGATCGGCATCATCGGGTTTTACGTAATGTCACTGAGCAATGACGTATTCCGGGTCCGGGAGTTCTGGTTCGCCGTTGCGATTTTGCTGCTTTTCTACCAGCAGGAAAAAAACAGACAGAAGGTGCACAGCGAAAGCATTCAAAATCAGACCAGCGGTGTGCCGCAGACGTAGAAAGGAGGCATGGGAAATGTATACCGTACTGTATGTTGTGTCCACGCTCGGCCGTTCCGGACCGACCGGCCAGCTGCACAATCTCATCACGAACCTGTCCGGGCATTTCAGGGCGCAGGTGCTGACACTCTCAAAGGAGCCCGAGGATTCCCTGATCGGCCGGTTTGAAGCTTCCGGAATCGAGGTCCACACCCTCGGCCTGAGCCGGGTGGAAAGCCTGCTTTCCGGTAAAAAAAGACTTGGTCAGTACATTACAGAATTTCAGCCCGATGCTGTCCATACACAGGGAATCCGGGCCGACAGCCTGGTCGCTTCCTTAAGACTTCCCAATCATATCTGTACGGTACGAAACGATCCTCACGAGGACTACCTGATGAAATTCGGTCCTTTGAAGGGACGAATCATGGCCCGGCAGCATGTACAGGCAGTCAGGCGCATCCCGCATCCGGTAGCCTGCTCGGAAACCCTGGCCCGCTGTTTCCGGGAAAAAGACATCGGCCTTTTCCTCTCATCTATCCAAAATGGTGTGAACGCAGCGCTTTACGAGGTGCCGACAGACGATCAGCGTAAGAAGGCCCGGAGAAATTTGGGGCTTCCTGAAGATGCGATCGTGTTCGTAAGCGTGGGGTCACTCATTAAGAGAAAGGATCCGCTAAGGCTGATCGATGCGTTTATGGAAATTCCAGGAGAGGATCGGGTGCTGCTCATGGTCGGGGACGGCCCGCTGCGAAAAGACTGTGAAGCGCGGTCCATAAGCGATAACCGGATTGTTTTTACCGGTCAGACCAGTAAAGTCGCAGCCTGCCTCACTGCCTCGGATGTTTTTGTATCGGTCAGTTTGTCGGAAGGCCTCCCGAATACGGTGCTTGAAGCGATGGCTGCGGGACTTCCGGTCTGTCTGTCCCGGATCGGTCCCCACGAGGAAATCCTCCGTTTGGGACCGGATGCCGGAGTTTTAGTCGAGCCGGGAAATACGGGGGAAATCTGCCGGGCGCTCCTAGAGCTGGAGGCGGCCAAAGAAGCGAGAGCCGGCGCACCGCGGCGCCTGATTGATGTGCATTTGAGCGCGGGTCGCATGAGTGAGCGCTATCAGACGAAATATCTCGAAATTATAGAGGGTTGTGGTTAAATGGCACAGTACGGAGTAAAAGAGCGCATGGCAGCGAAGCGGCTGGACGCCTTTCCACGAGTGAAAAAAGCACTTAAGCTGGTTTACCAGCGCGTGCAGTACGTACGGCATCGTGAAAAAGGATTTACATATTGGTCTGCGCCTGATGTAAAGGTGACCCCTGCCGCAGAAGAGGGGGCCGGTCTGTTTGCCGGTTATTTTGACCGCTCCCCGTGGAATCCTTCCATGAGCAGGATGGTATTTCACCGTATTATCCGGGATCAGAAAGCCGACATTATCGTAACCGAACCCGGCGGCGGTCTAAAGCTTATCGCCCGGACGGAAGCGTGGAACAGGCAGCAGGGAGCGATGACTGTCTGGATGGATGATGACCGCCTTGCCTATGTGTCGAGAAGCGAGGGACGGCTTGTCACGGAAATAGCGGATGTCAGAACGGGAAAAAAAGAGCAGTGCGTTGTGCCTCTTCAGGCGTACAGCAGGAATGCAGTATACGGGATCAACTATGCACGAGTATTTGCTGAAACAAAGGAATACGGCTATGAAGCTGCAGCAGGGAACCGTGATATGGATTTGGCATCAGACGGAATCTGGAAGCATCCCCTTAACAGCGAATCGTTTGAACTGATCGTTTCACTGGCACAGCTCTCCGTACACGAGCCGGCTGCTTCTATGAAAGGTGCGGTTCATCACGTGAATCATGTGATCCCATCCCCAAAAGGAGACAGGATCGCCTTTGTACACCGGTGGACAGGTTCTGAAGGACGATTCTCCAGACTGTATACGTGCAGGCATGACGGCACAGCTCTGAAACTTCTTTTTGACGACCGGATGGTATCCCACTTTACCTGGCAGGATGACGACAGCCTGATCGTGTGGGGCAGAACATCGAAAAAGGGAGACCGGTATTATTTCGTTTATGCTGAAACCGGGATTGTCCAAGTTCTCGGGGAAGGGATACTTGACCAGTACGGAGACGGGCATCCGTCATTTTCGCCGTGCGGGAGATGGGTGATTACCGATACGTACCCTGATAAAGCACGCCAGCAGCACCTGCTGCTGTATGATACCGAAACACACTGCCTCGTACGTGCAGGGAGCTTTTTTTCGCCGCCTTCCTTTACGGGAGGGGCACGGTGCGATCTGCATCCGCGCTGGAGTCCGTGCGGGACGAAGATTTCCATCGACTCAGCCCACACTGGAAAAAGAGAAAGCTTCGTTGTTGATCTGGCCGGCATTTTATGAGAGGAGTGGACCGAATGAACGAGCAGGTGACAGTCATACTCGCAACCTATAATGCTGAAAAGTATCTGGAATCCTGTCTGTCAAGCATTTCCCGGCAGACACTCCGGAAATTCCGTGTTCATATCATTGATGACGGGTCTAGTGACGGAACCGTCAGAATCCTGAAGCAGTGGACTGAAAAAGATTCCAGATTCCGTCTCATTCGGGTCCACCGTCATAACCGTGGTCTCACTTCCACACTGAATGAACTTCTGGATACGTGTAAAACCTCCTATACGGCCAGAATGGATGCAGATGATCTGATGCATCCCGGACGGCTGAAAAAACAGGTGCGGTACCTGAATAATCATCCGGAATGCTCGATTCTCGGATCTCATGCTATCGATATTGACGAAGATGAAAATATACGGCAGCACCGCGATGTGCCAACTGACCCTGAAAAAATCGGCAGTGTGATGCCGTTTGCAAATCCACTTGTTCATCCTACCGTGATGATGCGGACGAGGGATATCATCCATCTCGGCGGCTACAACGAAACGTACCGCAACGTCCAGGACTATGAGCTCTGGTTCCGTGCCCAAAGCGAAGGACTTCACGTGCATAACCTCCGGGATCCGCTTCTTTATTACCGCGTCGTTCCCGGTCACGGTGCGAAACGGGGACTGCGTTACCGGATGCTTGATGCCCGCATCCGATGGCACGGGACAAAACGTCTCGGCCTCGGCCTTCCTGTGCGCGCCGCTTCTGTCTCAGTTGCCCTGTGTCTTGGGCTCATGCCGGGGTTTTTAAAACCAATGCTCGTGTCAATTCGGTCAAAAGTCGATCCGCGGCATTCCAGGAAAAAAGTGAAGGTGATCGCCGGAAAGGAGGCAGGTAAGACGGCAAAGGAGGCGCATATTAAATGAGGAAGGTTTTTATTTTTTCCGAGTTTCCGTCTGAGAAAGACCCGGCTGCGTTTTCCTATATCCGGCACCGGGTGGAAGCACTGAAGCACCGGTTCCATGTAACGGTCGTAACCGTAAGCCGGGAGCGTCCCAATAAAAATACGGTGGTAACGGAACAGGCTGATGGCTACCGTGTGATCACCCTGATGGTGAAAGATCTTGGAATCAGCCGTGTCCGTTTTTTCTATACTGAATATATGGTGAACCGGTTATTAAAAAGTGTACTTAAGGACGGCAAACCTGATCTGCTGGAAACGCACTTCTGTGATTTTTACAGCTGGCTTGCATTCCGCCAGTGCACAAGTCTCGGGATTCCTTTCGTCCTGTCGGAACACGCCTCATACGTAGGGAAAAAAATGAAGCATGCATACTTCGGTCCGAAAATCCGCCGGGCCTATGAAGGAGCAGCGGAAATAACAGCCGTCAGTGAATTTCTTGCAGGAAGGATGCAAAAGCACACGAAAAGGACGATTCAGGTCATCCCCAACATCGTAGACACAGAGCGGTTCTCACCGGCAAGGCGCGTCCCCGGGCCCTTTCCCCACATGATCTCAGTCGGAGTGCTCGATGAAAAAGATAAAAAAGGCATTCGCCTTCTTCTTGGTGCACTCAGGAGACTTGAGGAAAAGGGACATTTATTTACCTGTGACATTGTTGGTGACGGACCTGACAGGCTGGCACTGCAGCGTCTCTGTAAAACGTATGGCATCAGTAAGGCAGTACGCTTTAAAGGAGCGGTGCCCAATGATAAGCTCCCAGCCGTTCTTAACCGGTCCGATTTTTTCGTGTCCGCAAGCCGGGTGGAAACATTCGGGGTGGCAATCGTTGAAGGAATGAGCTGCGGTCTCCCGGTGGTCTCCACAAAATCAGGAGGGCCCGAAGAATATGTCACAAAGGAGATAGGGATTCTGTGCGGCCATTCGGAGCAGAAGCTTGCCGCAGCCCTTGAAAAGATGATCCGCACGAGCGGTACTTATAACCGCAGTACGATCCGTCAGCTCGTACTGGAGCGGTTCTCCGGAGCGGTTTACGAAAAAAGAAAGACAGCATTCTACGAGCACGTGATCAGTACCTACCGGGCTGGCGGAAAAAAAGCCACGTAGTGCCGCGCCGTCAGAGGAGGAGGGATTTCCTGCTGCTTTGGCGTATACATAGTGAAGAGAAATTAGATTAAGGCTTTGTTCGTATAGATTGTTGCTATAGACCAGATAAATTATGGAGCGAAAGGCGGCGCCTCCAGCGGGAATAGCATCAACTGAAGACCCCGGAGGGTGTATTTCCCGAGGAGGCTGAGGTGATGCCCGCGGAAAGCGTCCGCCTGTAGCGGAATATCTTGATTTAAGCTTATCCAACGTTACAGATTAAACGACTCACGACGGAAATGGGAATTGGGATAGTATGCTGACAAACAGGCTGATCAGAAAATTTTTATCGTTTTCCTATGGAGGCGCAGTGGCTGCAGGCATCGGATTTATTACTACGATGCTCACGACACGGCTGCTGCTCCCGGATGAATTCGGCAAAGCGTCCATGTTTACACTTTTCATCGGGCTGGCGGTCATTTTCTCCGTATTCGGCACCGATCAGGCCTTCGTGCGCTTTTTTTATGAAGAGGAAAAACAAAAACGAGGTGCTCTGCTGTACCGGTGTCTGAAGGTGGCAGGGTTCTTTCTTTTGCCTGCACTTGGGCTTCTTGTGCTTTTCCGCGAGCCGTTGTCTCTCTTTTTATTTGGGGAATACAGCACTGCCATTTTTGCAGCACTGGCAGCCGGACTGGTCGTTCAGGTGCTTTACGTGTTCGGTAAACTCGTGATCCGGATGCAGCAGAAGGGACACCTGTTCAGCATAAATGAAATGCTCAACCGGCTTTTTATCCTCATCGGGATCGCCGGTCTGTATTTTGTGTTTGGTCCCACATTTGAAATTATTATTTTTGCCACTGTACTAAGTTACAGTATCCTCGTTATGATTCTGGTGGCCGGGCAATGGCCGTACTGGCACCCCGGCAATGGAAAAGAAACAGAAGGCAGGCACAGTGGTACCGACATTATCAGGTACAGCTATCCGCTGGTCATCACGGCTGTGGTTGCGTGGCTTTTTGAAGGGATAGACAAGCTCGCACTCAGGCAATGGGCTGATTTTGAGGAACTCGGTCTGTACGCGGCGTCTTTTAAAATTGTTGCCCTTTTAACCATTTTAAAGGTAGCGTTTGCGAATTTCTGGACGCCGGTGGCATATGAAACGTTCGAAAAGAATCCTGGAGAACGTGCGTTCTATGGAAGGGTGTCCAGAATAGCCGCTTTTGCGATGCTCTGTGTCGCCATCATATTAATTACATTCAACGATTCATTAATCCGCCTTCTCGGAAGCGAATATGCCGCTGCAAGCTCGATGCTGGCCTTTCTCGTATTCGTGCCAGTCATGTACACCATTTCCGAGACGACGGTAATCGGAATCAACTTCTATAAGAAAGTAAAATGGCATATTGCGATCACAGGGACAGCCTGTGCTGTGAATGCGGTAGGGAACTGGCTTCTTGTTCCCCAGTACGGAGGCACAGGTGCGGCAGTTGCAACCGGAATTTCCTATATGGTCTTTCTGGGGCTGAGAACAGCCATTTCCCTTACTTATTTTCATGTGAATTACGGACTTGGGCGGCTAGCGGTCTCCACGTTCATCGTTCTCCTGCTGGCTCTTTATGCCCTTTTGGATCCTGGGCTGACCTGGAAGATTGGAACTGGCGTGGTATCCTTCGTGCTGGTAGCAGGTATATACAGGAAAGAGTGGCTCGTCCTGCTTCGAAATAGATAAACTGCACCAAAAAAGTCCGGGACAGAAAGCCCGGACTCTTTTTTCTACTCTTTTGTAAGTGTAAATGTGCCGAACATTTCCGGCAGGTCATTGTTCATCATGGACTGAAATTCCTGGAGTTGTTCCTCGTTTTCAGGTTCCATTATAGCTTCTACAGGCTCGGCTGCGAGGGTATAGGCGTAATTGTATTCATCAGAAGAGGTAAGAAAAATCCACGGGGTTTCAGCCAGGTAGTCTTCACCCATGTCCTCAGGCAGTACGATGATTGAAAAGAATGGCTGGTCAATTTCGGAATTAGGCACATAAGACACGTTAAGCGCACCTTCCATCTGGCCGCCGAAGGCTTCTTCATCGTACTCGATCAGTCCGTCCCAGTGCTCGGGGAATTCAACTGAAAAACCGAACTCTTCGCTCGTATAACCGAAGAAGCTGTCCTCTTCTGACGCGTCATCATTACTTTCTTCAGCTCCGTCTTCCTCTTCCTGAGCTTCTTCGTCTTCATCTGTGCTGTCTTCTTCTGAGCCGTTCACTTCTTCTTCTATTTTTTCTTCGATATCCTCATCCACAATTGGCCCGTTCACAGGAGCATCTTCTTCAGCTTCCTGCTCAGGATCTTCTTCCATAATCTCTTCCTCATCTTCAGTTTCCTCTTCGTCTATGTAGTCCTCGTCTGCTCCATCTTCCTCAGGTGTTTCCGGAGCTGTCTCAGCAGGTTCGTCCCCTGAATCACCGAACAGGCCGCATCCGGGGAGTACGATGGCTGAACTGAGAACTACTGCAAGTACACCGCTTTTTCGTTTCATGTCTGAACCTCCGTTTTTGCAAGTTTACAAACAGTATAGCATGAGTGCCGCCTCTGGAGGAGTGATTGGTTAAATTGTCTGATTAAAGGCGGTAGAGACGGTTGCTGACACATTTCCTGCAGTTAAATAAACGTTTAATTAAAGCGGGGAAATGTGACACTTTCCCGGGAAATGTTCCATTTCGTTGTTATTTCCCCATTCATTCACTCACTTATGTCGAATCGCCTAATCAAGACCCTGTGAAGCTGGCGTAATCAAGCATATCGCCGCCCGATACAACCGGAAACCCCATAACCATCGCAGTTCAGCCGGCTATTCTGTATGCTGGGCAATGCGCTCAATTGCAAAGCAATACGGACTTTCTTTACGAAGAGGGTTAACAGAAGTACGTTCACAGGGTAAACTTACATGACTGATATTTCGGCAGAAGGGTACTGACATAAATGGATATTACTGTTGTTATCACATCAATTTCTGTAATGGGTGTAATGATCGCCATCGGCGCCCTTTTTGCTGCGAAGGTTCCGGTGACTGCTGATGTAAAACAGGCGATGATTCTGATCGTCTTAAATATTGCCGTTCCATCCATTGTACTGAACGGGGTGTTCAACACCGATGTAACTGATCAGCTCTTCCAACAGGCGATCGCGATCTTCTTCATTTCACTCGTGTTTCATCTGGCAGCTCTTGTTTTTGCCTGGGGTTTTGCCCGTCTTATAGGATTTCGCTCCTTGTTTGCCAGGAAAATGACGCTGCTCGCAGCGCTTGGAAATACCGGTTTCATTGGTATTCCCCTGTGTGCAACGATTTTTGGTCCGACCGGAGGACTGCTTGCCGCCATTTTTGATGCGGGACTGGATCTGATTTTATTCAGTGTCGGGATTCTTATGATCCAATCCGGAGCAGGAGCAGGGTTTAAACTAAGGAATTTGAAAGCAGTGATCAACCTGCCGCTCATTGCTGTAGTGGCGGGGCTCACTTCTGTCGTCACGGGATTTGAGCCGCCTGCGTTTCTACAGCAGCTGACAGCGCTTCTATCTGGTCTTGCTGCACCGCTGGCTATGCTTTATATCGGCATGATGCTTCAAGTCCATTTTAAAGAGGTCGGTTTTCGTGTGTACCGCCAGATCTGGTTCCCGATCTTGATCCGTCTGCTTGCGATTCCCGCTTTGACGATACTGATCGTCTTTGCGCTTCCGCTTGATTCCTTTCTGCAGAGCATTATCGTCATCCTTGCCGCAATGCCGACGATTACTCTCTCGGCAATCCTGTTTCCAAGATATACGGGTGATGAAGAGACAGCTGTTGTCACGATTGCTTTTACGACCATTCTTTCCCTTGCCACGATCCCGCTCGTTGCCTGGGCAGCGGTATGGCTCGGAGGCTGATACAAATCAAGCGCCGGTACCTTAAGATGGGACCGGCGCTTTCGTGATGTATTGTGATATAAAAATTCATGTAGTGTGTTTTTCAAGCTTGAGTTCGAGAAGTTTATCCTGATGAAAGAACGCTTTTTTGATCAGACGGCTCCGTTTAGCCGGCTCTGAGTCACTGCATCGATTATAAAAGTGAAGGTGGAGATTGACCATTAGTTCATGGAACAGTTGTCTCATCATTAAACCTCCCTGTTTTTTCGTACGATAGAGTGTAGCAGCTGTTCTGCCTGGTTTATGCGTTAGCCCCGCTGGCTTTGCGTCACAGTTTTTCAGCGGCATTGCCCTTCCCGTAACGATGTTCTCCTTCTATTATACGTACCTGTGCCCTAAGTTTTGTCCATACAAACAAAAGAAGCATAGAATGAACCGTAAGACTGTTTTATAGTCTGGTTCAATGTACCTTGAAGTGCCCGATATCTGGGAAAAGGAAGGTCTATACTCCTGCTTGATTAACGGGACCAGCCGGGAGACCGTGCAGAAAAACATGGCAGGGCTGTAAGCATATTTCTATTCTCCTGTTTTCATGTGGAAATATGCTCTGGACAGGTACAAGGGATGATAAACAGGATATTAAAGATCTTCCGAACAGAGAAAACATGAGTGAATATAGGACAAACGGCTGGTATATAAGCATTCCTTATGGATTCATCAGAAAAATGTATAACTATGTCAGAAAAAATGGTGCTACGATTATTTAGTAGTCAGATTATTCTGTACATAAGGGAAGGGGGCAGGACCTGTCTTTTTGCAAGTTTTCAAGACTTACACCACCATGAGGGAGGAAGAAGGATGAAACTGAAAAAGAAAGGCCTGACAAAAGCCGTCACGGCCATTACGGCGGCAGCACTGCTTTTTGCCACGCCGTTTCACGCTGAAGCGAGAAACTATGACGGTGATGTAGATAACGTGGCGACCGGTACGGACGGAATGGTCTCCACTTCACATCCGATAGCATCACAGGTAGGTGCTGACGTGCTTAACCGCGGAGGGAACGCGGTAGACGCAGCGGTCGCGATCCAGTATGCCTTAAATGTCGTTGAGCCGATGATGTCCGGGATTGGCGGCGGCGGCTTCATGATGGTTTATGACGCCGATGAAGATGATGTTACGATCGTAAACAGCAGAGAACGTGCCCCGGCAGGTGCCGAGCCGGATATGTTCCTTGATGAAAATGGGAATCCTATTCCGTTCCAGGAGCGGGTTCGTCACGGTAACGCAGTTGGTGTCCCGGGAACACTTAAAGGGCTGGAAGAAGCGCTTGACCGTTGGGGATCCCGCCCGCGTCAGCAGCTGATCACACCGGCAGTCCAACTGGCCCAGAAAGGGTTTGAAGTCGATGCCCAGCTTGCATCGGCCATTGTAAGTAATGAAGAAAAACTGTCACTGACACCTGCAGCCGATGTGTTTTTACCTGATGGCGAACCGGTGCAGGAAGGCGATGTTCTCGTTCAGGCGGACCTGGCTGATACACTGAAGAGAATCCGCTCACACGGAGCCGATGTTTTCTATTATGGTGAAATCGCTGATGCGATTGCCGAAACCGTACAGGAATTCGGCGGCAGCATGACGTCTGAAGATCTTGCAAACTATGAACTGTCTATTGATGAGCCGGTATATGGTAACTATAAAGATTTCTCTATTGCAAGCATGCCGCCTCCGAGTTCTGGCGGAACGTTCCTGATTCAGATGCTTAAGATTCTTGAAGACTTTGATCTTGGACAGTACGATGTACGTTCATTTGAAAAGTACCATCTGCTCTCTGAAACGATGAGACTGGCCTATGCAGACCGGGCGGCATACGCAGGAGACCCAGAGTTTGTTGATGTGCCGGTGAACGGGCTGCTGCATCCGGACTATATCGCGGAAAGACGCGATCTGATTTCATTGGATTCCGTGATGGAAGATATTGAACCGGGCGACCCGTGGGCTTATGAGAACGGCGACCCTGACTACGATGTGGAAGCCGGCGCTCATGACGTAGACAACAACCCAGGTGAAACGACCCACTTTACGGTCGCTGACCGCTGGGGCAACGTTGTATCCTACACAAGCACGATTGAGCAGGTGTTCGGATCCGGCATTATGGTAGACGGGTACGGACTGCTTCTGAACAACGAGCTGACAGACTTTGATGCGGTACCTGGCGGAGCGAACCAGGTGGAGCCGAACAAGCGTCCGCTCAGCAGCATGACACCAACAATGATTCTTGATGAAGACGGGAAGCCGGTGGCCACACTCGGTTCACCTGGTGGTCCCCGGATTATTACAGCTGTGCTTCAGGTATTCCTGAACATTGCCGAGTACGGTATGGATCTTGAAGAAGCAGTTGCGGAACCTCGTATTTACAATACGCATACCACCGAAACATGGTGGGAGGAAGGTGTACCGGCAGATGTTAGAGCAGAAATGACAGCGCTCGGCCACCGTCTGCAGTCAAGTCCAAACCTTGTCGGAAACGTGCAGGCACTGCAGATTGATTATGATATAGGTGAATTTTACGGCGTGGCCGATGAGCGCCGTGACGGTGCGGCCATCGGCATTAACCGTCCGGGTAACCGCGGCGGTGGAGGTAACAGGTAGGCAATATTAAAAACCGGTGCCAAAATGGCACCGGTTTTTTATGTGTCTTTCATGAAAAGGCAGAGGGTGTGTCCGCTACGGAAGGGTGATCTGCCGGGTGTTCAGCAGGGGCTGTTCACCATGCTGAACACCTTTATTATCTGCCGCTTACAGCCGCTGGAAACGCCCCGGATGCTTCTTTCAAAAGCTCCAGTGCAAACTGCGTGACAGGAGGAATGAAATTGGATGTATTCCAGACTGCTGAGATGGAGCTGTACAGTTCCTGTCCTTCAATCCGGATGCCTTTTATTTTATCGCCGGGAAGCAGGTCGATCATGTCAGCCGGCATCAGCGTGATGCCGATTCCGCTTGCAATCAGGTTGCTGATTGTCAGCATTTCCGGACCAATGCCCATCGTCCGCGGAACGAATCCGGCTGTCCGGCAGGCCTGTTCTAAAACTCCATGAAGGGAGGGAGATGTTTCCGGATCATAATGAAGAAACGTTTCGCCGCTCATTTCACTAAGGTTGACACTATCCTGTGCAGCCAGGGGGTGAGAAGCGGAAACAACGAGAAGGACAGGGTGACGGGAAATTTCGAAAATACTGGTTGACTCTTCCTGGGTCTCACCCAAGGTGGAAGAGGTCCGAAAGAGGCCTACATCGCTTTCGCGGCTTCGAACGAGCTCAATGACCCGTTTGGACGAAGTTTCCTGGATGTAGAATTCAACGTCGCTGAATTTTGCGCGCAGGCCGGGCAGAAGGGCCGGCACCCAGTTGCTGGCAGCGGATGGAACGGCAGCGATAGAAATGTTCTTCTGTGGAATTGTACCGTGTTCCTGGATGTCCATGAGGGTCTGCTCAATCGTTTCAAACGAAGGCTGCAGCTTTTTATAAAGGAACATTCCTTCTTTCGTCAGTTTGACTGTGCGGGTGGTTCTGGTGAGGAGCTTGAAATTGAACTGCTCTTCCAAAGCGTGAATCTGCTGGCTCAGCCCGGGCTGGGAGATATGCAGGTTTTTCGCAGCCTTACTAAAGTTGAGACAGCGGGCAACCTCGAGAAAATAGCGGAGTGCCTGTAAGTTCATGCAGTAAAATCCTCCTCGTAAACAGGTAAAACATTCCTGTAATCTATTACCCACCATTATAAAAACAATTCTGAAACTACAACAGTGGAGAAAGACCTGTATAAATCGTGCCTGACTCAGGTTAATTCATAATGAGAGATTATGAATATATAACAAATACCTATTTCCCATTAAGTGGATCCGGGTGGTACGGTCGTAGCAGAACATAAAAAAGGAGAGGGTTTCATGAGCGGAATTAAACTGCTTCAATTTGGACTCGGACCCATTGGACTTGAAGTGATCAGAAAAGCGGTGGATGTGCACGGACTTACTCTGGCCGGTGCGGTGGATATTAACCCGGAATATACCGGAAAAGATGTCGGGGAACTTGCCGGGACCGGCAGCACGGAAACACCGGTTGTCAGTACCATTCAGGAGATGCCCCCCCACTCTGAAGAAGAGTCACCAAGAGTGGCGGTCCACTGCACAGGATCAAACCTGAAGCGGATTTGGCCGCAGATTAAAGATCTGCTCGATCACGGATACTCTGTCGTCTCCACCTGCGAGGAGCTCTCGTATCCGTGGCATCGTTACCCTGCCCTGTCTGAAGAGATCGATGCATATGCAAAATCGAAAGGACTTGCCGTTCTTGGAACAGGTGTGAATCCCGGTTTTGTAATGGATACAATGACGCTCTGTATAACGTCTGTGGTTAATGAGGTCGGTGATGTAAAGGCGGAACGGAAAGTGGACGTGTCGCGCCGGAGGGTGCCTCTGCAGAAAAAAGTCGGCTGCGGGATGACCGTTGGCGAGTTCGAAGCACTGGCTGAAAAGGATGCCATCGGTCATGTGGGGCTTGAAGAGTCAGCACGGCTGATCGCATACGGCCTCGGCATGGATCTGGTCAGCGTGAAGAACACGATAAAACCGGTCGTGGCACAGGAAGCGCTTACCCTGACCTCCGGGCGGATTGAAAAAGGGATGGTCTGCGGGCAGCATCAGGTTGTGCTGGCTGAATCAGCAGACGGACGAACCATCACACTCGAACTGACGATGGCAGCAGGTGCCGAGCAGGAAGACCGGGTGAAAATCGGCGGAGGAGAAGCACTTGAACTTGTGATTCCAAACGGGGTGTTCGGTGACACAGCGACAGCGGCGATGGCTTTGAACATGGCGAAGGTCGTGGGCGGACATGACGGAGCCGGCCTGTTTACCATGGCAGACCTGCCTTTACCGAGAAACATTCGAGCCCGGGCGGGAGTCGGAATGGCCGGCGGAACACAATGAAAAAACTTCCCTTTTTTTCCTGTGGCAAATGATTAATAGTTGTTATTAAATATAAAAGTGGCTATAATTTAATTGAAAGTCTAGCAGATTATGACTCATTGTGACATACTTATCCTGCATTTCCATTTCGGATGATAGGCAGTTTTCTGCCTGTTATTATAATCTACTATTTAATAGGGGGAACTACACATGAAGAAGTATTCGTTTTTAGTTATGCTTCTGGCCATGATGCTTGTGATTGCAGCGTGCGGCGATGCCGATGATAACGGCGGCGACGCAGACGGCGATGACGATCAGACAGAAGAAACAGGGGATGACAACGGAGACGGTGAGGAAGCAGCAGCTGACTGGATTTCTGATGTTACTGTCCTTACAGGCGGAGAACAGGGTGTTTACTTCCCGCTTGGCGGCGCGATGGCGCAGATTATCAGTGATAACGTAGACGACGTTTCTGCAAGTGGTGTATCGACTGGTGCATCGGTTGTAAACATTAACGATATTCAGGACGGAATGGGTGAACTTGCCCTTGTTCAGAACGATATCGCATATTTCGGACAGGAAGGGATGATCATGTTTGATGAGTCCCTTGACAACTTCTCCGGGATCGCGACGCTTTATCCGGAAGTGGTTCAGATTGTAGCCATGGCAGACAGCGGAATTGAATCAGTAGAAGATCTTGCAGGCCAGCGTGTGGCTGTCGGTGACCAGGGGTCCGGTACAGAAGCGAACGCAAGCCAGATTCTTGAAGCTCACGGTATTACGTACGAAGACATCAACCAGGAGTACATGGATTTCGGTGATGCAGCAGGTGGAATCCAGGATGGCAACATCGATGCGGCATTCATTACTGCCGGTACACCAACAGGTGCGATCGAGTCCCTCCAGGCCAACCGCGACATTACGATCGTAAACATCAGCGATGATGCAATCGAAAACCTTACTTCCGAGTATCCTTACTACACAGAGTACACGGTTGAGGGTGATACGTACGGTACAGACGAAGCGACTACGGTAGCGGTTCAGGCGATGCTGATTGCAAGCAACGACCTGCCTGAAGATCAGGTATACGAAATGACTCGCGCATTATTCGAGAATCTTGATGTGATCGAAGGAACGCACGCACGTGGTGGGGACATCTCTCTTGAAACAGCTCAGGACGGTATGTCCATCGAGCTTCACCCGGGTGCCCAGCGTTACTTTGATGAGCAGTAGGAAAAGAACTGGTGAAGAGGCATTGCTGCAAAGCAGTGCCTTTTTCACTAGCATGAAATGAAACAGTCTGTTTATATTCTCGTTGCGCTGCTGATCCTGACCGCCGCTGCAGCTGCGGCTCTGTTTATTGCTGCCCCGGAACGAGTGCTGGAAATTACAGAAGCCAAGACCGGGGAAATACTATGGCAGGAGCCGATTGAAGAGGAAGAATGGTTTCATCACGAATACATTCATTCGGTCCAGAAATCAAAAGTGATTGAAAAATTCAAACTTGGCTCTGACGGACAGATGTATACAATGGAAAGCTGGACCCGTTCATTTGGAGCCGGTCTGCCTTACGAAGATAAAGGTAATATGGAAGTCATTGACGGCTGGTACGTCACGAGGGATATTTACAGTCCGCTTGACGAACTCCAGATGATTCCATCACACCTTTATCCCCATACGTTTCATTTTAACGAAAAGGAGGCCGATCTTACGGAGCCTCCGTTTAAGCGCACTCATATTAAGATTGAGGTCAGACTGCTGACCATCCGGGAACGGATCGGTTATTTTTTTACCTGAATGATCTGAAATGAAAGTGTGAAAAGTACATCTTAGAAAGGAGCGTAAATGATGAGTACAAATGAACCGCCGGACAGGCAGGACCCCAAGTCCACTCCGGCAGATCCCCAGGCGAAGTCTCAGGCACTGGAACTCCAGTCAAGTGACCGGGTGCTGAGAGGCAAATGGGGGCTGCTCTTTATGGTTCTGGCCCTTACTTTGTCCATTTATCATTTTTATACGGCCGGATTCGGCTTGCAGGTAGGTACCCGTACACACCTTCTTTTTCATCTGATGATGGGACTGACACTCGTGTTTATCCTTTATCCGATCAAAAAGGGACTGGGACAGACGAAGGTACCCTGGTATGATTTAGTGCTGGCTGGTGCTGTGTTGTTTGTGGGTATATACATTATCCAGAACCAGCAGTCCCAGGCGATTCTGAGTGCACGCCCGACAGACTTTGACATCTTTATCAGTGTGGCACTGATTGCCCTCGTGCTGGAAGCCACGCGCCGGGTCGTCGGTAAACCGCTTGTCATCATTGCGGCCTGTTTTATTGCGTATTACTTTCTCGGAGAGTTCATGCCGGGAATCCTCAGACATACACGAACCGACTTTGATCGTTTCTTCTATGAAATGGGTTATACCACAGCGGGGATATTCGGTACTCCCCTTAGTGTTTCGGCTACTTATGTATTTATCTTTATTTTGTTCGGTGCGATTCTCGAGTCCACCGGTGCAGGTAAAATGTTTATCGATCTGGCGCTTCGTGCGTTCGGACGCTATAAAGGCGGACCGGCCAAAGCAGCCGTTGTCGCCAGTGGTATGCTCGGAAGTATATCCGGGAGTTCCACAGCCAACGCCGTAACAACAGGAACGTTTACCATTCCTCTTATGAAGCGGGTCGGCTTCCGTCCGCACACAGCAGGGGGAATTGAAGTTGCGGCCTCCTCGAGCGGACAGTTTCTGCCGCCGATTATGGGTGCGGCAGCCTTCCTGATGATCGAGTATACGGGAATTGCCTATGTGGAGATCATCCGCAGTGCCATGATTCCGGCGATTCTCAGTTATGTGGCGATCCTGCTGATGGTTCACTTTGAAGCGTCCAAATACAACATCAGCGGACTGAAAAAAAGCGAGCTCGTATCGGCGAGGAGACTGCTGCTGCAGCAGGGATATCTGATTCTGCCGGTTTTCGTGCTCATCTACTTCCTTGTACAGCGGTTTACCGTACCGAATGCGGCCTTCTTCGCGATCGTCGTGATTCTGATTATGGCGTTCTTCGCCCACCGCTTCAAGGAGCGTCTCGGACGAAGTCTGCTGTATGCTGTGCTTCTGATGGCGTTTGCTTTCAGTCTGCAGTATATACTCGTGTTCCTGAACAACTTTACGCCTCGTGAGATTCAGTGGCGTGATGAAATTCCGATTCTTGTCGTTCTGAGCTTAGTTATAGCCGCTCTATTTGCGGTGGCCCAGAAGGGACTGAAAGTCGAGTCGGCTCCTGTCAAATACGGCATGCCACAGCTCGTGCGCGGTCTTGAACTGGCAGCAAGAAACTCTCTTTCTGTCATTGTTGCGACTGCAACAGCAGGTATTCTGATCGGGGTTGTCAACCTGACAGGACTGTCGCTGAAGCTCTCGAACATGATTATCAGCTTCTCCGGCACGCTGGCGGATATTATTCCGGCGTTCATGACGTTTGAAAATACGCAGCTGTACTTTGCCCTGATCCTGACGGTTATTGCCTGTCTGATTCTTGGACTCGGCCTCCCGACCACGGCTACGTACGTTATTCTTGCTGCGATGGTGGCACCGGCCCTTGTAGACCTGGGTGTTCCAATTCTTGCGGCTCACCTGTTCGTTCTTTACTACGGGGTGCTTGCGGACGACACGCCGCCGATCAACCTGCCGGCATACGCTACTGCAGGGATTGCCAATGCTGAACCGGTCCGGACCGGTGTACAGGGCTTTAAGTATGATTCCGGGGCACTTCTGCTTCCGTTTGCCTTTGCGACGAACCCGATTATCCTTCTTCTGACAGATGCATCGTGGACGATCGTAGCGGTAAATATCTTTACAGCACTTGTCGGAATCATTGCCTTTGCTTCTGTGATTCAGGGATGGTTTGTGCTTAAGTATTACTGGTTTGAGCGCTGGGCAGCTCTTATTGCCGCTCTTGTCCTGATCAACCACCACTGGATTTCCGACCTGATCGGAATTGGTATTGTGGCTATTCTCTTTACCTCCCAGTTCATCCGAGGCAGAAAAGAGAAAGAGAAGCAGGACACTCCAGTCACAGAATAGGATTCCATTTTAACTGCCGAAGCTGGCTCTGTCGAAGCAAATCGGAGCTTAATCGAGATGTAAACGCTCTTCACTGCCGCAGAAGTCTCACTTCCTGCGTGAAGCTGTGCTTATAAACAAACTGCTGTGTTATTTAGGCTGCCGATCGCGCGAAAAATGATGTTTCCGAAAAGAGTGTTTACAAAAACCACGCAGGCTCTCAGAGCCTGCGTGGTTTCAGCTTTTCTATTTCATCTTTATCAAGCAGGGTAAGCTTCCATGCGGAAAAACCCATATAGCATGTGGGACATTGGAACGGAAACGAGACTGCCTTATTTCGGGCAGCTTCCTTAACATCCGGGCTGTCGGGTCCGTATGTAGCTACTGCAATTTCGTTCCACTTGCTGTCTTTGTGTATGGAGCGGCAGTTCGGACATTGAACGTATTCTTTTTCATTTAAAGGACTGGCCTTGAAAAGTTTAAACATCTATGACACCTCAGTATGTTTTCGTTCTCCCATAGCTATACTATGTCACTTTTCGTCTTTTTCAAACAGTTTTCGACACAATCGGTGGAATAGTCTTGTCGATCTTTCATATGTGTGGTCCTAATGGGGGGATCCTGATAATCTTAATAGGACTTTTTGTGTTTGTTTAAGGTAATGAAAGTTTAAATTGAAATTGAAGGATGGGAGTCGGGCAGGCACGTGTGAAGGAGACGTAATGCAAGGGAGGAAAGTAGGTGTCTTTTTTTAACTATTCTCCTTTAACCGACTAATTCCTTCTTTAATATGTAAAAATATTATATTTTATTGATGCTTTTTGACTATGAATAGCGCAAGGTGGGGTCTGTCGCGGCAGAATCGTCAGATAATTAGCCCTGAAGCGTTCTTTCTGATAAAATAAAAACAATTCAGTCGGACCGCTGTTTTTTTTATCTTTGCAGGGACGTTCCCTGACACGCGGGAACGATTGAGTCCCTATTTGCGTCCCGGTCAAGCCATAATTTGCCCTGGCTCCGGCATCTTACATAAAAGAGCCTGGTTTTTAACGGGGTATGCAGGGGTAAAAGCAATACAGCGGTCTGGTAAAGGACATAATACCAGTACAACGAGAGAGGATGATTTGATGCACGAAACGACAGATAACCGTACATTACTGAGAAACGACGTGAAGCGCCTCGGTGCGATTCTCGGCAACGTCCTGAAGCAGCATGGCGGAGAAGAGCTTTTTGAAAAAGTCGAACGTATTCGCGAAGCGGCAAAAGAGCTTCGCGCCAACTACACAGATGAATCCTATGAGCAGTTAAAGAAGGAAATTGAAAGCCTTGAATCACCAACGCGCCAGCATGTGATTCGGGCATTCTCCACCTACTTTCACCTCATTAATATAGCGGAGCATAACCACCGGATCCGCCGCTCCCGCCAGTACCAGCTGGATGATGAAGAGCTCCAGCCATTTTCGATTGAGAGCGCGGTGCGCGCGATCAAGGATGGTAATTACCCTGAAGATGTGATTCAGGAAGTTCTGGATGATCTTTCAATTGAACTGATTATGACGGCTCACCCGACTGAGGCTACAAAGCGGACTATTCTTGAAATTCAGAAGCGGATTTCCACGATAATTCAGAAGCAGGACAACCCGCTCATGACCCGGAAGGAACGACGCCGTCTTGACGAATCACTTGTGAACGAGGTCACTGCTCTCTGGCAGACCGATGAACTGCGCCAGGTGAAGCCTACGGTCATCGACGAAGTGAAAAACGGCCTTTATTACTTTGATACGACGCTCTTCAGCGTTCTCCCGGCCCTTCATCAGGAACTGGAAGATCAGCTCGATGACTATTTTCCAGGGCATACGTGGCGTGTGCCGAACTTTCTTCACTTCGGATCCTGGATCGGCGGCGACCGTGACGGCAATCCGTTTGTGACGCCTGAAGTCACATGGGAAACGCTCAAGCTCCAGCGCGGTCTTGCGCTGAAAAAATACGAGGAATCCCTTACGGAGCTCATGCGACGGTTCAGCCAGTCTTCCAAATACGTCCCGGTGAGTGAAGAACTCCGCGAGTCCGTGGAAAAAGAGGAAAAGGCGTACATGCGGCGCGGGGAGACGTGGAAGCTTGAGACGGAGTATTACCGGCGCAAATTCGGGATCATGCTTAAACGTCTGCGGAATGTGGATAAATCCAAGTCAGGCTATGACTCAGCTGAAGAATTGCTTGATGATCTGAAAATGATTAAACGCAGCGCTCTAGAGCACAACCAGCCCGGCCAGAAGCTGAAAAAGCTTGATAAACTGATTCGTCAGGTCGAACTGTTCGGTTTCCATCTGGCTACTCTCGACATCCGTAACCACAGCGGTGAGCATGAAACGGCGATTGCGGAAATTCTGAAGATGGTCGGCATCGCCGATGACTACAGCAGCCTGAGCGAAGATGAGAAGCTCAAGGTATTAAACGATGTGCTGCAGGATCCCCGTCCTCTTATGCTTCTGCACGAGGACTATTCCGAAGAAACCCGGGAGATCTTCAGAGTATTTCAGCTCATTAGAGAAGCACATGACACGTTCGGACCGAGGTCGATTGAGGTTTATCTCGTCAGTATGACCCAGTCGTCCAGTGATCTTCTGGAAGTGCTCGTGCTTGCAAAAGAAGCAGGTATTTACCGGCTGCATCCTGACGGAAAAGTCGAGAGCGGACTGCACGTGGCACCACTTCTTGAAACGGTAAACGACCTGATTGCCGGCCCGGAGATCATGAAGACACTGTTTGAAATGGACGTGTACCGCAATCACATTCACCAGCGCGGCAATCACCAGGAGATCATGCTCGGCTACTCCGATGGAAGCAAGGATGGGGGTACACTGACGGCTAACTGGAAGCTGTTTAAAGCGCAGCAGGAAATTCACGATACAGCCAGCCAGTTCGGCGTCGGTCTGAAGTTTTTCCATGGACGAGGCGGCTCACTCGGACGAGGCGGCGGCCCGCTTAACCGGAGCATTCTCTCCCAGCCGGCCCAAACGCTAGGTGACGGAGTGAAAATTACCGAACAGGGTGAAGTGCTGTCTTCACGCTACATGCTGAAGGATATTGCCTTCCGGAATCTCGAGCAGGCGGCTTCAGCCCTTCTGGAAGGATCTGCAAAAGCCAAAGACGGAGTGCAAGAAGTGAAAGCAGAGTGGGACGCGGCGATGGAGGAAATCTCCGGCCATTCCCTGCAAAAGTACCAGGGTCTTGTGTTCGGTGACGAGGACTTCCTCACGTACTTCAAGCAGGCGACACCGCTCAGGGAAATCAAGGAGTTAAATATCGGTTCCCGCCCGACAAGCCGGAAGGGAAGCGAAAGGTTTGAAGACCTGCGTGCCATTCCGTGGGTATTTGCCTGGACACAGTGCCGTCAGAATCTGCCGGCCTGGTATGCAGCGGGGACCGGACTTTCGGCATTTGCTGACAAAGGTGAAGACAACGTGAAACTTCTTCAGGAAATGTACGAGAAGTGGCCGTTCTTCCAGGCGACAGTCAACAACCTCCAGATGGCCCTTATGAAAGCCGATCTCCAAACGGCAAAAGAGTACGTAAACCTTGTGGAGGATAAGGCTGTCGGAGAACGGATCTTCGGGGACATCAGCGATGAATTCCACCGTACCAGGGACGTATTGCTGCGTATTTCCGGAGGCGAAGACCTTCTCGCGCATACACCGAACATCCAGGGATCGGTTCACCGCCGGAATCCTTACGTGGATCCGCTCAGCTTCCTTCAGGTTGACCTGATCAAGAAGCTGCGTGCATCAGAGGAACACTCAGAGGAGCACCTGACGGAAGTGCTGCTCACCATCAGCGGTGTGGCGGCAGGACTTGTGAATACAGGCTGATCAAATGTCTGCGTAATGCTCGGCATGCTCTTGGATTTAACGGGGGAATCTCCTTACTTAGCAGAAGTTCGGCCATAACTCATGAGCAAAGTGGAGATATGTCCTGACTTCTCGAAAGTTCGGACATAACGCGTTGGCAAAGTGGAGATATGTCCTGACTTCTCGAAAGTTCGGACATAACGCGTTGGCAAAGTGGAGATATGTCCTGACTTCTCGAAAGTTCGGACATAACGCGTTGGCAAAGTGGAGATATGTCCTGACTTCTCGAAAGTTCGGACATAACGCGTTGGCAAAGTGGAGATATGTCCTGACTTCTCGAAAGTTCGGACATAACGCGTTGGCAAAGTGGAGATATGTCCTGACTTCTCGGAAGTTCGGCCATAACTCGTGAGCAAAGTGGAGATATGTCCTTACTCGGCAGCTCTTAAGGCAAAAGTGCGGAATCCTTATATGAAAATAAATTAAGACAAAAATGGCTCCCAAGTGCTGGGAGCCATTTTTTCTATGAGTAAACCTGCTGTCAATATACTAACTCCTCCATCACGTGCATGTCCGACATAATCCTTTCCGATTATGAATAGAAATACTTTTAGAGACAACCGTGCCAGGCAGGGAGGGGAAAGCGATGCTCAAAAGGCGGAGGCGAGGGCCGTCAGCCGGTTTTGTGCTTATGACACTCGTCACGATTGCAGTCGTGATTTTTTCGTGCTACCTGGTTTTTACAGCTGGAGCAAGACAGGCTGCAAAGGTAGTTGAAACCTTTTATACTCTTGAACAGGAAGGGAAGTTCTCCTCATCCTGGGAACTTTTTCATTCGAGCATGCACAAACGTTTTACCCGCGAAACGTATATTCAGGACCGCTCCCATGTCTTTATCAACCATTTCGGTGTCGATACATTCACCTTTGATCTGACCTCGCCCCGTAAAATCAGCCATTGGCAGAAGCATGAGGAAGCGGTGGCGATGGATGCCTATAAAGTGATTGCTACGAAAAAATACAGAGGTAAATATGGTTATTTTGAATTTGTCCAGCATGTATATGTAGCAGAAGAAGACGGGGAGTGGAAAGTTCTCTGGGATTTTAATGAACAGTAAAAGAATTAAATAAGTACACTTTTTAGTCAGTAAACCCTAGGCTCGCGGCACCGCGGCGGAAGGCGAGCAGATGGCGTTCAGAGGAGCTTCGGAAAACTGACGGAAGGGTATACTCATTAAGAATTATAATAAAAACCGGGGGGCGGATCATGATGCTGATCTGTCCCCCGGCTTGTGCTGCTGGCGCATCCTTATTCATCATCGAAATATTGTTCGGTGTGCCCGATTAGTTTTTCAGCTGATTTATCAATGTACTCTTTTCCGTAAGCATCTTCCAGAAGAATAACGCGGTAGTCGTCATGATCTTCGTGATGAACGAACGTCGGCAGTATATCAGGCCGGGACAACTCGATGCGGGAGTCACCGCCCTGCTCAATTTTTCGTACATTTAAGCGCGCAATCCCTCCGATATCGGTGTATTCAAATACCTGGCCGGAGAGGAAGTTTCCGAGGGAGTAATAGACGATTGCCTCCCGGCCGTCTTCATCCTCAAGCCACTCCATCGGCTGGAGCACATGTGGATGGTGCCCAATGATAATGTCTGCACCTGCATCGACCATTACCTGCGCCAGGCGCTCCTGCTCGGCGTTTGGTGTGCGCACGTATTCATCTCCCCAGTGAGCGTGAACAACGACCACATCGGATTTTTCCCTTAGTGCAGCAATTTCGTCCGGCAGATCAGGGTTGTCCAGAAGGGACACGCTGTACTCATGTCCCCGGGGGATCGGAATGCCGTTCGTGCCGTACGTGTAGGAAAGAATCCCGAAATCAATCCCGTTCACATCAATGATCCTGTCCGTTTCCCGATCCTCAGGGCTTTCAAAAATACCGGTGTAATCCATTCCAATATCATTGAGGTGGTCAATGCTGCTGTAGATCCCTTCCAGTCCCGCATCGAGAGAGTGGTTGTTGGCAAGACTCAGAAAATCAAAGCCCACTGTCTGCAGGTCCGTTGCGATCTGGCGGGGGCTGTTAAAAAGAGGGTAGGTGGACAGGCCGATGTCCGTTCCGCCGGGCATTGACTCCTGATTGGCCATTACAAAATCAAGTTCCTGTATGTACGGTTCAATCTCCTCGAGCATCGGCAGAAAATCGTATCCGCCGTCCTCCGTTTCCGCGTCATCGTACACACGTGCGTGAAGAAGGACATCGCCTACAGCCCCGATTCGGACGTCAGTAATGACTGGACGGGAAACATCTCCGCTGCGTTCTGCAGATGCTTCACCGCTTCTTGTTCCCAGTTCATCTGCATATACGGGTTCTTCTGTCTGAAAAATAGTGATAAACACGATGAAGGCTGCGGAAGAAAGAAGGAATGCGGTGAAAATAATCCCTGTTTTTTTCAATTGTTTGGCCTCCTTGTCAGGTTTTGTCATCATTGTATCATTATTAGCTAGTTTTGTTACGGTAAGATGACAAAAACCTCTGCCATTACCGTCAGAGGTTTTACGGAGTACACTATTTTTCAGCAGATTTTCAGTTTTTCTCCGGAATGGCGGCGCGAATCCGGTCGATCAGCGCACTTGCCGTGGCATTTTCCTTGTTGCCCATCTCGAGCAGTTCCGAAAGCAGCAGTTTCAGATCGTCCTGTGAAAAAACACGTTTTTCTAATTCCTTCATAATCCTTCCCTATCCCCCCCTCTTACAATTTATATCTTCCTATTATGGTAGATTCTACTTTATATCTATAGAAAAAGATAAGAGTTTTACAGAATATTTACCCGTCTTTTAACAATTTAACCCTGTCAGAAAAGGACATTTTTACTTTAAAACAGTAAAGTGTTGAAAATCGGCAAAATTACTAGAGCAGATTATGAGTATTTGTCAAGCATACTTAAGTAGTATAAAAAGGTACTAAAGTCCTGTAAATAAATTGAAAATGATTTGAAAGCGCTTATTTGGGATTGAAAACCTATTTTTTTATTCAGAACAATGCCGAAGTCACACTCAAAAAACAGTTTTCTTTGTCGAAAAGATAGGACCATCTTTTACATAAATTTTCACACTTGAAGATACTATTCTAAATTTATTGAAAATTAGCACGACAAGGAATATGATAATTTTGTAATTTCCTAGACGGGCAAATTGACGTAAAAGGAGGGAATGGGAGATTTGCCGCCTGTCTACAAAATAAGGAGGGAAACAATGTCGTATAAGAAGAGAAAGTTGATGCGTGCAAGATTTGCCATGCTGATGATTTTCCTGCTCGTCATGACGCCGTTTGCCACAGTCGCCGATCAGGCTGGAGCTGCTGGTAACGGAGATATCATAACGATGAAGGACGCGAACGAGAAATCGGCTGCTGAAAAAATCGAAAACTCGGTTATGACGCAGTTCGAAACGGAAGAATTTGTAGAAGTACTTATTGAAATGACCGAGCAGGTCGACACAGCTTCTGTTGTTGCTGATCTTGAAGTAAACACAGCAACGACGCCTTATCAGGAAAAAATGTCAAAGCGCTACGCCGTTTTTGACGCACTTTACACAACTGCAGAAACAACGCAGGCTGAACTCCTTTCCACCCTGGAAGCAGGACAGGAAGCGGGAACAGTTAAAGATATCAACAGCTTTTACGTAATGAACTACGTATACGCTGAGGTAACAAAAGAAATGGCTGAACAGCTTTCCTATCGTCCAGAGGTAGCAAGCATTCAGGAAAACAGCTGGATCGAAGCTGACCTTCCTGAACCAAGCACGGATGATGTGGAAATCCAGGACATCGGCTGGAACATCGACATGGTAAACGCACCGGAAGCCTGGACTTTGGGCTCAACTGGTGAAGGAATCACGGTTGGTGTAATCGATACTGGTGTTCAAAGAGACCACCCGGCTCTTCAACATCAATACCGCGGGTACGATCCTGAAACTGGTGAGTATGATCACGAGTACAACTTCTTCGATGCCGTTAACGGTCAGGAAGAAGCTTACGATGATCATAATCACGGTACACACGTTGCCGGTACAGTAATGGGTGCCGAGCAGAACGGATCCAACCAGATTGGGGTAGCCCCTGGTGCAAAATGGATCGCAGCAAAAGGTCTTTCTGCCACTGGTGGCGGATCCCAGGCTGATCTTCTGGCTTCCGGTGAGTGGATGCTGGCTCCGACAAGTGCTGACGGAACACCAAACCCGGCCATGGCTCCTGAAATCGTTCAGAACTCATGGGGCGGACAGCCTGGTATCAGCGAATGGTACCGTCCACTTGTACAGGCTTGGAGAGATGCCGGTCAGTTCCCGGTATGGTCTGCAGGTAACTCCGGACCAGGAGCGCAGACAGTAACGCCTCCGGCCAACTATCCTGAAAGCTACGCTGTTGCAGCAGTTGACAGCAATGCTGCACTTGCAAGCTTCTCAAGCCGTGGACCATCCAACTATGATGGCGACCAGAAGCCGAACATCTCCGCTCCTGGTGTAGCCATTCGCTCTGCTGTTGCGAACGGCGGATATGCTAACTTTAACGGAACGTCAATGGCTTCACCGCATATTTCCGGTGCAGCTGCGATTCTTCTCTCTTTCGATGCGGGTCTTTCAGTAGACGATCTTGAGGATATGCTGAATGACACTGCTGAACCACTGACAGACAGCCAGTACACAAGTGTACCGAACGACGGTTACGGCGTCGGACTTCTTGATGTAGAAGCGGCTGCTGAGATTGTTGCCGGCGGAATGGGCGCAATCACAGGTCACGTTCTTACTGGTGGCGACGACACTGAGCCGCCTGTAATCGAAGACTATACTTCTTTTGACGAAGCTTACTCCGGACTTGACATCCCTGTATACGCAACCGTTTCTGACGATGTTGCCGTTACAAGTGTTGTCATTGAAGTAAGCCACGAAGCTCATGACGACAATGCGATGGTTGAAATGGACCGGATCTCCGGTGACCACCTTCACGGTGAGTATCGCGGAGAAATTCCTTACGAATACGTACAGGAACCAGGTTTTGAATACCGGATCATTGCGACAGACTTCGGCGGTAACACCACTTCAACTGACTGGTATGACGTAGACGTCACGTTCGGTATCGTTCCGGACAACTACTACCAGGACTTTGAGAACAACCCTGTTGGCTGGTCTCTTGACGGGGACTGGGAGTGGGGCGTACCGACTGCAGGACCGGAACCGGTTACAGGATCCCGTCTTCTTGGTACAAACCTTGACGGAAACTACACGGATGGCAACGTATCAACGGCTATGCTTCCACCAGTTGATATGCGTGATCAGGATCAGGGATCCGTACGTATGAACCACTGGTACGACATTGAGCAGGGCTACGATACTGCTATGGTTGCCACAAGTGGTGACTACGGTGAAACATGGGATGTTCAGTACGAATTCACTGGTCAGGACCAGGAGTGGAGAAACCTCTACGTAAACCTGGATGACTATGCAAACAACGAAGCACCGGTTCTTGTGGCATTCCAGCTTCAGACCGATGTGGATACGAACTACCTTGGCTGGTACCTTGACAACGTTTCTCTTGTAGGTGAAGACCTTGATGCACCAAGCGCACCTGAAGATCTGACTGCTGAGCAGTCCAACATGGGAATCCTTCTTGACTGGTCTGCTTCTCCTGAAACAGACACAGAAGGTTACAACGTTTACCGTTCCCACGATGATGCAGATGATTTCGAACACATTGGCACAACGGGATCAACGTATTTCCATGATGTAGATACTGAAGGTGGCGAAGAGTACCACTATTATGTAACTGCATTTGACTTCAGCGGTAACGAAAGTGAGCCGTCTGAAACTGTATCTGCAACCGCACCTTTCGTGGTAGTTGCGTACTACAGCGACTTCCAGAATGATGACGGCGGCTTTACAGAAGGTGGAGTTGACAGCACTTGGGAGTGGGGCGAACCGACTTCAGGACCTAACGAAGCATATGTTGGGGACAACCTGTGGGCGACAAACCTTTCCGGTGACTACAATAACAATGAAGACAGCTGGCTAATGAGTCCGGAAATTGAGCTTGGTGAAGAGCTTTCAACAGCAACACTTCATTTTGCTTACTGGAAGGATGTTGAAACAAACTGGGATTATGCTTACCTTGAAGTCTCCAGCGATGGTGGGGAGACCTGGACCGAGTACGTAGAGTACACTGGACGTGAGCGTGTGTGGGCTCACGAAGAGCTTTCTCTTGATGGTTACATCGGTGAGGACATCCACATTCGAATCGCATTTGATTCAGACTTCATCATTAACGACACAGGAATGTACATTGATGACTTCCTCGTTCTTGCATCTACTGACGGAGAACCAGAAGCAGCAACGCCAATCGAGCGCTCTGCGGCTGCCTCTGACAAAGATCGTACAGAAGTTGGATTTGTAACACCTGGAAACAGCTATGAAGCTGTTACAAGCCAAATGACAGTGACTGACGACAGCGGTCTTCCGCTTCAGGCGACAGTTACATCTCTTGACACTGGACGTACGGTTCATACGAACCCTATGGACGGATCCTACCTCATGACGCATCCGGCAACTGATGGTGAAGCGATCACCCTTCAGGCTGATGCATACGGCTACTACAGCGAAACAGCTGACGTGGTTGTTGAGGCTGAAGAAACAGTAACACAGAACTTCATGCTTGATCCGAAACCACGCGGTCATATCGCTGGTGAAGTTGTCAACGAGCGTAACGGTGAACCAATTGCAGGTGCAACAGTACGTGTAATTGAAGACACGAACGTTCCTACAGCAACTACGGATGAAGACGGCGAGTTCATGATTGAAGATGTCATCTATGGTGAGTACACTCTCCGCGTAACTGCCGAGAACTACCACCCTGCAGAAGTAACTGTAGAAGTTGAAGGCGGCGAAGTGACAAACGTCACTGTCGAGCTTGCTCCATTTATCAGTTACGACGATGAAATTGCCTATGATACTGGTAATGCAGAGAACGCTGTTGTTCTTAACGCAGCCGGTAACGGTATGGGTGTCCGCTTTACTCCGGAAGGATCTGCGGAAGTCCGCGGTACAAATATCTACATCTGGGGCGATGACTGGCCGGTACCGGGCGGTAACGTGACTCAGATCGCAGTATATGAAACAAACGCTTCAGGTACGCCGACTGGCAGAGCCATTGAGCCATTTACAGTAGAGGTTGAGCGTGGTGGATGGAACTATATCGACTTCGGTGACGATGCGTTTGTTACTGATAATGATTTCATCATCACAACTATTCAGCCGTTTGCCGGTACCCAGTCTCCTGGTGTAGCGACAGACGAAGAGCAGCCAAATGCTGAGCGCTCTTACTTCTATATCGGCGGATCTTTTGAGCCGGAAACGCAATACGGAAACTTCCTGATCCGTGCGAACGTTGGGTACGCTCTTGAAGCTCCGGTCATCACATCTCCTGACGACTGGACGTACACGAATGAAGACTCTATTGAAGTAACAGGTCATGTTCAGACAGAAGCTGAAGTCACTGTCTACAACAACGAAGACGTTGCGGCTGTTGTTGACACAGACGAAGACGGACACTTCTCCGCGTGGGTGGATCTTGACGAAGGTCAAAACTCCATTTACGTTGAAGCAACTGTCGACAGCGGTGTGTCTGATCCATCAGACTCCGTAATGGTAATCAAAGATACTCAAGCTCCGGACATTACGATTGAAACTCCGGAAGACGGTATGGTAACTAACAATGAAGTTGTTACTGTGAGCGGTACTGTTGACGAAGAAAACCCTGATTGGGTAACTGTGAACGGTGAAGAAACTGAGCTTGCTGAAGACGGTTCTTTCTCCGAGCGCATTATCCTTGAAGAAGGTGAAAACACAATCACAGTTGAAGCGATGGACCTTGCAGGTAACCACGCTGAAGAGTCTGTGACCGTGTATGTCGACCTTACAGCTCCTTCAATTGACAATATCCAGCCTGAAGATGATGTTCATGTTCAGCCTGGTGAAACAGTAACAGTTTCCTTCGACAGCAATACTGAAGGTGGAGATGCAAGCTTTGTAGTCGCGATTCCAAGCGCCGGTTACGGAGTGGATCATGACCACCGTGTAGCAATGGAAGAAACAGAGCCAGGTCATTACACTGGTACTTGGACTGCTCCTGAAGCACAATTCGAAGGCGGAGTTGTTGAAATTACGCTTGAGGATGCTGCAGGAAACAAATCCACGGCTTATGCTGAAGGTACAATCACAGTTGGAGAAGCTGGACCATCTGTTGACCGTATCTACGGTGACAACCGTTACGAAACAGCTGTTCAAATCAGCCATGAGTGGGATTCTTCCGACGTTGTTGTTCTGACAAACGCAACAGCCTTTGCTGATGCCCTTGCCGGAGCGCCACTTGCCCATCACTACGATGCACCGCTTCTTCTGACTAACGGTTCCATTCTGCCTGATGTTACGGCTGATGAGATCGAGCGTCTTGGAGCAGAGCGTGTAATCGTACTTGGTGGACCAAACGTCATCGACCATGGCGTAGTTACAACTCTTGAAGGAATGGGTCTTAACGTTGACCGCGTATTCGGTCAGAACCGTTACGACACTTCCTACGAGATTGCAAGCTACCTTGGAGACAACATGGATGTGAATGGCGCAGTTGTTGTCAACGGCCATAACTTCCCTGATGCTCTGAGCATCGGTTCCTACGCTGCTCAGCACGGAATGCCAATCCTTCTTACAGGTGCCGGCGAGCTTTCCGGTCCTGCAGGACAGGCTCTTGACTCACTCGGTGTTGACGAAGCGGTTATCGTTGGTGGCTATACAGCAGTAAGTCAATCTGCTGAGGATGCTATCTCCGGTATGGGAATTGACGTTGATCGTCTTGCCGGTGATAACCGTTACGCAACGAACATTGCTGTAACTGAGCACTTTGCACCGGATACGGATCACATGTACGTGGCAACAGGCCTTGACTTTGCTGATGCCCTTGCAGGTGCTCCACTTGCCGCACAGAACGGAAGCGGAATTCTTCTTACAGGATCCAGCGTCCACAGTGTGACAGCTGATTACATCTCCGGATCTGATCTGCATCACCTCACCATCTTCGGCGGTCCTAACGCCGTAAGTGAAGAGGTTCAGAACGAGCTTCGCATGCTGCTTCACTAAGAATCAGCTTAAAACGCAGTCCCTTCGGGGGCTGCGTTTTTTATGTATATAATAGAAAATAACCGGAACAAAAGTCCTTTTATAATCTGGCAATCTATCTAACTAAATGCCTATTCATGCACTTTGCTCTCCTACAAACGGTGTGAAAGCGCTTAATTTGTCAAAAAATGAACAAGAATCGTGTAAAATAAAAGAGAATTTACAAAGTTTTAAAGACTTTGTAATCGATTCTCGACGTTCAGTCTGTAAGATGGAACGCGTACCACCTATTTTTGTTCAGGAGGAATGGTAGATGAGAAAAGGAAAGAAAACACTCACTTCGATGATGGCAGGTGTACTTTTGGCCTCGTCGTTCTTTACGTTCGGCTCAGCTGGTGCCGTTCAGGCTGATGAAACTCAGGACGGGGTGAAGGAACTGAAAGTTCTTCACACCAACGACATTCACGCACGGATCGATCCGCTCGGTAAAGCTTCAGCTTACATTAACGAGGAGCGCGACAATGCTGAGTACTCCATGTATCTCGATGCAGGGGACATGTTCAGCGGGAACGCCGTAGTAGACCTTCTCGAGGGTGTACCGGTAGTCGAGATTCTGAACGAAATGGAGCTCGATGCTCTTGCGATCGGAAATCATGAATTCGATTACGGACAGGAAGCTTTTGCCGCACGGGAATCAGATTCGGATTTTGACTGGCTAAGTGCCAACATGGAAGTCGTGGACACAGATATTCCTATTGAGCAGCCGGACCCTTATGAAATCTATGAAATTGACGATGTTACAGTAGGTGTTCTCAGTCTTACACAGAACCCGCCGGCAACAGCACCGGCAGGAGTAGTTGGAATTGAGTTTCATGATTATGTGGAAAGTGCCCTTGAATATGAATATGTACGGGACGAAGTGGACGTTTACATCGCCCTCACACATATCGGCTTTGGTGCCGACCAGGCACTCGCAGAAGAAGTTGAATTCTTCGATGCGATTATCGGCGGTCACTCCCATACGGTGCTTGATGAACCTGTTATGGTTAACGGGACACCGGTGGCACAGGCAGGTGCGAACAGTGAATACGTAGGAAACCTCACTTTCACTCTTGATGAAGACACACACGAAGTACTCGGTGTAGAAGGATTTCTGCAGGACACGGAAAGCCTGACAGAAACCAATGAATCCGTTCAGGCCATCATTGACCACTACAACGATGAAATGGACGAACTTCTTTCCGAAGTGATCGGTGAAACCAACACCGGACTTACTCGTGACGGCCGTTATGAAATGGACGTGGCACTAGGTAACTTCTGGACCGACTCTCTTCTTTACTACGGAGAGGGAGACATCGCCTTTACGAACAACGGTGGGATCCGTGACAGTATTGAACCCGGCGAGATTACAAAAGGGGACATCTACACGATCGAACCTTTTGCGAACGAGCTGATGATCTATGAAATGACGGGCGAAGCCCTGCACGACGTGATCGAATTTTCCTACACACGTGACGGTCGTAATCAAATCGACCTTCAGACAGCCGGACTGGAATACACAATTCATGTGGACGCTCAGGGAAATTTCCTCGAAGCTGACCTCTATTTTGACGGGGAAGAAATCGGAATGGACGACACGTACACAGTCGTTGTTCCTGATTTTATCGGAACAGGCGGAAGCGGCTATAACTTCGAAGGTGAAGTGGTTGAGCCGGCAATCGGGCAAATTACGACTGCTATGTTCAGTTTTGCTGAAACATTCGAAGAAAACAACGAAGCGATTGACTATGAAACTACTGAAGGACGTATTTCCATCGAGCAGCAGGAGATGGATCGCGAAGTATCCCGTATTGCAGGGGAAAACCGTTACGAAACGTCTCTTGCCCTTGCAGACGAAATTGAAGACGGCACACTTGATCATGTGATTCTTGCTTCCGGAAGCGACTATCCGGATGCTCTTGCCGGCGGTGCCCTTAACCAGTCACTTAACGGGACAGTTCTTCTTGTCAACGATAATGAGAACATTATGAACGCAGCTAAGGCAAAGGCAGAAGAACTTCTGAACGATAACGGAAGCATCGTCATTCTCGGTGGAGAAGCGGCCGTTCCGGCAATCGTGGAAGAGACATTCAGTGAAACATTTGATGTTGAGCGTGTATACGGTGAAAACCGTATTGAAACCTCTGTGGCCATTGCTGATCATGTGAATCCAGATGCGACAGAAATGTTTGTTGTATCCGGCTTTGATTTTGCAGATGCCATGTCAATTGTTCCTTACGCAGCGGAAAACGAAATTCCTGTTCTAATCAACTGGGATGATGAAGGTCTGAGCGATGCACTCAGAGTGTATGCCCACGAACAGGGAATTCAGTCAGCAACCGTTGTAGGCGGCCCTCATGCAGTGCCAAACGGTGCGCTCAGTGAGCTTGCCAACATGGGCGTCAGTGTGAACCGTGTTCACGGGGAAAACCGTTTTGAAACGGCACTTGCTGTGAAAGCAGCCTATTACCCTGAAGCCACATCCTTTGCGCTCGCCAATGGTCAGGACTTCCCGGACGGCCTGAGTGCGAGCCGTCTTGCCTATGATCATGAGATGCCGATTCTTTTAACGAGACAGAGCCATCTGCCGGCTAATGTAGAAAGCTACATTGAAGGGAAAATGTTCGAAAACGTATTCCTTCTCGGCGGACATGCAGCTGTATCCGAAGACATTGAGGCATTTTTCCAGGCGCGTAAGCAGTAAAACATATGTATAGCATAACGATCAGAAGGCCCTCACCAGGTTCCAAGGTGAGGGCTTTTTGCTATATCCCGTAGAGATGTTTCCTAAACGGCATGTTTCAGTTCTGAGTGGTTCATGTTGGGATCAAAAGGGAGTGATTCGCGGGAAAGGATTAGTTTCTTCATTTAAATATGTTTTCTGAAGAAAAGTGAAGAGGAAGGGGCCGAGTCTCTTCATTATCAATGCGAGTTTGGGGAAGAAATGAAGAGAGAGCCACCTTAAAGAATTTACTTAAGGAGTAAGCCCCCTAATCTCACCACACACAAAAAAGCCAGCCCCTGAGGGACCGGCATTTAAACTATGAATCTATTGAAGTGTACGGTGAAAGTCTACGATACCCTGATAAATAGAATTCGCGATCTCTGACTGATAGGCATGAGTGCGAAGCAGGTTCGCTTCCGCCGGATTTGTCAGGAACCCGATTTCCACAAGTACGGCCGGCATTGTGTTCTCGCGGATTACGTGGAAATTCCCTTCTTTGGCACCGCGGTCGTTTGCCTCTGTATCATAGATCAGGCGGTCCTGAATCGCTTCTGCAAGAGCCTTGCTTTCTTCGCTAGCGTGCTGTCCCCAGTGGAAGGTTTCAATCCCATGGGCTGCTTCACTCCCGGCTGCATTCGCATGGACACTCACAAATGAATCGGCATTGGCATTTTCAGCAATTTCTACACGTCCTGCCAGACTCACAAACACATCGGTACTTCTTGTCATGACCACGTTTGCACCAGACTGAAGCAATTGATCGTAAACAAGGAGACTCACATCGAGAACAACGTTTTTCTCGGTAAGGCCGTTTGCGGATGCTCCACCGTCATGGCCCCCGTGACCTGGATCCACTACAATTGTATGGCCGGCAAGAAGGTAGTTGTCACCTGTAATATTTAAATAGAAAGCATGGGCATAGGCGTAGCCGCCATTATAAGAAATCTTAGCCCAGTCGCCGTCAAACTCGTGGATTTCAACCATGGTTCCCCTTGAAAGAGTGCCGACAACGGAACCGCCCGGTGTACTTCTGATATTCAGTCCGGATTTGGCGTTAACATAAGCATCGGTTACCGCATTTTCATCAAAATCCTGGTTCAGGTGCTGAAGGACAGTTTCGGAAATCGCGGTCGTCCCGCCGAGAACATAGGTGAGTCCGCTCTGCGAAAGAAGGAAGTTTCTCACATCCGTACGTGCCTGTTCAGGGTGGGTAAGGACGACAGGGCTTCCCAGTTGTCCGGCAAGACCGCCGGCTGCAACAGCATCAGGATAATCTTCTCCCTGGCTGCTTACAGTCGTTCCTCTTACCATAATGGATTCATCACTGGCAAAATCAAAACTCTGAATTGCCTGTATGTTTGTCTCGTAACGGTTGTCTCCTGCGATGCGGTTAGTCTCAATTCCAAGAGCGTTGAGCTCATTCTCAATCCCTTCGCTTAACACCGTTTCCCCGCCGATCATCGTGACGGTCTCAACCTCTGAAGGGAGCGTGATTGCTAATGATTCAGATCCAGTGAGGTAAATCGGCATTTCATTCACAGCGGCAATACCGGAAGCTGAAAGGGCATCGGCAATTGTCTGGCCGTTTACGAGAAGGGCATGGCTGCTGGTCGACAGGTTTGCTGCTTCGTTAATCGCTTTTGCAGTTTCATAACGATTGCTTCCTTCAACCCGTTCAACCGAGAGTCCGAGATTCTGCAGGCTCTGACTCACATTGCTGCTGATTGCGTCTGTTCCTCCGAGTATGTATGCTTTTGATGCATTCAGACGGTTCAGTTCGTCCGTCAGGTCAGCATGTAAACTGTTCTGGGATGTAAGTAAAATAGGCGCATTCATTTTGCCGGCAAGACTTGCACTGGCAAGGGCGTCTGCAGGGTGATCGGACCGTGCGATAATAACGGTATTATCACCATTAGACAGGCCATTCGGCCAGCCTTTCTGAGATATTTGAATTGCTGTCCCGATTCGGTTGTCGCCTGAAATCCGATCGAACTCGAGATCAGCAGCGTCTGCTGGTTCGGTGTAGAGAGTGAATGAAAAGAGTAGCGTAACGGTGAAGACTAGAAAAGCTTTAATGTTCGTATGAACCTTCATATTTTCCCTCCTTTATTTTTTCCTAAACCACATTATATCGTAAAATTCTACATAATTTGATAATGTTACAGATGTTTCAAAGATCGATGCAAACGTCACGTATCTTATATAGTAAAAAAAGCACGTTCTTGAAAAAGAACTTCGTTCCTTCTAAAGAACTGAGCGGAGCAATCCCAGTAACGGTGGGATTTTATGGCCTTTTATCCATCACATGCCGGTAGATGCAGTTTGTGTCGATTCATGAAAAATATTGAAACAGTGTGAGTTTTCGCTTATCCTTTTACAGAGAGTCTTGCATTCTGCCTACATAATAAATGTCGAAATCGTATTGATTATTTTCATAGACTACATACAACACCTGAAAGGATTACGGCTCTAAAAGTAAGAATATTCAAAAAGGAGATGGGGAAAATTAAAAAGATATTGGCACTTGCGGCAGCGTCAGTTACCGCATTTTTTGTACTTTCATCGACTTCCGTCCAGGCAGATGAAGATGTTGAACGGATTTATGGAGAAAACCGGTATGAAACTGCAGTGAAAATTTCAAAAGCCGGCTGGGAAGGAGGCAGTGATGTTGTTTTTATCGCTCGTGGAAACGATTTTCCCGATGCGCTCTCCGGAACGCCGCTTGCCCACAAGTATAATGCTCCGATTCTTCTATCCAGAACCGCAGGATTATCTGGTGAAACCCTTAATGAAATTGAACGGCTTCAGGCCGGGCAAGCTGTTATACTCGGAGGCGAAAACGCCGTATCTCCCGACGTGGAGGAAACCCTTCTGGCTCTTGGTCTGACAGTGGACCGGATCGGCGGAGAAAACCGCTACGAAACGTCGGTGCTGATTGCGAATGAGCTTTCCCAGGCCGATGATGCCTTTGTAGCGAGCGGGCGTAATTATCCGGACGCCCTTGCGGCAGCTCCGGTGGCGGCCAATCACGGTGTGCCGATTTTATTGACCAGTGAGAACTACCTGCCCGACGTAACAGAAACGTTTATCGAGGAGCGGGGATTCGTTCAGACAACAGTCATTGGCGGATCTGCTGTGATTGACGAAGAGGTCGAAGCACAGCTTCCGTCACCGGTAAGGATCAGCGGTGAAAACAGATATGAGACTGCAGCTGCAATCGCCGAACAGCTTGCCGTACCTGGTAACCATGCGTACATTGCCACTGGTACGGATTTCGCTGACGCCCTGACCGGCTCAGTTTTGGCGGCAAAAAATGAAACGGTCATGCTGCTCACGTCCTCAGACCGCGCCCGTGAATCGGTTATCAGATATGTGGTAAACAACCGAATCGATACGTCTGCCCTGCTTGGCGGCGAATCTGCCCTTTCAACTGAAGTAAAAGTGGATTTAGCAGAAGCACATGAGTACGTGCATCCTCTCGATGTCCTGATTGCTGATGCAGAGGACGGCACACTGCTTGAGAAAACCGATGCTTATGAAGCGCCGTTTGCTCAGAATAACTACCACGGGGATGTGGACGCCGAAGAGCCCTTCACTTTTCAGGAAGGACGGGAAAACGCCCGTGTTTTAATCACGGCGCCGCACACAACGAGGACAATTCGTGACGGCAATCCAAAAAGCCAGGAGTTCTATACAGGTGCCATCACACTCTCCCTTCAGGAGTATACCGGTGCCCACGTGCTTTACACGACGAAGAAAACACAGGATCCAAATCATTATGATCCTGTGCCGTTTAAAGAAGAACTTGAACGTGTAATCGATCAGTATGAAATCGATCTTGTCCTGGATATTCACGGAGCTGCTGCCTCCTGGCCGTTTGCCATGGATATCGGTACAAATGATGGGGAACTTGTGAGTGCCCATCGCCCGGCCGCTCTTATGAACGCCTACCGTGAACTTGGGATCTTCAATGTTTACGAAAACTATCATTTTAATGCCTCGGCTCCGGAACGGATTGCCAACTACAGCTTTAATCAGCTAGGCGTGGAGGCGATGCAGCTGAAGTTTAACCGCAGTCTCCGTTCCCCGGATACAAACCTTGAAGCTTATGTGAACGGCCTATACGGCATGATCAGTTATCTTGAAACAGAAGATCCGGCCTTCCCTTGGAGTCCGGCTGACGAATAAGAATGAAGCCTCGGCAATGCCATAATGCCGGGGCCTTTGTATGCCATGTTTATCGGCATCCTTCTCCTGGCGTACAATGGCGTAAATATAATAGTAAAGCTGAGCTGTTTTGGAATAAATTGCTGCTTTTCGTAAACTTAATTATGAGGCTGAAGCGATGGGTTGCTGAAAGCGTCCGCCTGCAGCGTAAAAAACAATCTTTACAAAAAGAGCGTGCAGACACCGAAGGGGGAACTGGAATTTAACGAAAGCGCAGAAGCGTTTTTGATTCTGGTTGAAAAGGTGGTCATTCCCTACAATTTGAAAAAATAAGAAAGAAAACCCGCAAATATTCCCATTTTTTGCTGAAACTCGTAGTCTGTCATTGTATAATTAGAGGCACATTGTCACAGATAGAAAAGGTAAGGGGTTTATTGAGATGAAACGTAGGGTTGTCAGTTTAATAGTATTAGTAGCCATTATCAGTGTCCTGGCAGGAAAATGGCAGTATGATAACCGCCTATCTGCCATCGCTGCAGATGCTCATGAGCGTTTGTCGGGCGGCGAAACAGAAGCTTCGGACAGCTCCGCTTCAGAGGAGAATCAGGAAACCGGCGATGAAGATACAGCCGGTCAAGATGGACAGAATGAGGCAGAAGAGGAAACAGCATATGACCTTACTGAATTGGCTGATGTTCCGGAAAGTGTTCCTTCCCTGTTTGAATCACAGGTCGCTGAGGCAATTGAGGAAGAAAGGCCGGTCAGCATTCTGGCGTTCGGCTCAAGAGCTTTGTCGGACTACGATGAAACAGGGGTTACTCCCTGGCCGGAACTGCTTCAGGACGGGCTCGCTGACCATTACGGTGAAGGTTTGTTTGAAGTGAGTGTCCATTCACACGGTAACATGTCCAGTTCCCAGGTTGCTGCGGAAGGATTGCACGAAGAAGCTGCTGCTTCAGGAGCAGATATCTTTCTGATTGAACCGTTTATCTGGAACGACAACGGAGACTGGTTCATTGAAGATACGATTTATAATCTCGAGCGGATGCTCGATGCTGTAATCGGAGAGAATCCCGAAGCTGTGATCGCGCTCATGCCGTCGCAGCCCCGCGGTATGTATCAGGCACCGAATTATATTGCCAATCAGATTGTCCCATTTGGTGACTACGCAGATGAAAGCAGTCATGTATATCTGAATCACTGGGAAAACTGGCCGTCAGTTGAAAGCGAAGAACTTCAGGACTACCTTGAAGGGGTACTTCCATCCCAGGCAGGTCATGATGCCTGGAGTGAGTACGTTCTAGCCTGGCTGACTGGGGAAAATGAATAGGGCCGGATGACAAAAAGGCAGATTTCCGTTATTCTAAGTGAATTGCGGAGATCTGTTTTGTTTTGACAGTATTATCATGTTTAAGTTGTGAGTGATAAAGGAATACACCCGAATTGAAGCCAAAGCTTTCTATTAAATTAGCATTCTTAAAATTAATTAACGCAAAAAACGAACCAGTATAAAAATATACAGAACCCGAAGGAGAGGATTATTATGAGTCTAGCATCGAGAAGAGTGATCATCAGAATTCCCCTGAATGCCTGGGCTTTCGGCGGAGACGAGCGGCTGTCCAGAGAATGGATTGCCAACCGGCTTTCCATCTTTAACAGATTTACACTCAGAAGCCTGAAAAACCAGACGAACCAGAACTTCACTGCTCTGGTGGCGTATGATAAACGTTCTGAAGCCATTATAAACGATGAACTCGAGAAATATGATATCCCCGATAATGTTGTTTTTGTAAGCGGAAAGGAAATCGATCCGCTGATGGACCGTATGGTGGCGGAGTGTGAATACGTGCTGTTTGCCCGGATTGATTCGGATGACATGTATCATGCTGATGTCGTTGATGAACTTCATAAAAAGGACATTCGCGAAGACACGGAAATGATTCTCAATCAGGACGGATATCTTTATGATGAAGGGAACAATCAGCTTGCCTATGTTCACTTTCCATCACCACCGTTTTACACCCAGGTGTACAAAAGCAGCGATTTTCTTGCAGGTAAAAGATTCGAAACGAAATCTCACAGGGACATTTCCAGTTTTAACTGGGAGCTTTTAAACAGCAACCGGAACTATATTGTGATTATACATGGCCAGAATACCTCTACAAGATTCAAGCCGAAAAGCGAAGACGATGTTATAACCGACCCTGTCAAAAAGCAGGAGATTCTCCGCTCCTTTTTCGGTCCGGAGACAGCGGCGGAACGGGATCGACATATTATGGAACTCGTCGATTCAGCCGTAAGCAGGAAATTTAGTGTATTGGCGGAAGATGGCGGGGATGAAATTGACGGAATTCACAAATTGAATCAGGAAGTGAGCGCGCTGAAAGAAGAAAATGAGCGTTTGCGAACAGCACTTGCTGAATTTCGGCAAAACGAGGAAGAGCAGAAAACTGCCGCCGTGCAGCTGCGCACAGAATTGAATGCATTAAAAAAGCAGCAGGATCGTGCGAAAAAAGATACAGACCGCAGAGTCACCAAGCTTCAGGAGCAGCTTTCCCCGGTGGTGTATCAGCAGAAAAAACTCCACAGGATCTCGAACAAGCCTCCACTCAAATGGTTTAAAGGCCTGCTGAAAGGATAAAATCTGATCCTTCTCTATAAAAAACAGGTGCTGCGGCTGCGGCACCTGTTTTTGTTGACTCTTTTATCTCTTCCAGATTAATTCCCCACGCTCCATAACGTCTTCCCAGGTATCTTTGCCGGCAGTGATATCTTCAGTGTTGAATTCGGCATAATACACGGCTTCGACTATACCGCTATCAGCAAAAGGAAAAATGTATTCCTCACCAATGAGCCGATTTTCGCTGTTTAGCAGATTTCTTGAAGGTGAATCGGCTGCCGTCTTTGTGTAATAAATAAAACTCACATTCTTTTGTTCCCCGTCAACTTCAAGCGACATAGGGTGAGTCTCGTGAACACTGGCGTAGCTTTCGCCTGAATACCGGGAAACGAGCTCATTATTCTCCCATTCCACCGTCATTAACTCATCAGAATAAGGAATACCGGTTTCGTAGTAAAAGACAAACCAGAATGCTGCTGTGAGGATAATGACGGTCAAAAAAGCTGAGGTGATCGACAGCATCCATTTTTTTCTCCGCCACTTTCTGCTGATTTACATAAAAAGGGAGTCTTTATTTTCCAGTGGCAGCCGAAGCTCCTGTTTCATAGACTCATATTCCCTCTGGCATGCCTGGCAATTCTCCAGATGCTCCTCTACCATTTCCTTTGTATCCCGGCTGATTACGTTGTCATTATAGAGAGGCAGTACATCCCGAATGATGGTGCATTTAATCTTTTTCATTGTCGATCTCCTCCATATATTCGATAATCTGTTTTCTTGCCCTGTAGAAGGTTACCCTGGCCCACCCGCTGCTTTTTCCAAATAGTTTTCCTATCTTTTCAAAAGGCAGTTCACCAAAGGTGCGGAGTGAAAAAACCTCTTTATAGGGTTCTTTCATCACATGAAGAAACTGATGTACAGTAAAGGCATCCTCTTCATTCATCAGGTGGTTCACCAATTGAACACCAATACTCTGTTCATCACCGGCAGCTGAATCGATTTGCCTTTTCTTTTTTTTGTAATGGGAGAAGTATGTATTCCGGGCAATCGCAAAGAGCCAGGCTCGGATATCCTTTGAACCATCGAATGTTTCGATGGATTCTAATGCTTTAAAAAAGCTTCCTGTGTCACTTCCTCAGCTGTACTCTCATCGTGACGCAATGATCTGATATACAAATAAACTTCCTTAAAGTATCTGCGGTAGATGTCTTCGAAGTCCAACGCTTATCCCCCTTTCACCTTTATAACTCACTAAATGCCGTTGCGTTACAAGATCAGTAAAAAAAGTTCCGCTTTTAAGCATACAAAAAAGGCTGACCCTGGGGATCAGCCTTATGGATGATTTAATATGTTGGTGTAGACGGTGCGTAGTTAAGCGATATGTTAAGGTTGGCGTTACGTTCGCGGATCGCGTCGATCAGTTCCTTGTCACTGATCCCTTCTTTTGTGACCACATCGTATTCCAGCTGAATCATCGTACCGAGGTTGGTGGTCTGCACCCGTTTCAGCTGATGCTCAAGAATGTAGTCTTCAAAAATGTCATCAAACAGTCCCTCATACTGAATGTTTTCGGGAACCGTAATTTTAAGCGTCCGGGGCTTGCCTTCCTGCTTACCGTAATCCATGATGTACAGCAGATAAATAAGGACAGATAATGTCAGGGTAAAGGTAACGGCGAGAATATAAAACCCGAGGCCGCAGGCAATACCGGCTGCCATTCCGAAAAAGATAAAGGCGATGTCTTTCGGATCGCTCATGGCACTCCGGAAGCGGATAATGGAGAATGCTCCCACAAGACCGAAGGCGACAGCAATGTTGTTACCGATGACGATCATAATGATGGAAACAACGACACCCATAATAATGACAGTATGAACAAATGACTGGGAATAGTTTTTCCCTTTATAGGTCATTTTGTACACCTGGGTAATAATCAGAACAAGAATAAAGCTTAAAAAGATTGCGAGAAAGCCGTCTATGATCGAGACTCTCGTTGTAAGGTCATAGCCTCTGATGGCGTCTAAAAACTGGTTCATTGTGCATCTCCCTATACTGTTAAAGACTTATGTTTAGACGATGATCGACTGTTTGCCGTCGTCTTTGCCGATGTCGTCCTCTTCACTCAGAACATCGGCGCTGGTGCAGAATTTTGATACGCTTTTCTTTTCACATCCAAGCTCGCTCAGCACTCTTGAAAGCCAGAGCGGCACACTGTGGTTGACTTTGACTTCAAGGATAACGAGGTTCGGATCTGTAAAGAAAGTGCCGTAAGCCCCGTTTTCGATCCGTAGATCGTCCCCGCGGCATTTCAGGTTAAAGTCGAAAGTCACCCGCAGATCCGGATCATCGATCCCTACAAATGCCTGTCGTTCATAGCTGACGACGTTTTCCGGATGAAGGTTGTACTGATTTTTAAAGAACTCAATTTCCTTAAAAATCTGGCTGTTGGATATATCCAGTTTGTTCATATCTGTTTCCTGACCGGAAAGGTACCGGTAGGCATCCCGGAGTCTGATATTTGTCCGGCGCTTGAACGTGCGCTTTTTATATTTTTTCTTTACCTCAAAAAAAGCGTAGTCATCCAGGCTGGCAGTATCGTATATCCGAAGGCGGAGCTTCTGGCGGAAACGGGCTTTGTTGCGGGTTTCGTAGTAGATCTTTTTGTCAGGGGAATCAAAATACAGACTGATAATGGAATACCGGCCGTCTTCATTGGCATAGGAGTCCAGTTTCATTTTTTTATGAAGTTCCTTTTCGAGCTTTTCATACAGCTCGTAAGGAAGCAGGTATTTTACTTCGTACCGGCTGAAGATCTCTTTGACCATTTCGGCACCTCCTGTTCTGACAGATAAACACGTAAAAACAAGCACCAGCAGGGCCTGTCCGGTATTACAATTGCGCTTTGGGACGGGCAGCCCGGAATGCTTGCATAATCGATTTAAAATATTTAGTTTTCTTTACCCTTTGGTAAAGATATTGTAAACAATTATATTGTATTTTATAATAGTTTCATTGTTTATGCAATCCGGGTATATTCATCCTGACTAAACATGCGGGAGGTAACATGAAAAGGAATAAATGGCTGCTTTTTTTACTGATTATGGTGCCGGCACTCTTTGTCACTTGGAGTCTGGCTTTTGTTTTGTCCGCAGGAAACATCTTTAACGATGACCGTCTTGAACAGGCGGTAAGGGACTATCTTGATCAGCCTCATGGTGAAATAACGGCTGATCAGCTGCACGGTATTGAGGAAATCAGTCTCAGGGGATACGGAATTGAAGATCTGAGTGGAATGGACCGATTTACGAATCTGCGGGAACTGGACCTCAGGGATAACGATATTGAGGATATCAGTGAACTGTTCCGGCTTCATGGTCTGGAAGTTCTCGATCTCAGGGACAACCGTATTACTGACTTGGGACCGATTCGCAACGCCGAATACTTAATTGACTTGAACGTCAGGGGAAATGAGATTGAAGACATGACTCCAATTCAGAACCTGACAACCATCCAGCACCTGAACATCAGAGAAAACCGGATTGGTGATTTGTCTCCTCTTGAGAATTTTTCGGAGCTTAGGGATCTGAACGCCCGTTTTAACCGGATTCAGTCAATTGAACCGCTCCGTCATCTGAATGCGCTTCGTGAGCGCCTCTATCTTGACGGAAATCCGATTGATGATTATTCCCCGATCGCATTTTATTTTGAACAGATTGAGGAAACGGATCTGGACAGACTGCCTCCAATATTATCTCATACCGGCGGGTTCCATAACGAGCCTTTTGAGCTCTCCATTGCCTCCCCATCAGGAGATGGTGAGTATTACTATACTCTTGATGGCTCGGACCCGGATCCTTACGAAAACAGTGAAAACACGTTTAAGTATGAGGAACCGATTGCAATTGAAGACCGCTCTGATGAGCCAAATGTCCTTTCCGAGATTGTGACAAACCCATCGGATGCCAGAAACCCATGGCGTGCGCCGCAGGGAAATGTGTTTAAAGGCACGAATGTCAGAGTGGCGGAAATGGTGAACGGTGAAATGCAGGATACGATTTCGAATACGTACTTCGTAGGCGAAAATGCTGCAGAGCGCTATGATCTGCCTGTTGTGTCTCTTTCCTTCGAAAGTGACCAGGTTTTCGGGGATGAAAAAGGGATCTACCGGTTTCCCCTTTACGAAAACAGCGGTCGTCTCTGGGAGCGTCCCGAACCGGCGAATGTTATCCGGACAGGCTGGAATCACCAGGCTGCCTGGCATGCGGCCGTAAAAAAGAGCGGCATTGTCTATGAAGAGGAGAGCTCGGATATCGGCGATGATGCTTTTACGGAAGCTTCGTTTACTACAGAAGGCGGCAGGGAAGTGGAAATCCGCTCAACTGGCAGAAGTACGATCCATGACGGTGAAGACCGTTATATTCGTGTGGACGGGGAGACATTGCTTGAACCGACCCGGGGAATCGGGCTTGTAAGACTTGATGAAAATGAAGAATTTGTAGATGCAGACACATTTGATACGCACGATGTAGTAGAGGAAAGCGACCGGCTTGCACAGGCGATTCAGGAAACACCGGAAGGCTACACGCTTCTTTTTGCCACTTATAATGAAATTACAAGACGTGTGACGATCCCGCTTGAGGAAACGCTTGCTGAACTGGGTCTCCAGGAAATGGAGGAAGAAGTCGAAGGCGTGAATGGAAGCGTCTCGATGGAGTATTTCACACCTGAAGGGGAGCTCGGGTTTAAACAGAATGTAGGCATTCGTATTCACGGCAACGCCTCCCGGTCGGAGCCTCAGAAAACACTGCGTCTTTACTCGAGAGGCGAATACGGGGAGAGCAACTTTGTCTATCCATTTTTTGATGGGTACGATCAGACCGTGTTTAACCGCCTGCTCCTCAGAAACTCCGGTAACGAGTGGGGCAAAACGATGCTTCTTGACGGATTTGCCCAGGGTCTGATCAGTCATTCCGATCTGGATACTCAGGCCTATCAGCCGACGGTTGTTTTCCTGAACGGCGAATACTGGGGGATTCAGAATCTCCGGGAGCGACTGGATCATCACTATCTTGAAACGGTTTACGACCTGGACCGTGAGGATTCTGTAATCCTTGAAAACAACTCTGATATTTACCACGGCCATAAAGATGACAGTGAACACTTTGACAACATGATGGCTTTTGTGGAAGAAAACGATATGAATGATCCGGAGATGTACGAGCAGGTTCATACGATGATGGACGTGGAAAACTTTATTGAATACAACGTTGCACAGATTTACTACGCCAACGTCGACTGGCCTCATAACAATCTGAGGATGTGGCGTAAAAACACGGAAGAATACGAACCGGATGCCCCTTACGGTCATGACGGACGCTGGCGCTGGCTTGTTTTTGATCTGGATGCCTTCGGTGGCACCGGAGCAGCGCTGGCAGAGGATACAGGTGAACGGAACCCGGCTCACAACACGCTTAACCGGGCAACCCATCCGGACCTTTGGGAAGGGGAACGTGCCTGGGCGACTCTGCTGTTCCGCTCACTCCTGGAAAGCGATGAGTTCAGAAACGACTTTATTAACAGAATGGCCGATGAACTGAATTCCTCCTTTGAAGAAGAACGTGCACAGGAGCACCTTGCCTCCACAGCTACAGCGATCGAGCCGGAGATTGAAGAGCATCTTCACCGCTGGAGCTATCCTGATTCCAAGGAAGCGTGGGAGGAAATGGTCGGTTACATTGAAGACTATGTCCTGGCACGTCCTGAATACCAGCGTGAACACGTGACGGAGCATTTTGACCTTAGCGGCACGTCGGATATTAGCGTGAACTATGAAAGTGATAAAGGAACCGTGCATATAAACACGCTTGCCATCGATGAAAGTGTTCCGGGGATCGGTGATCCGGATGACTGGACGGGAACCTATTTTAACGATGTTCCACTTACAGTCAGGGCAGAACCGGCAGAAGGCTACAGGTTCACCGGCTGGGGTGAAGCGGTGGATTCGGACAGAGACACAGTGGAAATTGTCCTGGATGGAGATTTGACGTTAACTCCTCAATTTGAGAAGGAGCGTTTTTCCAGTTTGAATTAAGTGGAGTACAGGGATTTGATGGAAGTGCTTCGTGATTCAAAACTGCAGAAAAAATAATACTGAAGCCGGACGGGACAAAGGCTGCCCGTCCGGCTTTCATTAGGCAGACCGCAGTGGGTGGGGGGCCGGAGGGCTTTAGGCCGGATTTTAAGAGAAGGTATGTTAGCCTTTCCGCTGCCTCACTGGAACAATCGCCCTTAAATCCTATGAAACCTTTTCCTGCGGCTGCCGACAGTGTAGGGAGACAGTTGTAACCGCTCCGTTATATATTCAGAGATTTTCCCATAACATTCCGTGAAAGGTGTCTCTGTTTATTCGTCATAAAATGCTATAATGTACAAGGGCAATAGACGAACATTGTCTGATTTAGTAAAATGAAGTGTCGGTATTTTATTTGTACAGGAGTCAGTCAACATGCAGACATATGTAAGTTTTTTTAAGGAATTACGAACGTTCAAAGATCTCATCTACTATCTCATCATCAGCGATTTCAAGTCCCAGAGTTCCCGGACCTATCTCGGGATACTATGGTGGCTGCTTGATCCGATACTTTATATGGCCATTTTCTACCTTCTCGTGCATATCATTCTCGAGCGCGGAGGACCGGACTACGCGCCGTTTCTGTTTGTCGGACTGATCCCGCTGAAGTGGACGATGACCTGTTTTGTGGATGCGACAACAGCGATAACAGGTAAAGCGAAGATTCTTCAGCAGATCTACGTGCCAAAGACCATATTTGTGTTTGTGAGGTTTATCGCAAACACGATCAAGTTTCTGATCAGTACGGCACTGATGGTTCTGTTTCTTATTTTCTATGGCATCGATTTTACGCCGTACGCAGGCCTGTTTTTCGTGATTGTACTCATTCAGGGAATTATGCTTTTGAGCGCTATGTTCATCCTTGCGCACCTCGGTGTGTTCTTTAAGGATATTAAAAACATGATGCAGTACGTGGCCCGGATGCTGCTTTATCTGTCACCGGTGCTTTACTCGCTCGACCGGATTCCGGAAGCACTTGTCACGTATTTTTACTTCAATCCGCTCGTCTCGATTATCGTGTCGTACCGGAATGTACTGATGTACGGTGAACCGCCGATGTGGGGAATTCTGCTGATTATACTCGCCATATCATTGCTGGTGAACCTTGTTTCCCTGTCCGTGATTCGAAAAAATGAGAAACATTATGCCAAGGTGATTTAATATGAGCATTGAAAAAGTTATTGAAATTGATCATATATCCGTTTCCTATCCGGAAAAGAAAACGACCTTTATGAACCTGCGAAAGGACAAGGGTGGAGACTACCAGGCGCTTAGGGATATCAGCTTTGATGTCCACAAAGGAGAAGTGCTTGGGATTATCGGCCGGAACGGATCAGGAAAATCGACACTCCTGAAAATTCTGAGCGGACTGATAGAACCGGATGAAGGCTCCGTCAGACTCCACCAGCAGACCCCTGTCCTTTTGTCTCTCGGCGCCGGGTTTGACCCTGAACTGTCGGGAATCGACAACATTTACCTAAATGGTCTGTTTCTCGGCCAGTCAAAGAAAAAAATTGACGAGAAACTCGAGGAGATTCTTGATTATGCGGATATCGGTAATTTCGTTTATAAGCCGGTGCGTACATACTCTTCCGGTATGAAGGCAAGACTTGCTTTTTCCACTGCTATTACGCTTGATCCCGACATCCTTCTCATCGATGAAATTCTAGGGGTCGGCGACCAGCAGTTCAAGGAAAAATCGAAGGAAACGATTCTGGAGAAAATCCGTCAGGACCGGACCGTTATTCTTGTTACCCACTCCGCAGGTCTCGTAAAAGAAATCTGCGAGCGGGTCGTCTGGATCCATAAAGGTGAACAGAAAGCAGTCGGCAGCACGAAGGATGTGCTGCCGCAATATAACGAATTTATGAAAGCTGAGAAAGCGAAGAAACAGCAGTAAATGAAAGGCAGGTGAAACGAGTGAAAGTAACAGTCATGGGACTCGGCTATATCGGGCTGCCAACCGCGATTACTTTTGCCGAATACGGCTATCAGGTTCACGGTACGGATACAAATCCGGCTGTGATTGAAGCGTTAAATCAGAAGTCAACACTCCATATTGAAGAACCCGGTCTTGAGGAGAAAGTGAAAACGGTGATTGAATCAGGAAGCTTTACTTTTTCCCGAGCTCCGGAGAAGTCGGATGCGTTTATCATCGCTGTACCGACACCGATTACAGACGATAACCGGGCAAATCTGGACTACGTGGAAAGTGCCACGGAAATGATTCTGCCATTCCTTGAAAAAGGCAACGTGGTAATTCTTGAATCAACGGTACCGCCGCTGACGATTGAGAAGGTCATGAAGCCGATTGTCGAATCGAGAGGCTTTAAGGCAGGGGAGGATATATACCTTGCCCATTCACCGGAACGGGTGATGCCTGGGAAACTGTTTCAGGAACTGATCGAAAACGACCGTATTATCGGAGGCTTCAATGACATTTCCGGCAGGAAGGCAGGAGAGCTTTACGCCTCGTTTGTAAAAGGAAACATCCATTATACAGATGCAGCCACAGCGGAAATGGTCAAGCTGATGGAAAATACGTACCGTGACGTGAATATTGCTCTGGCCAACGAACTGGCGCGGATTTCAGAGAGGATTGGGGCCGATGTCTGGGAGGCAATCCGACTGGCCAACTACCATCCCCGAGTGAATCTGCATCAGCCTGGACCGGGCGTCGGCGGTCACTGTATCGCTGTGGATCCATGGTTTCTCGTTGAAGCTGCACCGGAAGAAGCCCAGTTGATCAAAATGTCGCGCTATATTAATAACGACACGCCGTTTCAGGTAGTCAACAGGGTGAAGGAAATGATGGATGACTTCGGAGGGAAAAAACTCACGGTACTAGGACTTGCCTATAAAGGTGAAACCGGTGATGCCCGTGAAAGTCCCTCGCTGGTGATCGTCAATGAACTGATTCGCGCAGGTTATGACGTTTCCACATACGATCCTTACGTGCAGGAAGGGTATTCCCATCAGGCCGCCTCTCTTGAAGAGGCAGCAGCCGACTCGGATATGCTCGTGATCCTGACGAACCATAAGCAGTTCAGTAAAATCGATTTTTCGACAATAGGCGAGCAGATGGAACAAAAAATGATACTTGATGCGAAGAATATGTTTACAGCTAAACAGATCCGTCAGCACGGATTTCACTACTATCAGATCGGCGTAAAGCAGAGCCGTTTATTGGGGGATAAAGTTAAATGATGAAAGAACAGCTAAAGCAGAAGTTTGCCAACCATGATGCAAAAGTAGCCGTAGTCGGTCTTGGCTATGTCGGTCTTCCACTTGCAGTGGAGATCGCCGAACAGGGTCACATCGTTCACGGTGTGGACGTGTCTACCGAAAAAGTGGATTCTCTTAACAACAAAGAGTCCTACGTTCTTGACGTGAAAAGCGAAAAGCTTTCCGAGCTTGTCGGCCGCAACCTGCTTCCGACAACGGACTTTTCCGTCCTGGCAGATGCTGATGCGATCAGCATTTGTGTGCCGACGCCACTGAACAAAACAAAAGATCCGGACGCTTCCTACATCAACGCTGTAGTCGAGCAGATCATTAAGCATATGACATCCGGCACCCTGATCGTACTTGAGAGCACAACCTACCCCGGTACAACGGAAGAGCTGATCAAGCACGTAATCGAAGAACAGACAAGCTTCAAAGCAGGAGAAGACTTCTTCCTCTGTTTCTCCCCTGAGCGTGTAGACCCGGGTAACAAGGAATTCAACACGAAAAACACACCGAAAGTTATCGGCGGGGTAACACCTGACTGTCTTGAGCTTGGTGTGGAACTGTACGGTTCCTTCCTTGAAAACCTTGTACCGGTCAGCTCTACAAACGTGGCGGAAATGGTGAAGCTCCTTGAAAATACATTCCGAAGCGTGAACATCGGCCTTGTGAATGAACTTACCCTCATGTGTGACCGTATGGGAATCAACGTCTGGGAAGTCATCGACGCAGCAGCGACGAAGCCGTTCGGCTACATGCCGTTTTATCCGGGACCGGGAATCGGCGGTCACTGCATCCCGCTTGACCCGATGTACCTTTCCTGGAAGGCGAAAATGTTCGACTTCTACAACCGCTTTATCGAACTTGCGAGTGATGTTAACGGCAACATGCCACGCTACGTCCTTTCCCAGATCGGTGACATACTGAACGACCAGGAAAAATCGATTAAAAACGCGAACATCCTGATGCTCGGTGTAGCCTACAAGAAGGATATTGACGACCTTCGTGAATCTCCGGCACTAGAAATCTACAAGCTCCTTGAAGAAAAAGGTGCAGCCCTTTCTTTCCATGATCCGTTTGTGGAAACGTTCCGTAACGGTGACGAGGTTGTTTCCTCTGTAGAGCTTACCAAAGAAGCTCTTGAGAAGGCGGACCTTGTCGTGATCGCGACCAACCATACGCCGGTTGATTACCAGTTCGTTGTGGATAATGCTTCGGTGGTTTACGATACACGCAACGCGACAAAACATCTTGGCGAAAGCAAAAATACAATTCTTCTGGGCGGGGAACAGAATGAAAATCCTCTGGCTCACCTGAACTATTAATCCATCTTACCGAGGAGTTTTCTTTCCATGCAGAAACTTTCTTTATCCAACCATAAACAACAGGAACTGATCGAGTCACTTGAGCTTTTCGAGAGCTGGCTGGAAGGCAGGGAAGGAAAGGAGATGCGCACCTCTGTTCTTAAGGACAGAGGTCTCTCTCCTTATGCCATTGCCCCGCTCGGCAGGCTGATCGAAAAATCAGAAAACGACATTCAGGGGGAGGATCCCTCGTCCATTCACGGCCAATCCAAAGTGGTGATTGTCTCTGTGGATCCGGAACATGCATCTTTTCAGGAAATGATTGAGCAAGTGGAGGAATACAGCCGCGTTGTTGAAGAAATGGTTTTCTTTCTCCCGTCCTATCATCTTCCGTCGCACCTGCAAAACCGTCCTTGGTTTTCAAACTTCAAAATCATTGATTATCGTACGGACCAGGAACAGGTCTTTGTACGGTTTGAAAAGCAAGAAGGGGATTTGTCAGGCATCAAGGAGAGCAACCTTCAGATCTGGCTCCACCTGGTGGAAACCATTCTTGAAGGAGCGCTCCGTAAACAGGATTCCGTATCTGTGGCCCAGTCCATGGACGAATCGCTCGATACACTCCTTGAAAAAGAAAATTTCAAGAAGCTCGTTGAGTACCGCTTTGAACTCCAGGAGCAGAAAGGCGTCATTCAGTCCCTGAACAAAAAGATTAAAAAGCTGAACACCCAGAATGCGGCTCTTCAAAAACGGTCGAACGACCTGAAAAAGCGAATCAGTCATTTTCAGAATGACAATTCTGCCCGTTATCTGATCGGAAGCGCTTTTATCGAAGCGATGAAGTCGCCGGTGAAAATGATTATGCTTCCAAAGCGTCTGTTCGGCATTTACCGCCGGGCGAAAAGCGGCAGCCTGTACGTAAACCGCACAAAGACTTCCAAGTCAGACAAGGTTGCTTCAAGTACACCGGTACCAGCGCAAATGTCTCCGATCGACACGGGAAAAGAGGCGATCCTGTTTGTGCCGACAAACGGGGCAGGACTCGGCCATCTGACCCGCCTGCTTGCAATTGCACGCCGGGTTAAAAAGCAGGACCCGGATAAAGAAATCATTTTTCATACTACAAGTTCTGCCATGCACCTGATCTTACAGGAAGGCTTTCTCGGCTATCACCTGCCTTCCAAGATGCTGTTCCCTGAGGAAACAACAGCACGGCAGTGGAATACGCTTCTGCAGGATCAGCTCGACCAGGCAATCGATCTGCACATGCCGAAAACGATTGTTTTTGATGGTGCCTATCCGTACGCCGGTCTTGTGTCATCCATGGACAAAACGGACGGCATGGATAAAGTATGGGTCCGCCGCGGACAGCATAAAGATGGAATTACCGACCGTATTAAGGAGCGCGAGGACAATTTCGACCGGATTATGGTGCCGGGCGAAGCAGGAAAAGAAGCAGCCGAAGAGCCTGCTGCTGACCAGAAAATCATTGACTGCGAGCCTGTCATCTATATGGATAAAGATGAACTTTACGACCGCAAAACCGTCCGCCAGCTTTGGAATGTATCGGACGATAAAAAGATCGTTTACATCCAGCTTGGTGCGGGAAATATCAATGATATTGACTCCACGATCGGACGTCTTGTTTCGGCTTTAAAAGAGCGGGATGATGTGTTTATTGTGATTGGGGAATCGATTATCGGCAAGCGTCTGAATATTACTGAAGAGGGAGTCATGACGCTTCGTGACTACCCGAACTCCATGTATTTCAACGGGTTTGACCTTGCGATTACCGCCACCGGTTATAACACGTTCCACGAGCTCATGTACTTCGGTGTTCCGTCGATCTTTGTTCCAAACGAGAACACAAAGACAGACGATCAGGTCGCACGGGCGAACATTGCCGGTGACGCAGGAGCCGCCGTTGTACTGAGAGACCCGAACCGGGATGATTTTGTTGAAGCAATTAACCACGTTCTGGATGAAGAAAACAACAAAAGGATGAAAGAAGCGTCGCAGTCACTAATCACTTCAAATGGAGCGGACCAGATTGCCCGTCACATTCTGGAGATGAGCCGGGTGAACGCGTAACATAGAAAAGAAAAGCTCCTCAGTTATGATGGGCTTTTCTTTTGCACGTTTAAGCGCTACTTAATTCTGTAATACGTAAAGGAAGATTTTATGTTAGAGCGAATGAAAGCTTATAAATATGAACTGCTTCTTCTTGTGACCCTGTCGCTCATGTCTACAGTCCTGTTCTGGGATTTTATTTTCGGCAGTGCCTTCATGATCCGGCTGGGGGACACCTACGAGCAGTTCCTCCCCTTTTATATCCATTACCACGACTTGATTAAGGCAGGGGACGGCTTCCCGTTCTGGTCGTGGGAGACGGGGATCGGAACGAATTTCTGGGGCAGTTACGCCTATTATATGACCGGGGACCTGTTCTTTTATCTGTCCCTTCTATTTCCTGCTTCATTCCTGCCGCATTATTTTCTCGTGATGCTCCTGCTGAAAATCATGCTTGCCGGCTTTCTGTGGTACCACTATATGCGGTCTCTCAAGATCCAGGGGTATGCAGCGGTTCTGGCATCAGTGGTTTACGCCTACTGCGGCTGGATGGTGTACCTGAACATTCGTTATATGTTCTGGACGACTGTGTTCGTCTTTCTGCCGATCCTTTTAATGAGCATGGATCGCGGAGTAAAGGAAAAAAGGTACCTGCTGTTTGCGTTTATGGTATTTACGATCGCACTTACTAACTTTTATTTCTTTTATATGATTACGATTATGATCCTGATGTATTTCCTGTTCCGTTTCTTTATTACACCGATGACGGGCAGGCTGAAGGCCTTCTTCGTACAGGCAGGCTGGTTCCTGCTTTACTACATGCTCGGCCTTGTGATGGCCTCTGTTGTCTTTCTTCCCGCAGCGTATACGGTGCTTACGAACGTACGGATCGATACAGTGATACCGGATTTTTTCCTGATTTACAATCCTGAAAAAACAACCCGGATCCTGCTGGATGTGGCTGATGGACGGACATTTGGAATTACCATTCTTGCTTTCCTTGTTATCCCGCTGATTCTGTCGCTTCGTATTTCCTGGCGTGAAAAGGCAGTGTACACCATATCCACGGTGCTCATGTCCTACCTGATGATCATGCCGTTTATGCAGTCAGCATTTAACGGATTTTCATATGAAACGGACCGATGGTTTTTTATTATCGTGGCTTTCTTTGTTTTATTTATGGCAGTCAGCCTGAATAAAATGGATGAATGGACGTATTGGCACATTCCCCTGATTGGCGTTTTTCTTGCCGTAACGGCACATTACATGTACCACCATAACGGGGAATTTACTCAGGAGATTTATTTTGGTGCAGGGTATGCCGTTCTTCTTTCCGGAATCATTGTCCTGAACCGAGTTGGCTGGAAACTTCCGGCCATTGGCGTAAAAGGGCTCCTTTTTGCTGTCGTCGCCGTTCACCTTGTGTATAACGGCACAGAGTACAGGGATATGATGAATTATACAACAACAGAAGACTATGGGCCTGGAAACGGTTATGAAGACGGGACCGTCGAAATTCTTGACTGGATTGAAGAAAATGACGACAGTTTTTACCGGATCAGTAAGGGGGCGTTTCATTCCGGTTCCGGGAACGATGCGCTGGCACAGGGCTTCCGCGGGATGAACGGGTACCACTCAGTGGCCAACCCTGGCTACCTGTCGATGCTGGAGACGTTCAACGTGAGAACCTATGGGGCATTCTTCAACCGTGTGGAAGGTTTTGATCAGAGAATTAACCTTGAAACGCTGCTTTCGACCAAGTATTCCATTCAGAATCAGGGAGCAGGGTTTGTTCCTTACGGATATGAGGAAGTTTTTGAAACAGAGGATTTCATTCTTTATGAAAACACGCTTTACCTGCCGCCTGGTACCGCCGTCCAGACAGTGATTACACCCGAGCAGTTTGACGAACTGCCTGCACCGCTGAAGGACCAGGCAGTGATGCAGGGTACCGTGATGAATGAGACGGATACTGGTGGATACGATTTCGCAGGATGGTCCCCTGAAGAGCTTGAATATGATTCATTTGAGGTTACGACTGACATGATGGATTTTGACAACGTTGAACTTATTGACGAGTCAGAGGACGCGATCACGGTGGAGTTTCATGAGGACGGGGAAATCCGTGTCCAGCTTGATGAAACAGAACCGGGGGAGTACTTCCTATCCTTCTATCAGGAGCGTGAAGACAGGGGCCAGGTCAACGCAATGTTCGCAGGACTTGAGGACGGCCACCGTCCACGGGCTCAGGACCGTGAGCATCATGCCTACCGTGATCACAATCAGGTTGATTTGAATCTGGGTTACCACGACGGCCTTGATCAGGAGCTGACGATTGAATTTTCCGCTGATAACGTGTATGAAATCAGTGATATGATGATTTACAGGCTTGATACGTCACTATATGAAGATCAGGTTTCAGCCAGGCAGGAACAGGCCATGACGGACATTACGTTCTCAAACAATCGGATGGAAGGATCTGTTGATCTCGAGGAACCGGGAATTCTCACACTTGCAGTTCCTTATGATGAAGGATGGCGTGCGGAAGTGAATGGAGAAGCAGCAGAAATTGCCCAGGTAAATGGCGGCTTAATGGCCATTGTACTCCCGGAAGGCGAGCACCAGATCGAGCTTTCCTATCGTTCTCCGTACTTCGGCACCGGACTTGGACTGAGTTTACTAGCATGGGGCGGCTTCATTGGGCTCATCGTCTATCGCAGACGGCAGAGCCGGAAGGCCCCGCACAAAGGTGATATACAATGAAACAGCAGAAAATAGAGCTATTGTCGATCGTGATTCCCGCCTATAACGAAGAAACGGTTCTGGAACGTTTTCATGAGGAAGTGACGGGTATTCTCCGTTCCCTTTCCATCCGTTATGAACTGATCTTTGTTAACGACGGGAGCAGCGATGGCACTCTGGAAAAACTGAAGCAGTTGAAAGCGGCAGATGCATCCGTGTCATTTATTGACCTCAGCCGGAACTTCGGAAAAGAGAGCGCCATGAAAGCCGGTCTGGATCACGTTGCGGGCGACGCTGCCATTGTGATGGATTCAGATCTTGAGCACCCGCCTTCACTCATTCCCGACATGGTTGCGGCCTATCGGGAAGGGTACGATGTGATTCACGCCAGAAGCAGTGTAAGGGTGGGCCAGAGCAGGGCCCGCCACCTCCTGTCCGGGTCCTTTTACAGCATGATGAACCGCCTGGCAGGAGACGAAGTGCAGTTTGCCGATGGCGACAAGGACTTCGTTCTCTTAAGCCGGAAGGCACTCGATTCCGTCCTTCAGCTGAGCGAATACAACCGGTTCTCAAAAGGGCTGTTCAAATGGATCGGCTATCCGTCGAAAACGGTGTACTTTGAACAGGGTACCAGAGAAGAAGGGGCATCCAAGTGGAAACTGACGAGCTTGATCACGTATTCGATTGACGCGATTACGAGTTTCTCGCTTGTTCCGCTCCGCTTTTCCAGTTATCTTGGTCTTCTCGTATCTTTCTTTGCATTTATCTATATGCTTGTCATTATTGGACAGACGGTCTTTCTCGGCAACCAGGTTGCCGGTTTTCCGACCCTTGTGACCCTTGTCCTGTTTATGAGCGGTGTGATTCTCATTTCCCTCGGAATTATCGGGGAATATGTGGCGAGAATTTTCCTTGAAGTGAAGGGAAGGCCCATCTATTTTGTGAATGAGTATGTGCCGAGCGAGCATGAGGCGCAACAGAACGCGGAAGGAGACGATCGCGATGAACGTGCCCATGACGAAACTGATCAATAAAATCAATACGGCTTTCTCCCGTTTTGTTGTAGTCGGCGTCATGAATACGATTAACTTTTATATCATCTATTTCATCCTGCTCCTGTTCGATGTGCATTACCAGGCGGCGTTTGTGGCCGCCTACCTGCTGAGCATGATCGGCTCGTATTTCATGAACACGCTATTTGTCTATAAAACAACCGTGAGTCTGAAGAAATTCTTTGCCTTTCCTCTTGTGTACGTTGTGCAGTTTGCGCTGAACTACGTGGGAATTATCGTCTGTGTTGAAGTTTTAAATATAGCCGAGGAATTTGCTCCGTTCATTTTCCTCCCCATTACCGTTATTCTGACGTTTGTGTTGACGAGAACCATATTAACCCGTGGTGACAGCAGATAATGGTATAATCAGTAAACAGGAAAAACGTTACTGCATAAAGGCCCGGGGGGAAACCTGCCGGGCCTGCAGTTCAGAAGAGCGGAGGTCGTTATATGTTGCCGTCATTACCCGGAATTGAACAATCAAAAGCAGAATGGCTTGCATCAAGAGCAAAAGGTTCTCTTTTTATTGAAATTACCGACAGCCCGGCCTCTGTGAGTCCGTTATTGTGGGGAAATGGTGAGACTGGTGTACGTGCAGTTCCTATGAAACAGCCCGTGGATCCGGTCCGTTATACGCATACCCCGGCCTCAGCCGGGCAGTCGCAGACGATCTACCTGCCCGGGACAGACATTCCTTTTCCGGACAGCTGGTTCGATGTTGTGATTCTGAACGATGCATCGAATGCCGGCTTTGCTTTGATCAATGAAATATCCCGCATTTTAAAACCTAAAGGAAAACTGCTCGTCTCCAGAAAGCTGGACCGGGAAAGTGCTTCTGACAGAATGCGCGTGCTCTCGGCTGCAGACTGGCTCGGAAGTGTATTCGAGTACCTCGACAGCCGTGTGCTCAAAGGGGAGTACCTTCTCTATGCAGGCAGAAACAGCACACCATCCCCGTTTCCCGAAGAGAAGCTGGGAGAGCTGACGGATCTTCTGATGCACGAGCATTATGTGTATCCGAAACTTAAAGAAATCAAAGAAACGGTCAATACCGCACAAAAGCTTGCTGACAGGTATGATAGCCTTGCCGGCACCGTTCAGGAGCTGAAGCAGGACGTAAACCGTCTTGAGCAGGAAAACGAACAGCTTCACCGAAAAAATCAGTCGCTGAACGAAGAGAGCGTCTGGGCCTTTATGAAACGGAAGACAAAAAAGGGAGCGGACAAAGAGATCAGTGAAGAAACAGATGAGCATACAGATGGAAAAACCCCTTCCCACGGGATCTCCGTACCACCGCTGCCGAAGCTTCCTTCTTTAAATAGAGCAGAAACGGTGTATTCAAAGCCCCTTGATAAAAAGAAGCCTGACACGGTTTACGAGGAAGCGTGGCATGCTTTTAAAGAGAGGGTGGCGGGTTCCGGAAAGCTTGCCGTCGTATGGGGCAATGAGCTTTTTACTGTCTCCCGGCGGTTTTCACCGGAGAGCGGTCTTGTAAACGCTGCTTTTCATGAAGGCATACCGGTGCTCTACATCGGACCAGACGGAGGCGGACTCGTTACGGATACGCACAGCGATGCCTTTTTCCAGACCAGTGAGCATGATCTTCCGGCCGGCTGGCTGGATGAACTGAATGAGCCTGGAGCTGCTGAAAAGACGATGTACATGCTGGGCCGATCGGCAAAAGCAGCGAAAACCATTGGGCCTGCAGAAATGACTGGCTTTCATACGGTGTTTGTGACTGTGGCAGGGACTGAGGAGTCCGCCAGGCCGCTTGTGCGTTATCTGGAAGATCAGGCAATGACGAAGGTGTATACTGGTGTTACCCAGAAGGGAAGCACCGAAGACCGGATCGTATACGCCGGTGGAGTGGAAAACCCATCTGACACCGCGGATTCCGAGTCCCGGGCTCCTGGGTTTCCCGAAAAAATCGGGTTTGTGATGCCGGACGATCCGGCTCACACAGACTGGGCGCTAGTGGAGAACGTTGTGTCCGCACAGCCGGGCATTCATTTTGAAGCCCTCTCTTTTTCCACTCAAAAAATCAGCGTGCCGTTTAAAAGTGCGCGCTTTAAGGTCCGTTATGTGAGCAGAGAGGATCAGGCGCTGGATGTGATGAAGGAATGGGACGGCTGCACGATCCCACTGAAGGACGAAGCCGAGTCCCTTTCCTATTCGATGCTGCAGATGGGAAGAAAACAGCTGCTCCACTGCCGGTTTAACCGTGACGGAGAGATGCTCGAGCCGATGGAATCACTTGGCGAACAGTGGTACTCGTGGCAGGAAATCGTACGGGATATCACAGCAGACGGTTCACAGCGAAAGCGCAGAACACCGCTGATTACAAAGGAGCGGGTATAAATGAAGGTCCTTTACGTGTACAGAGATCTGCTTCTTGGCGGTGTTACGATCCAGCTTGCCAACCGCCGGGAAGAGCTGGACAAACATGTGACAACTCATTACGCGTTTACAAAAGATCATAAAGGCAGATCGGCTTTTAAAAATCCTGAAGGGATTTTCATTACGGAAACGCCCGGGGAATTGGCCGGTCTCATCAGGGAGAATAACTACGATGCCGTTGTGATCATCGACACGCCGGCGGCTTTTGAAGCCCTCGATCAGGCAGAGTTTAAGGGGAAGGTCATTCTTGAGGTTCACGGCACATCCCACCGGATCGAATACCTGGATGAGGTCCCGCCTGAGCGGTACGAAGCTGTGCTCACCCCTTCCTCGTATGTGAAAAGCTATCTCGAGGAAAGATTCCGGATTTCGGAAGAAAAAGTGAAGATTGTACCGAACTGTGTAAATACAGAACTGTTCCGGCCATTTAACACTGATGAAGACGTGCCGGATGAACCGGTTATTATGTGGATCGGAAAGCTGGATCTGCATAAAAACTGGCCGTTGTTTCTTGATTTCTGTACCAGACTTCTCGCTGAACGGGATGACGTGCGCTTTTACATGGCAGGCGGCGAGACGGCCAGTGACAGAGTCGTGAATGAATTTCTCGACGTTCTTTCCCGGAAGCGCCTGACCGAAAAAGTGACGTGGATTTCCCGGGCGGAGCAGAAGTGGATGCCCCATCTCTACAATCAGGTGGGCAAAAGCGGCGGTTTCACGGTAAGCACGTCGAAAAACGAATCTTTCGGCATGACGATGATAGAATCTCTTGCCTGTAAAACCCCGGTTCTTTTTCCTGCAGTAGGGGCGATTCCGTCCATTCTGACCGGAGAGCTTGCCGAGATGCAGTACGAACCGGAAAATATTGAGGAAATGACGGCAAAGGCCTTACAGTTTCTGGATCATAAAGAACGGACGCTTAAACTGGCGGAAGCGGGATTCGAACAGACACTTGCTTCCTATAAGCCGGAGACGGTCGTCCGGACATACCTGGACATGTTCACTCAGGTGGTGCGCTGACTGCACCCAAGTGTCTAGGTTGTCGTACAGAGGTGGAAAACATGAAGATTGCATACATTACCCAGCATTACCGCCCGGAAACGGGTGCAGCGGCAGTCCGGGCCGGCGATATGGCCCGGCTGCTGTCTGAAAAAGGCCATCATGTGTCGGTGCTCACCTCCTTCCCCCATGGCAGAAAAGCCCGTTTTTTCAAAAAAGAAAACGAAGATGGGGTGGAAGTGAGAAGGGGATGGCAATTCCCCGATACAAAAAAAAGCAGCCGGCACAGGCTGGCCAACTACATAAGCTTTGTCATATCCGCAGTCGTGAACGGACTGTTTGTCCGGAAGCCTGATGTGGTTGTGGCAACCTACCCCCACCTGTTTGGTGCACTTGCCGGTTATGTACTGAGCCGGCTTAAAGGTGTGCCGTTTGTGTTTGAAGTAAGAGACATGTGGGTCGATTTCGCGCGCATTCTCGGCCAGATCAAAAGTGAGAAAGCGTACCGGAAAGCGAAGAAACTGGAGAATTTCCTCGCCCGTAAAGCAGACCTTGTGGTCACAGTTACGGAAGGATATAAGAAAATCCTCATGGAAAACGGGATCCCGGAAGAAAAGATTACCGTGGTGACGAACGGAGTGAGTATTGCCGCTCTTGAAGAAACCGCACCGGAAACGCAGCTGCCTGATCGCAAGGATGCCGAACTGACGATTGTGTATGCCGGCAACATCGGTCTGGCCCAGCGTCTGGAGACGTTCATTGAAGCGGCAGAATCCCTAAGGGGAAGATCCGGATTATCTTTTGTCATTGTAGGTGAAGGAGCACGAAGAAAAGCAATTGAACAGCTTGCTGCAGAAAAAAAGCTGGATAACGTTACGATTCTGCCGCCCGTCAGCCGCGGCGAAATGGCCCGGATCTACCGTGAGGCGGATCTTGCTTTCGTGCCCTTGCTCAATCATGAGCTCTTTTCGGTCACCATCCCGTCAAAGATCTTTGATTCAATGGCAGGCGGTCTGCCGGTGCTGATCGGTGTCGACGGGGAAGCAAGGGAGATTGTAGAGAGTCTTGAAGGCGGGGCCTTCTACGAGCCTGAAAATGCCCGCTCCCTGACTGAAGTGATCGCGGAGCTCCATGACAATCCCGATCAGATCGCCCGGATGAAGTCAGGTCTCAGAGACAGAGTGATTGCCCGATACAGCAGAAGAAAACTGGCAGGAACCCTGGAAACAGCTCTTGGCAGTCTCATCAGGAAAGGAGGGGACCGGAAATGACTAAAGTCTGCGTCATGACGACAGTACACCCGGCATTTGACGGAAGGATCTATCATAAACAGATTCAGTCTCTCGTGAAAATGGGCTACGAGGTCACCTATGTGGCACCTGAACCGCCGGATCCCGCGCAGAATACGCTTGATATCCCGATCGTTACGGTCCCCGCCTCGCGAGGTGCCGGGGATCGGATCAGAAACATTTTCCGCGCCTTTAAAAAGGCCAGACAGCAGAAGGCGGATCTGTATCATTTTCACGATCCGGAGCTTCTCCTCGCTGGGGTAATGCTCAGGCTGACTACAGGGAAGCCTGTCGTTTTCGACGTTCATGAGCATTATCCGAATGCAATCATGAGCAAGCCGTACCTGAAATCGTGGCAAAAGACGTTTTTTCGCGCTTCCTTTACATTATTCGAGCGAATGGCACTTTCTTTTTTGTCGGGGGTCATTTATACTACGGAGGATATTGGAGAACGGTATAAGAAGAAGCATAAACTCCGTCTTGAGAACTTCCCGCTCAGACAGCACTTTCCGGATCCGCCGGCGGAAAACAAGGAGCCGAAAACGCTACTGTATCTCGGCGGTATTACCCAGATCCGAGGCGTAATCGAGTTTCTTGAAGGCGTCCGGCTTGCAGCTGACAGACACCCGGACCTAAACGTCATGTTTGTGGGACGTTTTGAGCGTGATTCGTTTAAACAGGCCGTTTTTGAAAAAATTGAGGAACTAAATCTGGAATCGCACTGTACCTTTCTCGGCCAGGTTCCCTATCAGGAGCTCAAAGGGGTTATCGACAAAGCTTCAATCGGAATCCTTCCTTATCTTCCGGTACCTAACCACCGGGTATGTATGCCGAATAAGATGTACGAATATATGGCTTCAGGCATTGTTATTGCCGCCTCGGATCTCCCCAATTACCGGCGTGAAATCGAGCAGGCAGAAGCCGGCGTCACATTTGCTCCCGGCGACCCGCAATCGGTAGCCGATCAGATCACGTGGCTCCTAGACCATCCGGAGGAATTGAATCGGATGAAACAGAGCGGACGCAGGTTTTTCGAGAACGAGGCAAACTGGGAGAGCCAGGAGGAAGCATTTGACGCTTTTTACCGCCAGATTCTTGGTTCCTGAAGGTTAGACATGAAACCTGTCCGCAGTTACAGCGTCTATTTTATAAGAATGTAAATGTAATCAAGTCGAGCAGACACAGAAGGTGAGAGAGCATGTTGACGTATGTGCTGATTTTTGCGATCGCATTTATCGTAGCCGTTTCAGCCACACCGCTGGCGAAGAAAATTTCATATCTGACCGGTGCTGTAGATGTGCCCAACTATCGTAAAATTCACGAAGGTGCCATGCCCCGTCTCGGAGGACTTGCCATTGTGTCAGGTACCGTAGCCGGTGTGGTTTTCTGGGGACCTTCACTTGATTATTTCTGGGGTATTGCCGGAGGCGCGATGCTGATCGTGCTGCTCGGCCTTGCCGATGATAAGTACACGCTGACAGCGAAGGCTAAAATTATCGTCCAGACACTTGCCGCCTTCTGTATTGTGATGTCCGGACTGATGATCGAACTGGTGTCGATCCCGTTTTACGGCCAGGTGGAACTGGGCGTGTGGAGCATCCCGATTACGATGCTCTGGATCGTTGCCATTACAAATGCGATTAACCTGATCGACGGCCTTGACGGCCTTGCCGCCGGGACGTCAGGCATCGCCCTGTTCACGATTTTTCTCATGGCTGTAATGGATGGGCAGATCCTCGTAATCGGCCTGTCACTTGCTCTTCTCGGTGCCACACTCGGATTTCTTCTGTTCAATTTTTACCCGGCAAAGATCTTCATGGGTGATACCGGGGCGATGTTTCTCGGCTTTTCCATCGCTGTCATTTCGATGCTCGGCCTGTTTAAAAACGTGACGATTTTCAGCTTTGTCATTCCGATTCTGATTCTGGGGATTCCGATTTTTGATACGCTCTTCGCCATCATCAGGCGAAAGCTGAATAACCAGAAAATCTATGCGCCTGACAGAAAACATCTTCATTACTGTCTTCTGGATATGGGCTTTTCCCATCAGCATACTGTTTTGATGATCTACGGCATGAGCGCTCTGTTCGGGATTTCTGCGATTCTGTTTAATGCGACTGCGCTCTGGACGTCCGTACTGCTTGTGGCGCTCCTGCTCGTTGCCATTGAACTTGGAGCCGAACGGATCGGACTGCTGGGCTCGAAAAAACAGCCGCTGCTTTCAATTATAAGGAAAGTTGTGGGAGCAATAAGGTAAATGGTACAATACACAGCGTGCAGCGAAGAGAGAAATCCTTTGCTGGGCGCTTTTATATTAGCTGTGTTAAAGCTTGATGCTAATCATTCCGCGGAAATCAGCAATAAACTTTAACAGAGCTTTTATAGGATAAGTGCCTCCTGAAGCGGGGGAGGCTTGATTATGGAATTGGGGGATAACTAAAAGTGAAGAAAAAACAGATAGGCATTGTTCTCGGTTTGATCGTTATTCTGGCCGGTGTGTGGTTTTTTGCATACATGCTGGAGGAAAATGACCTTGGGGAAGATCAGGAAGAGACAGCTGAAGACGAAAGCGGACCGGCGGAAAATGCACCTGAAGATCCGGATGAAGAAGCATTCATAGAAGATCCGGCTTTGGACAGCCTCATAAGGGAGCAGCTCGGTAAAGAAAATGATGAGCCTCTCACAGCAGGAGAATTACATACAATTCAGGTTCTCCGTGCAGCAGGAAAAGAGATTACCACACTCGATGGAGCCGAACACCTGACCGGGCTGGCTGTTTTTGATGTGAGAAATAACCGTATTGAGGACTTCGAGCCGGTATCCGGACTTCGCCATTTAAGGGAACTATATGTGTTCGGGAATCCGGGGAGCGAAGAGGCAGGGGACGATTTCCATGGATCGGAGACCTACGTGGATATCGCACGTGAACCGATTCCGTTTCTCTATCTTTCAGCAGCCGAAGAGGATATTGAGGAGCTGTATTCGAGGGACCTGTTTAACGATGACCGGATTGATGGAACGGTAAGCTTTGAAGATCCAGAGGCCGAAGCGCAGGAGGTGGCATTCCGCTACCGCGGGAATTCTTCCCGTTATGCGCCGAAGAAATCCTTTAACATCCGGTTTGAGGAAGACCAGCCGTTTCTCTTTGATCATGACCGGATGAATCTGAATGCCGTATGGACCGATCCGACAATTATGCGGGATCGTCTGAGCATGGAAATGTTTTCGGAACTGGGGCAGCCGGCGCCAAGCGTGGAATATTTTCATCTTGTGATCAACGATGTGTATGAAGGTCTGTATTTTCATGTGGACCGGATTGATCACAATTTTATTGAACGTCAGGGTCTTGATGCAGGATCAGAGCCGGAGGGAACGCTCATACGGGACGAACTTCGTGACAATGATGATTTGGAAGTGGAATCGGTGTTCGGATTTGATATAGAATCCGTTGAAAACCCCGAGGAGTTTCTTGAGAACAATTTCAATTACCGCGGAGATCCTGACTGGTCCAGGCTCTATGATCTGATTGTGTGGTTGAACGAGTCAGAGCCCGGTGAGACGTTTACTGAAGAATTTGACGAGCGGTTTGACCGTGAAAACTTTACGGACTGGCTCGCCGTCCACATACTTGTTGGTGATATGGATGCGTACGGGGATGATTACTGGCTGTATCACGAAGAGTCAAGTGACCAGTGGCACGTGATTCCATGGGACAAAGATCTGTCGTTCGGTTCTCACACCCGTTCGGGATTCGGAGTAGCTAACCACTTCTTCTCCTATGAAGTGGACTTGTATCCACGGGGAAGATGGAACAACGAACTGATCGATCTTTTTTATGATACAGATGAGCTTCGTGACGAGCTTTATGACCGTCTCCTTGAACTGATGGACGAGACGTTTACAATTGACTATTTCGAAGCAAAAATCGATGATTATTACGAGTGGATCGAGCGGTCTCTTGCCGATACAGAAGGTATGGAAAAGTTTGAACTGCATACGGCCAACCATATGGGTGATCCTGAGCACAGTGAGTATTTCCGGGATGTGCTGAAAGATTACGTTCACCTTCGTTATGAGTACCTGAAGCAGGAAATTGAAGGGAAAGGCGAAACGGCGTATGAGGCTTTACTTGAAGGCGAATCCCTTGAGGCAGGGGAGATCGTACACCTGACCGATGAGCAGGGCTGGGTGATCGCGTCGTTTACTCCGGACGAACCATTCGAAGATGCAGACCTTGCGATTCGGGCAGATGAAGCAGAAGATGCTGAGGGGATTGCCAGAGAATGGACGATCGAGTCCGGTCAGGAACTGAGCGGCGAGTGGAACTTTTATTACCGCAATGATGTTGCACCTGGTCTTGGAATCGAAAACTGGTTCATCGTGGACGAGCCGATTGAAGACGAATCATATTCCCAGTGGGATCTTAAGCTTGCGGAATACGAGGAAGAACCGGCGTTTCTGGACAGCCGGGTTAACCCATACAGCAATAAAGTATCAGCACGCATGACGGTTGCGGAAGGCGAGAGCCGCTACCGGATTCTGTTAAATGAATAGGTCTGCTGATTGATCGCAGATGCAATAAAGCATAAAAAAACGTCCGTCAGGTTTATGAGCCTGGCGGACGTTTTGCTATGATCGTTTCGTACAGATCTTCGAGCTGTTCGCCGATCCTTTCCCACGTATAGTTCTGCATCACCGTTTCCCGGCCTCGATTCCCGATTTCCCGTGCCAGATCAGGGTTGGATAAGAGAAAATCAAGTGCAGAGACGAGTGCTGCTGTATCCCCTGATTCAACGAGCATGCCCGTTTCTTTTTCCTTAATGATACCATCCACGCCCTGACCGGCGCAGCAGATGGCAGGAGTGCCGTGAATCATTGCTTCCAGGTAAACGAGACCGAACGTCTCCTGCTCACTCGGGAGACTGAAGACCGTGGCAGAGGCCATCGCTTTCATGACCTCTGCTTTCGGGAGGGTACCGAGAAAGCGTACGTGCTTTTCAAGCCCTTCACTTTTTACAAGCTCCTTGTGGATGTGCCGCGCCGGCCCATCACCGATGATTTCGTAAGTGATCTCAGGATAGCGGGGCGCAAGTTCCTTTAGCGCCAGGATGTTTTTGTCCAGACCTTTTTGTGTGAGAAGCCGGCTGACACTCAGGATGACCGGGCCCGGCTTCCTTTCAGGCTCACCTGTGTACCGGTCTTCAGGATAGATGCCGTTCCCGATATGCACGGAGTCGTATCCTTCATAATCGAGCAGTTTTTTCCGAAGTTGCGGGCTCGGGGTGATGAGCGCATCAGATTGTCTGCACACGTGGAGGATATGCCTGCTGTGTGCTTCGTCCTGATGGAGGGTAATGTCGATGTCCGAGCCCCGGAAAGTGGTGGCGACCGGCGTTTTCATCTTTGCCCCTAGATCCAAGGCAGCAGTGCCGTCGGGGTAGCCGTGATGCACGTGGATCAGATCGTATGTTTTTTTCGTGACCCGCTTCAGTAGTTTCTCAATACTTCGGGACATGTACGTTCCCCGGGTCGAGCTGAGCAGTTTGCGCGGCAGCGTGAGGTAGCGCGGGGAGTGCACTTCGATTCCTTCCCACGTATAGCTGCGGGGGATCCGGTAAATCCGAGCCCATTTGTCGCTGAGCAAAGTGAGCGGCCTCGGGCTTATGGGGCGGGGCGCGATAATCGTCACCTGATGACCCCTTGCTCTCAGTGCGAGCGCCTGTCTATGGATCACGGCCCCTTCGGCTGGATCTTCTTTATGGGGATAGAGGTGTGAAATAAATAGAATGTTGTATCCCATTGGGCAATCGGTCCTTTGTTCTGCAGATTTTCCGCATCATTGTCTAACGTTAAAAATAGCGGAGTGGGGGGCATGAGTCAAGGGTTCTCCCCGTTTACCACCACAAGGGCACAATTGCGAAAATTGCTAATTCTTGAGTGAAAGCGGTTTCTTAAATTGGAACATTGTGCTACTATTACATTGTGTAAAAATCTATGACTCTGGTATCTGCCGGAGGGGGAGCGGGACAACAGGAGGTGGATCTTGCTGTACCAAAAGTGTACATACAACCCGCTTTGGAGAGAAAAAAGGAGGAAACGTGTGTGAAAAACGGTATAAAGACAGGCTTCGCTATGGTTATGGCAATGCTGCTTCTGTTCTCGACTGTTTTTTCTATGGCAAATGTGCAAACGTTTGCACAAGGTCAGGACGCGACTGGAGATGACAATCAGGTGTACACAAAAGTAACGATTCACTTTGCACCTGAAGATGATGATACAAGAGACTGGAACCTCTGGGTATGGGGTGAAGGTGAAGAAGGTGCTGTGCATCACTTTACTGGAGAAGATGCATTCGGCAAAGTGGCCGAAGTGGAACTTGAAGGGGCACACAATAATATCGGCTTCATCATCCGGACGGACGGATGGGAGGACCGGGCTCACGACGGCGACCTCTGGATTGAGGACATCCGTGATGAAGCAAATGAAGAGGTATGGGTTGAGTATGGAAGTTCGACCGTGCATTACGAGCCGCCATACGGCGAGTACCGTGAATTTCCGGAATTTGATGAAATTGATGTGACACTGAACTACTACCGTTACGACGGAAACTACGAGGGCTGGAACCTGTGGACATGGGCTGATGGTGCCGATGGAACATCCATTGATTTCACAGAGGAAACAGACTTTGGCGTGCAGGCAAATTACACGCTGTCCGATCTTGATGATGCGAGCGAAGTCGGTTTTATCGTAAGACGGAGTACAGAAGACGATGACTGGGCTGAACAGGAGTTTGGCGACCGTTACATCCGCTGGATTGAGGAGGACGGATCGGTGGAAGTCTGGATTGCCCAGGGTCAGAAGCGGGTGTTTTACGATACCCGCTACATTGACAGCACGCCGCGTGTAGTCAGAAACTCCATTGAAAAAATGGACGAAATTGTGTACGAAACAAACTTCCCTTTTCCCCTCGAAAACCACGGAATCGAGCTGTTCGAACGTGAAACAGATGAAGACGGGGAAGAGACGCTGACGGAGGTGCCGATTGAAGAGGTCGCACCTTATGACGGTGAGTCGTTCGACCAGACAAACAAAGTCCGCATTCAGACAGAAGAGGAACTTGACCTCACGTCTGTGTACGTGATCGACAACCCGGGATTCAGCCGCTCAACGGTGACAACCGGTGCGGTGGTGAGAACGGACGGCTTTGATGAAATGTATTTCTATGACGGAGACGATCTTGGAAATACGTATTCCGAAGACGGGACCGATTTCCGTGTATGGGCCCCAACGGCAAGTGAAGCCAAACTGGTGACGTACACGATGGACGATTTTGACTGGGACAATAACCAATGGAATAACGGAACCGAATACCCGATGGATGCTGCTGAGAGCGGCACGTGGACCGGCCACCTTGAAGGGGACCAGCACGGAACGTTCTACACATACAAGGTGAAAATCGGTGATAACTGGAACGAAGCGGTCGATCCGTACGTCCGATCTGTAGGGATCAACGGTGACGTCGGCGCTGTCGTTGACCTGGACCGCACAAATCCGGAAGGCTGGCACGAGCACGAAACGCCGGATCTTGATAAACGGACCGATGCTATTATCTACGAGCTTCACGTCCGGGACCTTTCCATTCATCCTGAAAGCGGCATTGAAGAGAAAGGTAAATATCTTGGTGTGACCGAGGAAGGAACGCGCTACACCGATGAAGACGGGAACGAGTTCAACACCGGTCTGGACCACATTAAGGACATGGGTGTTACCCACGTTCAGTTCCTTCCGATTTACAGCTACAATTCGATCGACGAAAGACGCCTTGACGAGCCGCAGTTCAACTGGGGTTACGATCCGAAAAACTTTAACGCACCGGAAGGCTCGTATTCTACCGACCCGACAGATCCGGTTGCGAGAGTAAAAGAATTGAAGACGATGATTCAGACGCTTCATGAAAACGATCTCCGGGTCATTATGGACGTCGTGTACAACCATATGTACGCCGTTGGACCATCAAACTTTAATCAGCTCGTACCGGGCTATTACTACCGCTACAACGAAGACGGCTCCCTTGCCAACGGAACCGGAGTCGGAAACGACACGGCGTCAGAGCGGAAGATGATGAATAAATTCATCACTGATTCGGTGGAGTACTGGGCAGATGAGTACCGCCTTGACGGCTACCGCTTTGACCTGATGGGCATTCACGATGTGGACACGATGAACGATGTGAGAAGCGTGGTGGATGAAATCGATGAAAACTTCATCGTTCTCGGTGAAGGCTGGGATTTGAATACACCGATCCCGGATGAGGATAAAGCGAACCAGAATAATGCAAGTCAGATGCCGCGAATCGGTCATTTTAATGACCATATCCGTGACGCCCTGAAAGGACACGTTTTTGACGAGCAGAGCCGCGGGTTTGTGAGCGGTCTTGAAGGTCAGGAAACAGGTATTCAGGAAGGGATTGCCGGCGGTATTGATTATAGCGATGCCATCAATTCCTTTACCGATGAGCCTGAGCAGGCGATCACGTACGTGGAATCCCACGACAACCATACACTGTGGGACAAGCTTGAGATCAGCGTGCCGGACGACGATGAGGAAACACGCATCCAGCGCCACCGTCTGGCTCAGTCGATTGTCCTGACTTCACAGGGCATCCCGTTTGTTCATGCCGGACTGGAGTTTATGAGAACGAAGGACGGACATCCGAACAGCTATGAAGCGCCGGATGAGATCAACCGTCTGGACTGGGAAAGACGAGCAGAATTTGATGAGCACGTGGAATATACAAAAGGTCTGATCGAGCTTCGTCACGCCAACCCTGCTCTGCGTATGGATACAGCTGACGAAATCCGCGAACGCCTTGTGTTCCATGAAGGCTCTGATGATATCGTAAGCTTCAGCATTTTTGATGACTACAGCGATCAGGAAAAATATCTGTTTGTTGCCCATAACGGCAATTTGGAAGAGCGCACCGTACAGCTTCCGGCAGACAGCGAGTGGCGCGTTCTTGTAGACGGGGTAACAGCCGGAACAGATGTGCTCGACACAATCGACGGCCAGGAAGTGACCGTGCCGGCTCTGAGCTCTGTTGTTCTTGAAACAGACGCGGAATTTGCCGACGGCAGCCGGATCTCCGGTGAAAACCGCTACGAAACGGCAGTGGAAGTGTCCAAAGCCGGGTGGAACATTGCAGACACAATCGTCATCGCATCAGGAACGGATTTCCCGGATGCCCTTGCAGGCGCACCGCTTGCGTATGAACTGGACGCACCGATCCTCCTTGCAGGAAGTGGTGACGAGCTGCCGGCTGTCACAGCAGCGGAAGCCGACCGTCTTGGAGCAGAGCATGCGGTCATCCTCGGTGGTAACGCCGCTGTTTCCGAAGGCGTAGAAGCCCAGCTCGAATCTCTTGGGCTGACTGTTGAGCGAATTGCCGGTGAGAATCGTTACGACACAGCGGCAAGAATCTCTGATCGTCTTGAAAATCGGGGAGATAAAACGTTCCTTGTGAGAGCAAACGACTATCCGGATGCCCTCACGGCTGCTTCATTTGCTGCGCAGAACGGCTACCCGATTCTGCTTTCAGGCAGCTACAGCATTGATAATCAGACATGGCGGGCCCTTGGCGGCGGAAGCGAAGTTTTCGTCATCGGCGGAGAAAGTGTAATCAGTGAAGATGTGGTGGAACGCATTGACCGCGTCAGCCGCTACACGGCCACACGGATTGCCGGTGAAAACCGCTACGACACGTCACGTGAAGTGATCGATCACTTCAATCCGCGGATGCAGGAAGTGTACGTTTCAAGCGGTGTGAACTTCCCGGATGCCCTGACAGGCTCTGTTCTTGCAGCCAAAGAAGGAAAACCGGTTGTTCTTGCCGGAAGCACACGTGTAAACGAAGCAACAGAAGCGATCTTTACTGAAAACAACGTAAGAGGATTTAACGTGATCGGCGGCCCGGCTGCTGTATCAGATGACGTTGTGAATACCCTGCTTCAGGCAATTGAGTAAACAGTAGTAAAACAAGTTTATATAACAGGAAAAGGCGCCGTTCCCGGCAGCGGCAGGCGTGCCGCATGACGGTCGGGAACAGGCTGTCCTTTCGGTTTGGATATGAAATTAAAGGAGGAAATCCTGTATGTTTAAACGCACCTTTGCGTTAACGATGGCCTTTGTCCTCGTGTTCACCCTTTTCGCAGGAAGTCTTGGCCCGGTGCAGACCGCATCAGCCGATGACCGCGTATATGACGATGTGGTTGTCCGCGGAAGCGTGGCACCACTTGACTGGAGTTCCAACAACAACCCGCTTACATTCAATGAAGATGAAAGCGTGTGGGTGAGCGAGCCGATGCACTTTGAAGGCGGCCAGGAAATTGAGTACAAATTTGTAATGGACGGTACGTGGATGGAAGGGGCAAACCTTCGCTTTACCCCGCCTCAGACAGCCGAGTACCAGTTCGTTTTTCATCCGAACGACGAGCGCAGAGTGGATGTGCGGATTGCGACGGAATTTGACGCGGAACTGACGCTCATCCTTAATGTACCGGAAGGCACGCCGGAGTGGGTAACACCAACGGTTGCCTCCAACCTGAACGGCTACAATTACGAAGTGACACCGATGGTTGAAACTGACGGACAGTATACGCTTACGCTCGGCGGTGAGGAAGGGGACGAACTCTCCTATTTCTACGGTCTTGGCGATGATAAATTCAGAGAAATCCGTGACGAAGCCCGTACGGCAGAGTTTACAGCCGATGGGGCCGTTTATGAGGACACGGTAACGGAGTGGACGGCAGTCCCGATCGCACAGAGCGTGCACCATGACTTCAACCACGACCCGTTTGTTCCTGAAGCTGATGACGATGTGACTGTTACGGCAACAGTGGAACATTACGGTGATGTGGATGATGCCGCTGCCTACTTTACAGCAGACGGCACGTCACCTGACGGCGCACGCGGTGAAGCGGTCAACGGCCAGGCGGTTGACCTGACGCTCACCGGGTCTGAAGAGGATGAAGATACGGGAAGAATAACCAGCACGTTTGAAGGTGACATCCCGGCACAGAGCAACGGCACACCGGTAAAATACAAAATCGATGTGTGGTCCGACGAGCTGCCCGGCTCACAGTTTGCTGACAATAACAGCATAGAAGCTGCCGGAGCAACGGAATTTGCCTATTATGTAGATGACTTCACGTCACCTGAATGGGCGAAAAACGCCATCATCTATCATATCTTTGTTGACCGTTTTAAAGACGGCAACGAAGATAACAACTACGATACGGTAGACCCGGACGATGTCGGCCTTGAAGAAGCTCTGAAGAGCTGGATGGGCGGCGACATTGACGGGATACTTGAGAAAATTGACTATCTTGACGATCTCGGTGTGGATACACTGTGGCTGAGCCCGGTATTTGAAGGTCCTTACTCCCACGGCTACCATCCTGAAAGCTTTTTTGATATTGATCGCAACTTCGGCTCCGAAGAGACGCTCGTTGAGCTGATCGATGAGGCGCATGACCGGGACATGAAAGTCATTTACGACATGGTGCCAAACCACACATCCGACAAGCATCCGTACTTCCAGGATGCTCTTGAAAACGGAGCAGACAGCGACTATTACAACTGGTATACGTTCTACGAGGACGGCTCGTACGACAGCTTTTACGGCATTGCCGAGCTGCCTGAACTGAACAACGACAACCAGGAAACGCGGGACTACATGCTTGAGGAAGTCGTTCCTTACTGGATCGAGGAAATCGGCTTCGACGGCTACCGTCTTGACTATGTAAAAGGCCCGAGCTACAGCTTCTGGGTGGATTTCCGTCATGCGGTACAGCAGCTTGACGGGGACGTCTATACGTTCGGTGAGATCTGGGACGATCGTGACAAGATCAACTCCTACAGCGGAAAACTGGACGGAGCTCTTGATTTCGGCTTCCACGACTCCTTTAAAAACGCCTTTGCCTACGGCGGGGGAATGAATGACATTAACAACACGATTATTGCTAACGAATCGGTTTACCATCCTGAATACATCATGACATCATTTCTGGATAACCATGATGTACCGAGATTTTTCTTTGAAATCGATGAAGACGAAGCCCTTCTGAAAATGGCGTCCACCATGCAGTTTGCCCTTCCGGGTTCTCCTGTGATCTATTACGGGACGGAAGTGGGACTGTCCCAGAGTGCGGACCATAATGATTACGACGAGTGGCAGGACCGCTGGTACCGTGAAATGATGCCTTGGGATGAGGAAGACCAGAATCTTGATCTTCTTGCCCATTACCAGGACATTATTGAACTCCGTCAGAACCATGATGTACTTACTGATGGCTCCTACCAGCCGCTTTATGTAAATAATGATGTTCTTGCTTTTGAGCGTAAAAACGATGACGAGCAGATGATGGTCGTCGCGAACAAAGGCGGCAGTGTCACGCTTGATGTAGCAGAGATGTACAATCAGATGGAAATTGAAGACGTGACGCTCACTAACGTCTTTGACAGTTCTGATGTGCACGAAACATCAGGAGGAACGATTGAACTGCCGGCAGGCGAAAGGGATTTCGCTATATATGCCGTGTCAGGTGAACTCATGTATGAAGACGATCCGGTGGATGAAGACCGCAAGTACCAGGAGGTTGTTCTCCGAGGTGAGGATCCTTTCAGCTGGGATGGTTCTGACGACCCGCTGACATGGGATGAGGACGAAAAAGTGTGGAAGTCCGAACCTATTACACTTACAGGAGGAGAGCCGATCGAATTCAAGTATGTGATGGACGGGGAATGGCTTGACGGAGATAATCTCGTCTTCACACCAGAGGAAGACGGAAGCTATGTGTTCCATTTCCACCCTCATGATGAGCGCCGCGTGGATGTGCAATTCTATGACGAGCGTAAAGTATATGAGGAAGTGCTTCTTCGTGGCTCTGACCCCCTCAGCTGGGAAGGAAGCGATCATCCGCTTGAGTATGACAGCGGAGAAGGTGTGTGGAAATCCGATCACGTTTCCCTTACGGAAGGGGAGCAGGTTGAATTTAAGTTTGTGATGGACGGGGAATGGCTTGAAGGTGACAACCTGACCTTCACACCTGAATCAGGCGGCGACCATATCTTTGTATTTGATGCCCTTGAGCCTTATGAGGTGGATGTTCGTTTTGACGCTGTGGAAGTGGAGCGGATCTTCGGTGAGAACCGTTTTGAAACAGCTGTTGAAGTTTCAAAAACCGGCTGGGATGCTTCAGGAACGGTCGTTCTTGCCAGCGGCCACGATTTCCCGGATGCCCTTGCCGGCGGACCGCTTGCCTATGAGCATGATGCACCTGTGCTGCTTACGCACAGCGACCGTCTGACTGAGGTGACGGAGGAGGAAATTGTCCGTCTTGGCGCCCAGCATGCAGTCATTCTCGGCGGCACGATGGCCGTCGGTGAAGATGTGGCAGAGGCTCTCGAAGCCCACGGCATCGCAGTGGACCGGATCGGCGGGGAAAACCGCTATGAAACGGCAGAACTGATTGCCCATGAGCTTGAGACATCCACCACAACTGCCTTTATCGCGAGCGGTTCGGATTATCCGGATGCCCTGTCAGCGGCACCTTATGCAGCAGGCAACGGCAGCCCGATCCTTCTGACCCGTAAGGATGAAGTACCTGCAGAGACGTGGAGAGGACTTGCAGGCAAGTTTAATCTTTATGTAATCGGCGGAGAAAATGTGATCAGCGAGGCGGCGTTCCGTCAGTTTGATTCCGGCTTCTGGCGTACTGCCACACGTGTTGCCGGTGAAAACCGCTACGACACGTCCAGAGAAGTGGTCAGCTACTTCGATCAGGGAAGCGACCGCGCATTTGTGGCAACAGGCCGGGAATTTGCCGACAGCCTGACCGGTTCGGTACTGGCTGCCAAACACGAAGCACCGATGCTTCTTGTGAGCCGGGACTACCTGCCGGAACCAATCGAACAACTGCTTGATGAGAAGAACTTCAGACACTTCAGCGTCCTGGGCGGCGAAAATGCCATCTCCCAGAGCGTCCTCGAGCAGCTGCAGTAGAATGCCAAGTGGGTGTGAAGTGGGGACGGTTCTCACGTGACATTTGTTAACTGGGGACGGTTCTCGTGTAACATTCTTGCGTTTGAACTAAAGAAAGAGGCGGACTTAGCTTAACCGATTTACTTTTGTACCACACCGTCAATCAAAGCTGAATCACTCAATATTGTAAATTCACAGTGTAAAACACGATGAAAAAGAGGCGCGAAGGAGAGTTCTTCGCGTCTCTTTTTTGCTTTTTCTTGTTGAACTGAAGCACAGAAAATCGAAGTTCGGTCTCTCATGCTCTAATCATGTATGCTGGCTGTTATTTTAGTTATATACACTATATGAGAGCTGAGTAGCCACAGACCATATATTTTCCGCAAAGTCTTTAAAACTTCCTCGTTTGTCGGGATCACCTTCTTTTGTATTTGGTTTTTCCAAGGAGGTGCAGCCTAAACGAATAGCGTTCTCAAAAACCTCATCCACGTCAGGCACATAAACATGGAGCAGGTGACTCGCAGGTGGAAAGTGCTCTGAAGCGTCTCCGATCATATTGACTGAATCATCAATTTGAAGTTCTGCATGCAAAACGAGCCATCAGGTATATCATAGCTGCGCAGGTGTTTCGCGTTAAATAAATTTACTAGCAGATCAATCATATCCTGGGCGCCATTCACTACTAAATAGGGCGACACGGAATTAAAACCACTCGGTTTATACGGGCGGTTCATAGCCATTACCTCCAGATAAATGTCAGGTTAGTAACAGGAAAAGGTGGGCAGCGCTTAAACAGTATAACGACGGTTCCAGCTGTCTGGGAAAGGGATCTTATTTCCATAGCCATAACGAATCAGCTGACCATGATGCTGCACCTCATGCTCCAGTAAATCAATCAGCAGATCCAACTTCATATCACTCACAGGCGTTTCCTGCAGGAACTGCTCCGTCTGTGTGCGTGTTGTTTCCAAACTGCTGATAATCAGAGTTTTATCAAGATGATCATTCAGGCTGCATTCAAAACCGGCCCATTCACCCTTCACTAAAGCCTTCAAGTAACTTTCTCTAGCACCAATGATACAATATGCCTGTTCTCCAATTGTATTTGAAGGTACATCAGGAATTTTCAACGATAAAGTATCCTCATTCAGAAACTCATAAAAATCAGATGTTAATGACATAGCCTTCAGAATTCTTTGTTTAAGGATCTCCATTTGCTCATCCTCCATTTTTTCTGCTTAAAGTAATAATACGCTTTTACATTCTATCATCTGGAAAATGGGATCCTTTTAAAGATATCATAAATAATCACCTTTAAATGCAAAGGGAGAACCGTCCCCGCTTAACAAACCCCCTCTCAACAAAAAGAATGCCCTGCATGAGCAGGGCATCGATAATTTTAAGCTATTGATTCTGACTGCCGGCTTCTCCGGTCTCACCGGCTGCTTCGCCCTCCGAATCCTCTTCTGATTGTTCAGCAGCAGCTTCCTCGAGTTCAAGATGAACACGGAGTCTGGTTGAAATTTCAGCGAGGGAATCTTCGTTTACCTGATAATAATAGACACCGTCGATCGTGTTGTCGGTTCCTTTAAAGCTGAGAGACTCAATCGTGTCGAGGCTGTCAGAGTAGGAATGAAAACCGACGAGATCCGAGAAGCTCAGATTCGTTTTCATATGATCTTCCACACTGTCCATGACATCGCCGTAACGGGTGATCGAACTCAGGCTTGCAGCCTCACGGATGAGTGCTTCGATTACTTCCTTCTGCCGCTCTCCCCGGGCCAGATCGCTGTCAAACCGGCGCGTCCGTACGAAAGCGAGAGCTTCCTCACCCATCAGGTTCTGCGTACCTTCCTCAACCGTAATCTCGCCCTGGTTGTCTTCACTGTCGATTTCCGTAAAGGAGAATGGAACTTCTACTTCGACTCCGCCGAACGCATCAATTATCTCCATGAATGCCGTGAAATTAATTGTCGCAAAGTAATCGACCGGTACCTGGAGAAAATTTTCCACCGTGTCGATCGTCATATCCACACCGCCAAAGGCATGGGCATGGTTAATTTTATCCTGCGTCCCTCTGCCGACAATTTCAACACGTGAGTCACGGGGAATGTTCAGCATTTTCACCGTACCTTCGTTCGGATTGAATGTGGCAAGCACCATCGCATCGGACAGCCCCCTCAGGTTGCTGTCACGGCTGTCGATGCCGAGAAACAGAACAGACACGGGGTCACTGCTGAGTGAAACTTCTTCTTCCCGGTACTCCGAGTGGCTTCCACGTTCGAGTTCAAGCTGCGTATTGGATGTAACCGTATTGATCTGATTAATTATATATGCGGCGCCAAGCCCTGCAAAAACCAGCAGAATAGCCATTGTAACCAGCGTGAATTTCATAAAGCGTCTGAATTTCGACTTGCTTCGTTTCTGTTTGCGCATTTCTCTTCTTGATACTGACAAGTTATGCCTCACCTCGATAAATTAATTAATCCTAACGTCCTGGTTAGAGGCAAAAATAGACAAAATACATTCTCTAACTCTTTTATTGTATATGAAAAAGAACCAAGGGTAAATAGTGCGAAAATTAACACGGAGAGGTTTCCTGTGTTTCCAAAGTTTGATATAAATGAAGATAGTGAGAAAAGAGGGGGATTTTATGAGAAATTCGTTTTATTTGATGCTTGTTGTCTTTCTGCTCGGCAGTATCGCACTGCCTGCTCAGACAGAAGCAGGGGAGAACGGGGAACCGGTGGTAACGGTTGAACTGATCAGAGACCTGTCAGGTGCTTCCCAGGCAAACTTTACTCTGAATGGCGGCTACACTTTTCCTGAAGCCCATGAAGACATGTTTGACGGACTTTCTGCTTTTACGCTGAAAGCAGAAAGCGGGGCTGTCGCTCTTTATGAAGGGAACCAGAAAAGAGGGGAGCTCGGCAGCAGCATTACGATTTCGCCGGAAGCCCGCGCAAATCTAATGGGTGTGAACCAGAGGCAGTATCACGGTTCCATGACAATTCAGGCAAACTCAAACGGATCACTTTCTTTTTACAATGATGTGTATCTTGAAGACTACGTCAAAGGGGTTGTGCCTTTTGAAATGCCGGCAGGATGGCATGAAGAGGCGCTGAAAGCACAGAGTATCGCTGCAAGGACCTATGTGGCCACCCACAACTACAGCGTAGTGGACACCGTCAGCCACCAGGTTTACGGAGGTTATGATCCAACTAGACTTCCGGGAAAAATTAACGAGGTTGTCAATGCTACAGCCGGAGAGGTTCTCACCTACAACGGAAACCTCGCACAGACGTTTTATTCTTCCAGTAACGGCGGTCACACAGAATCCAACACAGGCGCATGGGGAAGCCCGCAGATTCCGTACCTTCAGGCAGTGGAAGATCCATATGACCCGCAGATCGCCTGGGGAACCTCGTTTCAGGCAAAACAGCTAAACCTCGATCAAGTGGACCGGTTTGATCCGGACGCGTGGTGGAATGACATTGAAGAGGACAATCCCGCTTTGTCAAACCGCATCGCATCCTATATGAAAAATCAGCCAACGGTGCCGTCCCAGTCTGATATTAAGGTCGTATCTGTAAATGATCTCGGCTTTTCACCAGAGCGCACAGACGGTGGTCGTGTTGTAAACAGTTACATGAGTGTGGACTATATCGAAAAAGCTGCTGACGGCTACGTCCTGAACAGCGACGGCTCCATCCGTGTCCAGACGTTTGAAACGAGCCAGATTGCAGGTTCCGCTATGAGAACCATGATTGGTCTCAGCGATATGCGGACACTGCTCGTCGACAGCGTTACAGCACCTTCATCTGTTGAAACTACTCGTGTGAGCGGCGAAAACAGAATACAGACGGCCGTGAAAGTTTCAAAGAATCTTTATCCGGACGGCTTCCCGGTAAACCACGAAAAGAAAACCGTCTTTGTTTCCACTTCTGCTGAATTTGCTGATGCGCTCTCAGCTGGGCCGCTGGCAAAACAGGAAGGCAACGCACCAATCCTCCTTAATTCCAGTGACCGTCTCCGTACGGAAGTAAAAAAGGAGATCGAACGTCTCGGTGCCGAACGGATCGTGATTCTCGGCGGGGAGCAGGCCATTTCCGAAGAGGTTGCAGCAGAAATGGGCGGGCTGCAGGGAAACCCGTCAGTTGATCGAATTGCGGGTGAAAACCGTTACGTCACAAACCAGCTGATCAACAGCGAACTGGAGAGCGTTAACGGCGTATTTGTGGCTTCCGGCTCTGATTTTGCCGATGCGCTCGGATCGGCTCCCGTAGCTTCCATTAATAACTGGGCAATCGTACTCACTTCTTCCGGTACGCTGAGAGGGGAAACGCAGATCCAGATCGAACAGACAAGCCAGCTCCCGCTGAAGCTTCTTGGAGGAAGCAGTGCGATCAGTGAAAATGTATTTAATGAAGTAAAAGGGATTAACAGTTCCGCTGAACGTCTTGGCGGTGAAAACCGCTATGAAACACTGGCACTTGTGTTAAATGAATTTAAAGATGACTTTAATCAGGAAGAACTTCTTGTTTCCACAGGACGAAACTTCCCTGATGCCCTGACGGCTGCCACGCTGTCCGGAAAAACCGGTGCGCCGCTTGTACTCACAGGAAGCACCCTTCATGATTCCACGAAAGACTTTACCGGAAACCTTGAAGATGTGAGTCAGCTTACGGTTCTCGGCGGCACTGCAGCGGTACCGGAAACGATAACCGATGAAATAGAAGAAATTCTCGGTGCCCGGATCACATCTATTACTCTTACAGGCTATGGATTCGGACATGGGGTGGGAATGAGCCAGTACGGTGCCCGGGAACGAGCGAACGCCGGTCATACGTACAATCAGATCATCGCATTCTATTATCAGGGAACACAGCTGACAGATCTCTATTAAACTGAAAGATCCAACGTACACATCTCAAATCAGGCTGCACAGCGCAGCCTGATTTCTTTGTCTGGAAAAGGAAAATCAAGTCGAACTTGGAAAGAAATTATTCTATATTAAAATATTAGTAATTCATTGACAAGTTTTTCATAATTGTGTTTAATGAAACTATGGAAAAAGTCCCAATTTCGATAATATTCTTATAATTCGAAGTGAGGACTTTCCCTTAATCGACACTCTGACTCGAACAAAATGAGAAAAGGTGGTGACTTTTTTCTTAGATTCTCGTAAATTGTGAAAATTTGAAAGGGGATAGGACTTTGAAAGGTAGAAAAAGCAAACAGATTTTCAGCGTAATGATGGCTGTTCTTCTTCTGTTCTCAAACTTTGCATTCATGGGTGGACAGGCTCAGGCAGAAGGCGGTCTCGGACTTCAGGATAAACAGGAAGGCCCTTACGATGACAACTTAGGTGAACTTGATGTAACGAATGCGGCGGATGAATATTTCGCGGAAGACGATGAAGTAAGGGTTATTGTAGAAGTGAGCGAGCCTGCGATCCAGACAGCGATCAGCAGCGGCGTAAGCTTCTCTGATCTTCCTGAATCCGAGCAGATTGCTCTTCATGAGAATGCTCTCGCAACTCAGGAAGCAGTAAAATCCGAAATCAGCTCAACAAGTGTTGATATCGAGTATTTTGAAAGCTTCACAACTGTTGTCAATGGGTTTAGTGCAGCAGTTAAATACGGTGACATTGATCGCTTACATAGATTGAGCGGTGTTGAGAGTGTCGAAATCGTAAACGAATACGAGCGTCCGGAAATGCAGCCGGAAATGGTAACAAGTAAGGAAATGATCCGTGCCTACTCAACGTGGGATAACTTCGGTTACGACGGTGAAGGTATGGTTATCGGGATCATTGACAGTGGGATTGACCCATGGCACCAGGATATGGTCCTGAGTGAAGGCAACGAGTTCAAGATTGATGAAGAGCTTGTTGAATCGCTCGACATACCAGGGATCTGGTTCAGTGATAAAGTTCCTTACGGTTACAACTACATCGATCACAGCAACGAAGTCCTTGAAGTGCCACGCGGCAGCAGCCATGGTATGCACGTTGCAGGTACTGCAGGTGCTAACGGCGATGAAGACAACGGCGGAATCAAAGGGGTAGCCCCTGAAGCCCAGCTTCTTGGTCTTAAAGTATTCTCAAACGACCCGCTGATTCCAACGACGTATGGTGATATTTACGTTGCAGCACTTGATGACGCCATCAAGCTTGGTGTTGACGTACTTAACCTCAGCCTTGGTTCAACAGCCGGTTTTGTAAACCCTGACAACCATGAGCAGAAAGCAGTTATGCGTGCGAAAGAAAGCGGCGTTGCCGTAACGATTTCCGCAGGTAACTCTGCCCACTTCGGTAACGGGTTCTCATGGCCATTGGCTTCCAACCCGGATATCGGTGTAACAGGTGCACCATCTGTTTCCGAAGCTTCCACTGGTGTTGCTTCAAGTGAAAACACTTACCTTCAGATGGAGGCAATGAACTACGTTGCCGGCGAAGATGAAGGTGTGATTCCATTCCTGCTTGCAAACGACTACGAGCCGAGCGAAGTACTCGACGGCGACCTTGAAGTTGTTTATGCAGGTTACGGCGGTCCTTCACGTGATGACAACGCGTATCCGGTAGATGACTTTGCCGACATTGACGTTGAAGGAAAAGTTGCGCTGATTGAGCGTGGACAGATTCCTTTTGTTGATAAAGCCCTCAACGCCCAGGAAGCTGGCGCAGCAGCGGTCATTATCTTCAATAACGCAAGCGGCTATATCGCAATGGCGTCAAGCGATGCGATTACAATCCCACAAATCGGGATCTCCCGTGCTGACGGTCACCTTCTCAGAGATGCTCTTGAAGCTGGAGAAGACGTAACAGTTGCCTTTGAAGGGGAAGAAGAGCTTGCTCCAAACCCTGATGCAGGCAAACTGTCCAACTTTACATCATGGGGTCTGACTCCAAACCTTGATTTCAAACCTGAAATTACAGCTCCAGGCGGTAACATCCTTTCCACGATCCAGGGTGGCGGATACGGTTTGATGAGTGGTACGTCTATGGCTGCCCCTCACGTAGCGGGCGGTAATGCGCTGATTCTTGAGCGTGTGGACACAGAATTCGGTTACGAAGGCTATGATCGTGTTCAGATGGCGAAAAACCTTCTTATGAACACAGCTGTACCGAAAGAAGACCTGGGACTTGTTAACACAGCATTTGGCTGGGAGCTTCCATACTCTCCAAGACGCCAGGGTGCTGGTGAAATGGATCTTCATGCTGCAAACGAAACGCCTGCTGCTGTTGTAGATCCTGAAACAGGCGAAGGTAAAGTGGCTCTTCGTCAGGTAAACGACGAAGTATCGTTCGACCTTGAGCTTCACAACTTCAGTGAAGACGAACTTACGTATGACCTTTCAGCTGTTCTTCAGACAGATTTTGTAGCCTACGGTGAACTCGGCTGGGAGCCGGACACGCTTGAGGCTATGCCTGTTGATAACGTAGACGTTTATACACATGTAAATGGAGACGCTGCTGACAGCCTGACTGTTGCCGGTAACGGTACAGCGACTGTTACAGTTGAATTCGATCTTTCCGATGCGATGCATTATGACCTTGCAACGGACTCCTATGTAGCAGTTGCCGATTCCTTCGAAAACGGCTACTTCATTGAAGGATTTGTTTCTTTCGAAGATCCTACTGATACAAACCCTGAGCTTTCTGTACCATTTGTCGGCTTCAATGGCGACTGGGGTGCGGTACCGATCTTTGACGAAGACGGATTCTATCAGCCGCTTTACGGTGTTGAGATCAACACACTGTTCGGTGCTGGATCCAAAAACTTTGACGGGTACCATGCATTCAACCCTGAGCTTGGTGACGTGTTCCCGATCATTACCCTTCTTCGTAATGCGAGAACAGTAGAATTCAACGTCCTGAGTGAAGATGAGGACAAATTGCGCACGATCCGTACACAGAACTATGTGCGCAAAAACTTCTACGACCGCGGTGCCGGCCAGCCGATCCATCAGTTCACTGCAGCTGCATGGGACGGTACAGTTTCAGGTAACCAGGTTGAAGATGGCGCTTACTACTACGAGCTTCGCGGAGTTGCGGATTTCCCTGGTGCTGAGTACCAGAGCTTCAAGATCCCGACGCTTGTAGACACAGTGGCGCCTGAAGTTGAAGCAAGCTTTGACGAAGACACCCACACCATCCACTGGACTGCAACAGACAGTGGAAGCGGCGTGAGCAGCTTTATTGTAACAATTAACGGTGAGCCTGTATCTGAACTGCCGATCCCGGCTGTAGAAGGTCAGGAAGAGTATTCTCTTGAAATCGACGGACTGCCAAACAGAGCAGACATCGAAGTTATGGCATTTGACTTTGCCGGTAATATGGATTCCGACGTGGTAGAAGGTCTAGGTGACAGAGACTCTCTTGCGCCGATCATCTACATTGACTCTCCGGATCTTCTCGCTGCTTATGCGACACATGATATTCCTGTAGCAGGATATATCGCCGGTGGAGCTGAACTTACAGAGTTTACTGTAAATGGTCAGGACATTGATGTAACTTACAACTCGACCGAACAGGTATACGAGTTTAACTCAACGGTTAACGTCGGCGAAGATGATGTGCACGATATCTTCTTCAAAGCCGTTGACGAAAACGACCGGGAATTCACACTGAACCGTCAAATTTTCGTCGATACAGAAGCACCTCACATTCATGTGGATGTTCCTGCGATTACCACTGCTGATTCTGTAACAATGGATCTTACACTTATGGACAACTTCGATGAGCTTCGTCTCTATGTTGACGACAGCGAAGTGTTCTTCCATGAGCTTGTGGCTCCATACGAAAAACGCGCACTCGAAGTTGATCTTGAGCACACTGTAAGCCTTAACCAGGGTGTAAACACGTTCGAACTTCGCGCGGTTGACATTGCCGGAAATGAAACAGTCGAGCATGTTTCCGTAAACAAAGTCGACGAAGCAGCTGATGCTGTGAACCGTCTGTACGGTGAAAACCGTCTTGAAACAGCTGTTGAAATTTCCCAGGCTGGATGGGATGCTGCTGACACTGTTGTGATCTCAAACTCCAACAGCTATGCTGACTCCATCACAGGTGCACCGCTTGCGTATCACTACGATGCTCCGGTTCTCCTGACTCGTACTAACGCGCTAAGCGCAGGTGTTCTTTCCGAGATCGACCGTCTTGGTGCAGACCATGCGATCGTTCTTGGCGGCGAAGCAGCGGTAGGTGCCGGTGTTATTGCACAGCTTGAAGCACAGGGACTTTCTGTGGATCGTATTGCCGGTGAAAACCGTTACGAGACTGCAGAAGAAATTGCTTACCATCTTGATCAGCACAGAGATATCGACAACGCTGTTGTTGTAAACCGCGGAAACTTCCCGGATGCCCTTTCCGTGGCACCTTTTGCAGCAGCACACGGCATGCCGATCCTTCTTGCTAACGAAGAACGTGTACCTGAGTCCACTCTTCGTATGATTAACCGCTTCAATGTGGATACAACATACGTAATTGGTGGAGAAACTGTACTCGGTGACGATGTATTCAACTCCCTTCCATCTGCACACCGTCTGAGCGGTGCAAACCGTTACGACACGAACGTGGAAGTACTGAACTACTTCGGAACTGATTCTGATGAAGTATTCGTAGCGACAGGCAGAAACTTTGCCGACGCTCTTGCAGGATCTTCTCTTGCAGCGAAGCACGGTGCAGGAATTGTTCTTGCAGGCGGAAGCCTGACTGCCGCAACAGAGAGCTACCTGTCTGATCTGAACTTCAACCAGGTAACGATCTTCGGTGGACCGCACGCCGTAAGCGAAGCTGTTGAAGCTGAGCTTGTTGCAATCGTCCAGGAAAAACTTCACTACTAAACTGCTAAAGAAAACAGTCCTGCCCCGGCGGCGGGGCTGTTTTTTTTTTGCGAATTATTTATCATTTTTTGCCATTATTCACCGAAGCCTGTAAGATTACTAGTAAGAGAGTAAGGGGGCGATTGAATCATGATACATAATGTGAGAAAAATAGGACTGTCTGCTGCGGCAGTCAGTTTAATGTTTGTTTCCGCCTGTTCCGATGACGAGGAATCTTTTGATCTAAAGAATCCCGACAGTGTGGTGGAAAGCTACACGGCAGCCTGGGAAAATCGCGACGGGGAACGGATGGCGGACGAACTGAATCCGGATGATTTGGAGGAAGTAACCGCGTCGGAAATCGACCGCGCGTTTAATGAGATTGGTGAAACTCTTGGTATTTCATCACTTACGGTAACCTTCGAAAGTCAGCGGCATATCTGGGAAGCAGATGAAGAAGAGGCAGAAGGTGAGCAGGAAACAGAACCATTAACATCCCTTACATACCCGGTCACGATTGAAATGGAGACGATGCTGGGGGCACGGGACTACCGTACTGATGTGTATCTGACCCGAAGCGGAGAAGACGAAGAATGGCTGGTTGAATGGCAGGCTGATCACATTTTTACCGGTATGCAGGAGGTCACGGACCGGCTTGAACTGGTAACAACCGGGGCCACCAGTATTACCAGAGGGGAGATTTTTGACCGGAACGGAGAAGGTCTCGCGGTGAACGGGGAATATGTGGATGTTGGCTTCCGTTTTGACCGCATTAAAAACCTGGATGAAGAAGTGGAGAAAGCCGCTGAGATTCTGGCGATGGAAGAGTCAGAATTGAAATCACGGGCCACATATTATGAAGATGATCCGGACTGGTTTTCACCGGTCATGAGCATGCCGATGAGCGATCCGAGAGTGGAAGAACTTCAGGAGGCGGAAATTCCGGGACTGCTGACATCCGTTCAGGAGGGCGGCAGAGTTTATCCATACTCCTATGCTGCTGCACATCTCACAGGTTTTCTTACGGAAATCAGAGCCGATGAACTGGAGGAAGCAGAATGGGAGGGCTACCACACTCACAGCCTGACAGCCGCTGACGGTCTGGAAAAATACTATGAAGAGCGCCTCCGCGGTCAGCTTGGAGAAGAAATGACGATCGTGGACGAGAACGGAAATTACCGTGAGCTTCTTACAAGCACAGACCCTCAGGATGGTGAAGAGATTCACCTTACCATAAACGCCGGCCTGCAGCGCTCTCTTGCTGACGCCATGGGGGACGAAGCAGGATCAGCTGTCGTGATGGATCCGGCAACCGGGGAGGTACTTGCTCTCGTAAGCCGTCCCTATTATGATCCGAACCAATCTTATCTTGGAACCTCGTCCCGGGAGCGGGAACGGTGGATGAGTGATGAGCGCGGCGTCATTACGGCCCGTTTTGCCCAGCGGTATGTACCGGGTTCTGTCGTTAAGCCATTAACAGCTGCCATCGGCCTGGAGGAAGGGACGCTTGATCCTGACGAAATCATCCGGATCGAGGGCAGAGACTGGCAGCCGGAAGGGGACGGCTGGGGCGATTTCAGAGTCAGACGGGTGGAGGAACATACAGAAGATGTTGATTTGAGATCGGCGATGCTCTACTCTGACAATATTTATTTTGCCCAGCAGGCACTAGAATTCGGGGCAGATACGATGGAGGAATGGGCAGAAGCATTCGGGTTTGGCAAGGAGGTCGGTTTGGATTTCCACATTACCCCCTCGCAGCTTTCAAATGACGAACTGAACCGGGAGACTCTCCTTGCCGATACGGCTTACGGACAGGGGGAAATGCTCATGTCCACTGTACATCTGGCTTCACTGTACACAATGTTTGTTAATGGAGGGGACCTCGTGTACCCCGTACTGGACCTGAATGAGACGGCTGAAACAGATACGGCCATCATATCATCGGGCACAGCCGAGACGATTCTCGAGACGCTGTATGCTGTTACAGAAGACCGGAATGGAACTGCCTACCGATCCAATCCGGGACACAGTTTCAGACTGGCAGGAAAAACAGGAACAGCCCAGCTGGACGGGGCTGAGGAAGATGAAGAGGCTGAAGGTGACACCATCGGCTGGTATGTAAGCACCGATGCAGAGGATTATATCGTCGCCATGATGATTGAAGATGAAACGGGCGGCACGGTCGTAGACCGGGTGAACGATTTCTGGTCCCGAATCGAATGAACGATAATAAGCCACTGGGGGGATGACCCTCAGTGGCTGTTTCAGATAAAACCTCTGCAGTAAAATGACCAAGGCTCTGCTTCACCCAATAGCGAGACTCCTGCGGCTGTGGGAGCCAGGAGAGACCCCGCAGGTCGAAGCCCGAGGAGGCTCGCCGGTACCGCCGCGGAAAGCGAGCGTATGGCGTGAAGCAGAGCCTTAACATATATATATACAGCAGAATATACGCTACACATCCGTCTCGAGATACACCTGCTCGCCTTTTTCAAACTCGCACTGTCCGCTCGTAAGATCGGTAAGCCATCCTTCGAATCTGTCTTCATCACCGTCTTTCACGTAGGTTTCGATCGTCACACGGTCAAGGTAATGAATTTTCTTAATCTCAAACTCCGAGCCTCGCAGTTCGTTTTCCACTTTTCCGAGGAGGGTATAGTCCATTGAAGTCTGATAGATTTGAGCCAGGCTTCTCTCAACTACCCCGGCTGTGTTGATTCCTTCGGAGGCGGCACTTCCGTATGCCCGGATTAGTCCTCCTGCACCGAGCTTGATTCCGCCAAAATAACGGGTAATAACGACCACAGTGTCTTTCAGGTGGCGCTTCTTCAACACTTCAAGCATCGGTACACCTGCTGTACCGGACGGCTCGCCGTCATCATTGGCCTTTTGTATAAGGTCCTGTTCACCGATCATGTAGGCAGAGCAGTTATGGTTTGCATCCGAGTGTTTCTTTTTGATCTGAGCAATAAAGACGGCTGCTTCTTCAGCAGACACAACCCGGTTCACATAAGCGATAAAACGGGATTTTTGTATCACGATTTCATGTTCGCCGTATCCTTTTACTGTATAATAAGAACTAAGCATAATAGTCTCCTTGTTTTGTCCGATTTCGGAATCTATACTTTTTTACAACATTCGGAATCTATACTTTTTTACAACATATGAAAAAATCTAAAAAGTACTGTATAGCCGTCCTTTAACGATAGTTTTAGGTTAAGATGGAAGAGAATTGGTGTCAAGTGGATGCCCTTTCATAAAAGCGGGAACAACCGCTTTGTACCGGCATCTGCCGGCCATCTGTAATGCCTTTCCCTTAAAAAGGAATTTTCATCCCCATAAATACATGCGACTAATCGAACGAGTATAGCATGAGGGGGATCTCAGAGCATTAGGCGGGCAGGTACTGATGTCCGGGGGTGGAACCGATGGAAAGACAAACAGAAGAACGCTCCGCAACCGAACAGCTCGATGACATTTTAAATTCAATGGTCGAGACAGTCGGTCAAAGTAAAGAGGAGATTTTTGCGATAGGTGAAAATTCCAGAACGGAATATGACCGGTTAAAGGCCGAGACCACCCAATTGCAGAGCAAAGTACTCTCTTTACTGGAGAAGACCGAACGAATGGAGCACAATTCCCGTTTTGCGCGAAACCGCCTTGCCGAAGTGAGCAAGCACGTCTCCAATTACAGTGATCTCCAGGTGAAGGAAGCCTACGAAATCGCCAATGATTATCAGGTGCAGCTCGCGGTTTTAAGGCAGGAGGAAAAGCAGCTTCGGGAAAAAAAAGATAACATCGAGCGCCGTCTGATGAATCTGAAAGGCACGCTCGAAAAAGCCGAAACCATTTCTGCCCAGATTAACGTGGTGATTCACTATCTGACCGGCGATTTACAAAACATCAGTGATGTAGTGGCTGACGCCCGTGAAATGCAGAAATTCGGTCTGAAAATTATAGAAGCCCAGGAAGAAGAGCGGAAGCGGCTATCGCGGGAAATACACGATGGACCGGCTCAGACGATGGCTCATGTGATGCTTCGTTCCGAACTCGTGGAACGGATTTATAATGAAGATGGCATTGAAGCAGCGCTGGCAGAAATCAAAAGCCTGCGCGGCGTAGTGAAGTCATCACTTGCTGAAGTCCGCCGGATTATTTACGACCTGCGTCCCATGGCCCTTGATGATCTCGGCCTGGTACCAACCATATCAAAATATCTTAAAAACTTTCAGGAACAGACCGGCCTGAATATCAGTTTCAGAAATATTGGCAGGGAAATCAGGCTGCCGTCTGAAATGGAAGTCGCGATTTTCCGTTTTATTCAGGAATCCGTGCAGAATGCTTACAAGCACGCAGATCCCAAAGAAGTAAAAGTGAAAATTGAGCTTGAGCCGACTCAGGCACTGGCAGTCATCAAGGATGACGGAAAAGGATTTAATCCCGAGGAAAAGAAAGAGGGATCCTTTGGTCTAATGGGCATGCGTGAGCGTGTAAATATGCTTGACGGACAACTGACGATTACATCCAAACCAGGGGACGGGACTTTAATCATGGTCCAAATCCCTATAACGGGCTGAAAGAGACCGTGATCAAAGATTGTCTTATGTCTTTTGCCTCGTTAACAATACACCAGAATACCCGATAATAATGTAAGAACTGAAATTAAAATAAAACAGACTATTTTTCAGGAAAGTGGACCTGAAGGAGGAGAACTGAGATGAGCGAGAGAGAGAATATCAAAATTGTAATTATTGATGATCATCAGCTTTTCCGCGAAGGCGTAAAACGTATTCTTGCTATGGAGAAAACGTTCGATATACTGGCTGAAGGAAGCGACGGCGATACTGCACTTGACCTGGTAAGAGAGCACCAGCCTGACGTGGTATTAATGGATATTAATATGCCGAACGTCAACGGGGTAGAGGCAACGAAAAGCCTGGTTGAAAAGTTTCCGGAGGTGAAGGTTCTGATCCTTTCCATCCATGATGATGAAACGTATGTCACGCACGTATTAAAAACAGGTGCTGACGGCTATCTTCTTAAAGAGATGGATACAGATGCGCTGATTGAAGCTGTCAAAGTGGTCGCTGACGGCGGTGCATATATTCACCCTAAAGTGACTCACAACCTCATCAATGAATACCGCCGTCTGGCAAATGATGATAAAGAGGAAGCAGAAGTTGGTTTCCGCGAGGTCGAATACCGCCGACCGCTTCATCTTCTTACTCGCCGCGAGTGTGAAGTTCTCCAGCTGATGACAGACGGAAAAAGCAACCGTGCCATTGGGGAAACGCTGTATATCAGTGAAAAAACAGTTAAAAACCATGTAAGTAATATCCTGCAGAAAATGAATATGAATGACCGTACCCAGGCTGTTGTGGACGCCATCAAAAACGGCTGGGTAAAAGTGAATTAAGTTATTCTGATGCATCTTTACGGCGGCGCACTCGTGCGCCGTCTTTGTTTGTGGTTTTCTCCCGTTTTCTGTTAATAAACATAGACAAGCAAGCAGATTAATTGATACTATTTGATAAAGACGACCGTGAATGGAACGAGAGACTCAGAAAGAGAGGAAGCAGACGATGAGTAAAATTGCTGTACTGACAGACAGTACGTCCTACATACCTAAAGAACTCCGTGAAGAGCATGAAATCGCCATGATTCCCCTGAATGTTGTATTCGGCGAAGAGGAATACAAAGAGGAACTTGAAATTACGACCGAACAATTTTATGAAGAAATGAAAACAAAGGAGGCACTGCCGAAAACGTCCCAGCCTTCTGTCGGCCTCTTTGAGGAAACGTATGCAAAGCTTGCGGAGGATCACGATGAAATCATCGTTGTCACTCTCTCGAGCGGCATCAGTGGTACATACCAGACAGCAGTCAGCGCAGCAAACATGATGGATGGTGTGAGCATACATGTATTTGATTCCGAAATCAGCTGTATGCCTCAGGGCTTTTTTGCCCTTACAGCAGCGAGGATGGCCCGGGAAGGAAAACCGAGCAACGAGATCCTTGAGCGTCTAAACGCAATGAAAACAAATATGCGTGCTTACTTTATGGCTGACGATCTGAGCCATCTTCACAGGGGAGGTCGTCTGAACGGAGCGCAGCTGTTTGTAGGCAGTCTTCTTCAAATTAAACCGGTCCTGCACTTTGAAAATAAAGTAATCGTTCCCTTTGAAAAAGTGCGTACAGCCAAAAAAGCCCTTGCGAGAATCGAAGGTCTCCTTGATGAGGATGCCGGAGATAATGAGGCCCTCGATGTTGTGGTGATCCACGGCAACCGCCCTGAAAAAGCAGAGGAAATTGCAGCGGATTTGAAAAAGAAGTACCCTGCAGCGAATGTATACATCAGCTATTTCGGCCCTGTCATCGGCACTCACCTCGGTGAAGGCAGCCTCGGAATCGGCTGGATCAAACCCACAGTATAAATGTAAAAATTCTTATTTAGGTAATTAATTTGTCTGTAATATTTTAGATTAACATGAGCCTTATATTAAGCTCAGCTGAACGCCATCCGCTCGCTTTCCGCGGCGGTGCAGGCAAGCCTCCACGGGATTTGCCCTGCGGGGTCTCGCCTGGCCCCCTCCGCCGCAGGAATCTCGCTGCTGAGGTTCAGCTTTGCATGACGTTATGCTTAATTGTTGAACTTCTTGGTTAAGAGAGAGTGGTTCACTGACTGGAAATTTATATGTTAGAATACTTTGCACCTCTGCCAGCTGGCTGAGGTGTTTTTTGCTGTTTATTGGGTGACGATCACACTTCCGGAAATTCAGGCGGTTTCACATAAATGATAGTGTATGTATCCTTGACTGCAGGAAACGTTTATTCCGGACAGTTCATACGCTTTGTTTCCTTTAGGATAGATGAAATATCCTTATTGGACGCCCGGTGTGCCGGACTTTTATACTGATAGTGCTGAATGACATACCACCACTCAGGAGGAGAATCTATGCGCGTAGCTGCAGTTGATCCTGCTAAAATCACAGGAGCGAAGCTGGAACTGTTTCTGCCGTGGCAGTCTGGACCGGACAAGACAGTCTGGCCGGTTTTTGAACCTCTCGTTTCCCGTGATCACCACCGCTTCACAACTCTGCCGGAACTGCCTTTAAAAAACGTCTGCTTCCCGCCTGTCAATCCGGCATACGAGCTGGATAACCTCACCTCGGATCATCTCATCGGCCGCCGGCTGCTCCTTGATGAACTGCTTCCCTATGTAAATCTCGACACCATCCAGGAACACTTAGCCAACGGTCTCATTCATATTGAAGCAGGTTTGACCGATGAAGGGGCGTGCAGGCGGTGCGGCAATCATGATTCGGCACAAATGAGTACATTTCCATGTTTCCGCTGTAAAAAAACATGTGCATACTGCCGGGCCTGTCTTATGATGGGGCGGGTGAGCGGATGCTCCATACTCGTCTCAGGAAAATGGAATCAATCAGGTTTCAACGGTACGCAACATCCGCTTGTCTGGAGCGGGACACTGTCAAATGGTCAGACTCAAGCTTCCCGTTTCCTGTCTGAAAAAATCGGTATGCTGCAGCACCAAACGTCCTGTGAATGTCTCCTATGGGCCGTTTGCGGTGCAGGGAAGACAGAAATGCTTTTTAACGGCATTGAAAAAGCTCTGAACACGGGACTGCGTGTGCTTGTGGCTACGCCCAGGACGGATGTCGTAAAGGAACTGGAACCAAGATTCAGAGAGGCGTTCCCTAAAACGGAGATTTCTGCATGTTATGGGGGCGCTGAACGGAAGAGAGGAGACTCGCCCCTCGTGATCAGCACTACACATCAGCAGCTCAGGTATTACAGAGCCTTCGATGTTGTAATTGTGGATGAAGTGGATGCGTTCCCCTACTCTCATGACCCCAAGCTTACTTACGCTGTGAACCAGGCTGCAAGGCAACAGCATCTTCTTGTCTACCTCACTGCAACGCCGGACAGGAAGATGCAGGAACGTGCCTCTTTTGGAAAACTGCCTGCCATAATTGTGCCACGCAGGTATCACCGCTTTCCTCTGCCGGTTCCCTCGTTCTGCTGGACATTCAGATGGAAAAAGAAATCAATTGACGGAAAGGTTCCGCGACGGATCATCGTTTGGCTTGAGAGAATGCACGAAACCAAAAAACAAGTGTTTTTGTTCGTTCCCACTGTCCGTCTTCTGAAATCCATCCTTCCTGAGATTCAAAAACAGTTCCCACAGACAGAAGGAGTCTATTCCGAGGATCCCGATAGAATGGACAAAGTCGCCCGTTTCAGGTCAGGAAACGTCCGCTTTCTTCTAACGACAACGATTCTGGAAAGGGGAGTCACGGTTAAAGGCGTGCAGGTAGCTGTGTTCGGGGCAGATGACAGCCGTTTTACAGAATCAGCTCTCGTGCAGATTGCCGGACGTGCAGGCAGAAGTCCCGACGAACCAGACGGTGAAGTCTGTTTTTTTCATGACGGCATCACCAGGGCGATGGCTCGGGCAAAAAAACAGATTGAGACGATGAATATGAGGGAGGAGAGCGGCGAGTGAACTGGAGAGAACTGCTTAATGAAACGGAACGGTGCCTTTATTGCGGGAACGGATATGATGCACCGGTTAACTGGGCAGTTCTGATGGGCAGAACAGAAGGGCAGGCCCTATGTGAACCGTGCCGGAGAAGTCTGGTTTATTTGAGCAGGAAGGATGTGTGCAGACGCTGCGGACGGGAAGACGCTGTGGTGTGCTCGGACTGCAGGCGTTGGGAAGCGGAGCCTTTTTGGCAGGAGCATGATTTCTCAAACGTGTCTCTTTACCGATACAACCCCTTTCTAAAGGATATGATTGCACGTTTGAAGTACAGGGGGGATGCTTGTCTGGCAGGGATATTTACAAAAGAGATGCAGATGCTTTGCCAGAAAAGCGGTCCTCGGGCGGCCGTCGTACCGATTCCTTTAACAGACGAGCGTCACTACGAAAGGGGGTTCAATCAGGCGGCCGTTCTTGCAGGGCACTGCGGCCCGATGGAGCTTCTCGTTCGGGAAGGAGAAAGCAGTAAGCAGAGCAAACGGACACGAAACGAGCGTATCGCAAAAACGGCCGGTGCCATTCGCGTCAAACAGGGGGAAGCCGCTGCTGGTCTGCATATTATCTTGATTGACGATATTTATACAACTGGTGCAACCGTGCACAGTGCTGCCCGTGTGCTTTATGAAGGTGGTGCTGAAAGTGTAAGGTCCGTCACACTTGCGAGAGCTTAGAACAGTTTTTTCGTGCCGAGGTATAAACATCCCGTCCACAGATTCCGATATTAATATAGAGGCAGATTTGGAGGTACGTGCATGAAGGAACTGTCAAACTGCGAAAACTGCGGTAAGCTGTTTATTACAAAATCACAGCGGGTCTGTATCCGGTGCTATAAAGAATCAGAGATGTTACTGAAAAAAATCACTGCGTATCTTGATAAAAACCCGAAGACCAATTTGCATACTCTGGTTGCCGCCACAAGTATTCCCGGGAAAAAAATCATTTCATTAATAAAGAAAGGAAGAATACGTCTAGGACCCTATCCGGCGCTCCATTACCCGTGTGAGATGTGCGGTGCTCCGGTAATGAACGGAAAAATCTGCAGCTCATGCAGGAATAGGTTAAAAGAAGACCTGCGAAAGGCGGAGCATGCTGTTATTCATGAAAAGGCAGCCAGTGCGGTATATTCTTTAGCACAGACAACGAATCGAAAGAGTGGTGATGATGGTGAAAATTAATCCCTACCAGCCGATTCAGCATTATCAGAATCAGGTAAAAGGAAAAGGAGCCGAAGCTTCGGAAAAAGGAATCAAAGACGAAGTACAGATTTCCCAGGAAGCAAAAACGATGCAGAAAAACACTGTCGGTGACCCTGAGAGACTGGCAAGAACAGAAGAGATCAGGCAGAAGATCTCAAACGGCACATACGATTTGAATCACAAAGAAACGGCGCGGAAAATGTACGATTTCTGGTCATAGGAGAGGTGAAAAAAGTGCCTGGACAATTAATCAGCCTGATGCAGAAACTAACCGTTGCCTATAAGGAACTGGCAGCCGTTGCTGCGGTTAAAAGTGAAATGATTGTAAAAGGTGACGCCGCCGAGCTTCAGGTATCTGTGAATAATGAGAGGACACTCAATGAAACCGCAGAAAATCTTGAAAAACAACTGGTGGACGCGGGTGCACGGTATCTCAACACACAAGGGATTGTAAAAGAAAACGCAACAGTGTCGGAAATCCTGCCTTACTTACCGGAAGAAGACGGTGAGACGATCGAGACACTGAGAACAGAACTTCTTGATTCAGTACAGCAATTTTCCGAGCGTCACGAACAGAATCGCCGTCTGCTTGATGAGTCGTTGCGGTTTGTAAATATGTCCCTTGATGCCATTGTTCCAAAGCAGCATAACGGTAATTATTCAAGCAATGGAAAAGAGCAGGCCGGCACGGCGAAGCGGGCGCTGTTTGATTCCAGAGCCTAAATCAGGGAGGAGGAGAATCATGTCAACATTTCACGGATTGGAAACAGCCAGAAGAGCGATTCATGCCCAGCAGGCGGCAATCCACACCACGGGCCATAATATCGCCAATGCAGGCACAGGCGGTTATTCCAGACAGAGAGTGAATCTTTCTGCAGCATCGGCATTTCCCGGAGTAAGCATGAACACACCATTCATGGCCGGACAGCTTGGAGCCGGGGTACAGGCAGGCGCCATTGAGCGTGTCAGAGATACGTTTCTGGACGGACAGTACAGAAACGAGTCGGGCAGGCACGGGGAATGGAGCACCAGACATGGCTCTCTTGACCGGGTGGAAGGTCTGTTTAACGAAATATCCGGAAACGGAATCGGCACGTCGATGGACCGGTTCTGGCAGTCCCTTCACGATCTTGGCACCAATCCGTCTGATACAGGAGTGCGCGCTGTCGTTAAGGAAAATGGTGCAGCTTTAGCTGAGGCTTTTAACTATACATCGGACGGTCTTAACCGGATTGAAACCGAATGTCGTGGAGAATTGAAGGCATCAGAACAAAAAATCAATCAACTGCTCCAGCAGATTAATGATGCAAATAAACAGATCGCTTCGCTGGAAGCCCATGGGCAGAGGCCGAACGATCTGTACGATGCAAGAGACACCCTCGTTGATGAACTGTCTGGATTTTTAAATATCGCTGTCGAACAAACAGCAGGACCTAAAAGCGGGATGGCCGGCAGATATACGATTAATCTGACTGATGACAGCGGCAGAAAGCTGGAAACCCTTGTGGACGGTCCAAACCTTGGAAACAGGGAACTGAGAATTGGTTTTGATGAAGACACGGGACTGGTTGAAGGAATTTATACCGGATCAGCCGAGGATTTTTCAGGTGGTGTTCCCGGCGACGGTGCAGCCGTTTATTCCATCAGCGAATTCCAGTCAAGGGGAAGTCTCCATGCGGCAGCCTCATTTTACGGTTATGTTGAAAACGGGGAAATTCATGGAACACTGCAGGACGTAAAAAATGACTTTGATCAGCTGGCTTATACATATGTAACGGAATTTAACCGCCTTCATGAAGAAGGGTTCAGTCTGAATGGTGAAGGAGGCATGCCATTCTTCGACCCTTTTGCAGAAGGCAGGATCCAGGGGGCCGCAGGAAACATGGTTCTTAACAGTGCCATTTCGTCAGACGTGAATAACATTGCAGCCTCATCAGAACCAGAGGGCACCAGCGGAAACGGGAACCATGCAGCAGTCCTTGCAAATATGAGAGAGCAGACCTTTAATTTCGGAGGAATGTCTACAAATGCCTCGGCATTTTATCAGAGTATTACCGGGAAAGTTGCCGTTCAGTCCAGTGAAGCAGCCCGTATGAGTACGAACGCACTAAACGTTGTAACCAGTATAGGGGAACGGCGGGAATCGGTCAGCGGCGTCTCTCTTGATGAAGAAATGAGCAATCTTGTTCAGTTTCAGCATGCCTATAATGCCGCAGCGAGAAACATGACAGCCATTGATGAAATGCTTGACCGGATTATTAACGGCATGGGCATCACAGGGCGTTAACAAAGAATGATGATCAAGTCCAAGGGGGAGGGAACCCGATGCGAGTGACACAGTCGATGATGGCCTCGCGGTCCATTCAAAATATCAATCAAAACTACCAGAGGCTCTATGACCTTCAACAGCAGGCATCCACCGGCAAAAAGCTGACAAAACCTTCAGATGATCCTGCAGCAGCCATGGCCGCAATGAAATACCGTACTGAGCTGTCTGAACTCGATCAATTTCAAAAGAACGGCTCACAGGCAGACAGGTGGATGAGAGACACCGAAGCGGTTCTGGAGGATACAGCCGGGGCCCTTCACCGGATTCGCGACCTTGCCGTTCAGGCATCCAATGGGAGTTATAAACCTGAAGATCTGGCAGACATAGGGGCGGAAATTTCGCAAATAAAAGCGCATATCGTAACACTGGCTAATTCAAAAACAGGAGACGGCTACTTGTTTAACGGCACTGATGTCAGGAATACACCTGTAAAAGAAGAACTTCTGGATCTTTCCTTTACCAGCGGCCCATTTCCTATTTGGCATGAGGGCGGAGCTGATGAAGATCAGAGCTTTATCCTTCATTACAGAGGAGAATCCTATAAACTGACAGGAAATCCGGGGGAGAATCCATTGGACTTTGAAGCTGAAAACGGCAGCCGCATTTCAGTCAGCGGCCTTCCGGGAAATCCATTTTTTGAACGGATTTGGACAGAGGATACCCCGGATGGCCCGGAAGAAATGAGTGAACCAGCCTCTGGTGCAGGGATCATTCTTTCCGCTTCGGAGGCAGTGGCGGGAAATGGACCGCAAGTTGAATTTGAAGTCATGAAAGGCGTAAATATGCAGGCAGGCATCGATCCAAAGGCTGTCTTTTCTTTAGACCTTTTTGCCGAACTAACGATGCTTGAAAGAGCCCTTAAAGATCCAGTAACTTCAAGCGTTGAATTAGAGGACTTCATTAGTCCCGTTAGCGCCAGGCTGGATCAGATTGTCAGTGTCCGGTCGGAGCTCGGTGCCAGGCAGGTCAGGGCAGACTTGATCTCTGAGAGGGTTAAAGACCAGGAAATTCTCTTTAAACGGCTGCAGTCTGAAAACGAAGACGCAGATATGACCAAAGTGATTACCGAACTGATGGCGCAGGAAAACATCCACAGAGCTGCTCTTGCCTCTTCAGCAAGATCGATCCAGCCTTCCCTGCTTGATTTTCTGAGATAAACGCTCATAGAATTAGAAATGTGGAAAATAATCGTAATCTCATTAGTCTGTTTTACTATTTTGTACGTAGAATTTTGGAAACTTATTAAGAAAATAGTCGAAAATATGTAAAAGTATCGTAAAAAAGCTTGGTTTTTATGAAAATGTTTCCTAAAATAGAATTATAGCTTCTTTGGAGTGATTATTTTGAACGTTCAGACGAAGTTTGCCGGCTTGGTTAAAGCTGATCAAAAAGATATTATCCTTTTTCCCGGAGGTATTCCAAGCTTTGAGGATGAAAGGGAATTTCTATTACACCATTTTTCGGAAAATACACCGTTCTATTGCCTTCAGTCCGTAAAAACCCCTGCACTTGCATTTATTACGGCAGATCCTTTCTCCTTTTTCCCAGATTATCAGGTGGAACTATCAGCGCAGACAACTGAAAGTCTTTCTATAGAAGAGGAAACAGATGTGTCTGTCTTTACAATCCTCACAGTTAACGAACCTTTTGAGCAGACAACCGCAAATTTAAAAGGACCTGTGGTTATCAATATGGTGTCAGGCAGAGGCAAACAGATCGTTTTACAAAACCCGGAATACCATACAAGACACCGTCTTCAGCAGCCCTCCCTGAAAAAGGAGGAAGGGTAATGCTTGTGCTTACCAGAAAAAAAGACGAAGCAATTAAAATAGGAACTGATATTGAAGTGCGAATCATTGAAGTAGATGGCGGACAGGTAAAAATTGGGATAGAAGCTCCGAAAAATGTTGAAATTCACCGGAAAGAAATATATATGGCAATTCAGCAGGAAAACAAAGAAGCATCCGGCCCTCTAGATCCTGCCTTGGTGGAACAGATGATTCGGTTTACCCATAAGGGAGATTAAGTATATATCGGAATAGTCCTATAGTTAGTCAAATAAAATATAGTATCTTTTTTTGTCGAACAGGGACTAGAAATATGTCGAAAAAGAGACTTGTTGAACAAGAATATACCTATAACGTACATAAATAATAAACGACGAACGAACCTTGTAAGTTTTTGTAGATCTTTGGTAGTTTAGAGTTACGAATGATTTGAAGGGAGATCAAGATAATGATAACCACGCCGAAGCAGCCTGAAACGGAAACTACTGATATATATATCTTTGATCCTGCCCGTCTAATGGAGGCCAAACATCTTCCTGAACTGTTCGGGAGCTACGGAGAGTATAAGTTTCACTATGAAATTGATTTACCATCTCCTTCTTCTAAATACCGCACAATCATTATATGTGCCTCGGCTTACAGCAAAGCAGTCAGTGACTCCATAGATCGTTGGGCGGCTCAAAATTCAGAGGGTAATTTATATGTTGTCTCGCCATCGAAGGAAGAAACATCTGATATCTTTCCGTTTTTACATAATGATAATGTATCAGGTATGATGTCAGTCGACTATCTTTCCAGTAACTTTGATTTTGTGATAAGAAATTCACATAAGGCACCGTTTCTCGAACCTTCCTGTCACAGGCATTTGATCCACGAAATCGAGAGGGTCAAACTGAAGGAGCAGCCGATCAAAAAACTTCTTCTTCAGAAGGAAAAAGTAGCCGATATTCTAACCCAGAATGAACAAAACGTGCTGCAGCTGCTGTTAGAAGGCTATAACAATATACATATTGCACAGGAACTGTACCTTGCCCCCTCCACCATCAGCACAATTATCAGCCACCTGCTGAAAAAAATGAAAGCATCAGACCGCACGGATGCCCTGGTCACATCGATTCGTAACGGGTGGGTAGAGGCATACCGTTAATTTATACAAAAAACGTCCACTAAAGTGAACGTTTTAAGACGTTGATTCCGGAGACACTGCAGTCTCCTTTTTATTTTGTCTTCTTACAAACGAGCAAATAAATTCATGCAGTGGGACGCTCTGGTCATTTGTTTAACGAGAACATGCTTGGATACGGTAAGTTCAATTTCCTGGCCTGTTGAAAAATGTACCCTGGACATAGGCTTCCTTCTTGGTTTTTCTGATTTTTGCTGTTCAATTTCACTTATTTTCCGGAGGTGCTGGGAGAAGAGCCATGCACATCCATGCAGACTGGGGGATTCCGTCGGGAAGGCACAGATCCTTTTTGAAATGGAAAGAGGGACAGGGACTCTTTTCTGAAAGCCGGTATGAAAAAACACCGCCTCTCTTCTGCCATTAAAGGACGAGCCACCGTTTAGGCAGGCTGCTTCAATAACTTTGATGCAGGGTGTCGAGATGTAAACGACTTTGTCGGTTTCAATGGCTTTTGCTAAATAGGTTAGGTCGTTGTTCGGCAATAATGCCAGTGTTTGATATCCTATTTCATATTCTTCAACATAGATCTCCTTCATTCCTCTACCTCTCTTTCATAGTTAAATGGTTATGGGTAGGAATTACTACCTGGAATTAATTTTATTGTAATTTTTAGACTATTTCCAGAAAGAAGGGGAAATGTAATATAAATGTAATATAAGGTGTTAGGAGACATTTTTTGTTGCAGGCGGTTGCTTTCCGATTCAATCAAAGATTAAAATATGTCAGAAAAAATTTCCTCATGAGCTAAACAAATTCAGTGGGATTCCGATAATAATAGTAAGTTTACGAATGAGGTACGTGTCAGCGTTCTCTATTGTAAACAAACTATTGAACTTCCTGTCACAAGGATGTGGGCGGAAGTAAATCTCAAGGAGGAATTATACAATGATTATCAACAACAACCTGAGCGCCATGAACGCTCACCGTCAGCTCGGCATCAACCAGAACCACATGCAGAACTCTATGGAGAAGCTATCTTCCGGCCAGCGCATCAACCAGGCATCAGACGACGCAGCAGGTCTTGCGATCTCTGAAAAAATGCGCGCGCAGATCAATGGACTAGATCAGGCCAGCCGGAATGCTCAGGATGGGATTTCCCTTATCCAGACGGCGGAGGGGGCGCTAGATGAGACCCACAGTATTCTTCAGAGAATGCGTGAACTTACAGTTCAGGCAGCGAATGATACGAATGAAGATGTAGATCGTGAAGCCATTGCAAGTGAACTCACTGAATTAGCAGCAGAGATCGATCGCATTGCAGATAATACTGAGTTTAACGGTAAAACACTTCTAGATGGTACCTTTGAAACTGATGAAATCAATTTACAGATTGGTGCTAATCAAGATCAAAATCTACAGTTAAATATTGATAATATGACTGCAGATGGTCTAGGATTAGGTGCAGCAGGAGAAGACCTGGACGTATCAGCTCACACTGAAGCTGGTGCAACACTTGTCCTACTCGACACTGCAATTGAGAATGTATCTAAACAGAGAAGTGAGCTTGGTGCTGTTCAAAACCGCCTCGAGCACACAATCTCCAACCTTAACAACGCATCTGAAAACCTGACAGCCGCTGAATCCCGCATCCGTGACGTAGACATGGCACAGGAAATGATGGAGTTCACGAAGAATAACATCCTTAACCAGGCTTCCCAGTCCATGCTTGCCCAGGCGAACCAGTTGCCGCAGCAGGTTCTCCAGCTTCTCGGATAATTAATTCTTCTGATCATCATTTAATGATCAGTCAGTGAGAGCCGGAATGCCCGGAGACCCGCGAATCCGCGGAAAGCGAAGGGCATACAGGCTCGATTTAAACCGATAAATACTGCAGAAAAGCCCGGTTTTCAGACCGAGGCTTTTTTGTTTGTCTTGAATCTCTCACCAGACCTGCCGATATAAAAACAAGAAAACAGACTAAAGGGAGAGACGCAGATGGAAATCTCAAAGTCATTTGTTAAAGAAACCTTTGACCGGCTCGGATATGGCACAGAGAAACGCGTAGAGCCGGTCCAGCGCAAAACCGACAGCCGCATTACAGGACAGGACCCTAAAGACGAACCTAACCGCCCCGTCAACAAAGAAGAAGTCTCCGAAAAAGTTCAGGCAATGAACCAGATGCTTGAGGTTCAGGAAAAAGACTACCAATTCAACCTCCACGAAGATCTGAACCGCCTTTATGTCACCGTCATCGATAAACAGACTGAAGAAGTGATCAAAGAGATTCCCGCTGAGAAGTTTCTCGACATGGTATCTGCGATGCTCGAATTTGCCGGGATTATCATTGATGAAAAAATCTGATAGGACGATGGGTTTATCTCGCTATCAGACCTTCAAAATCTGTCCTGAGCAGCCGATATAAGACGTAACGAAACACGGTGAAGGAGATGAGAGTAATGCGGATTGGCGGACTGGCTTCCGGCATGGATACACAGGATATGGTAAGGCAGCTCATGGAAGCAGAGCGGCTCCCGATGCAGCGGATGGTTCAGGACAGGACCTGGATGGAGATGCAGCGGGATGCGTTCCGGGAAGTGAACCTTGAATTTACGTCACTCAGAGACTCGTTTTCAGCGACCGGACTGGGGCTTCGCAGTACATTCAACCAGAGAGTTGTAACCAGCTCCGACCCTTCAAAGGTAACGGCAGTTGGCTCGGCTAATGCCCAGAATGCCAGCGCAGAGATTGAGGTATCAAGGCTTGCCAAAGCTTCCACCTGGGCAGGGGACAGTTTTGAACCGGACGGTGAGTTTTTTACCCGAACAATGAGCGATTGGGAGGATGGACCGGACTTTGACTGGGACGAAAACGGCGCTGCTGAACTTTCTTTTGACTTAAAGCGGCCCGGTTCGGAGGACTACGAAACCGTCAGCATTCAGGTAAACAGAAACGACCGGGTCAATGATGTGATCAGCCGGATCAACCGCTCGCAGCTCGGCGTGTCTGCGTTTGTGGATCAGCGGAACGATGGCTCGGCCACGACCGTTCTTACCAGCACCCACTCCGGTGAAGGGGCTGATTTCCGTTTTGGGGATGATGTGACTTCTGCTTTTATGGAGGCGTTCGGCGTCGCGTCAGCTCCCGGTGAATCGATTGAGCAGTACGAAAGGGTCCAGGGGCAGGACGCCGTCTTTACATACAACGGTTACGAAATGGAACGGGAAACCAACGATTTTACGATCAACGGCGTCCGCTACACCCTCCACGGTGAGACCACAGGACCTGTTCGGATTAATACAGCAACGGACTCCGAGGCCATTTATAAGGACATTATGACATTCGTCGAGGAATACAACGAACTGGTGGATTTTGTGAACGGAAAGCTCACCGAAGAGCGGCACCGGGATTATCCGCCGTTAACGAGCGAGCAGCGGGTAGAAATGAGCGATCATGAGATCGAACTCTGGGAGGAAAAAGCAAACAGCGGCCTGCTTAGGAGAGACCCGGTTCTTTCAAGTGCTATGAACCAGATGCGCACGAATCTGTTCAGTACGGTGGAAAATGTGGACGGCATCTTTAACCATCTCTCGCAGATCGGATTGACCACGTCGAGAGATTTTCGTGACGGGGGAAAAATTGTCATTGATGACCGGCAGATGACGATGGCAAACGGCGAGCGGATGAACGGAGAGGCGCGGCTGCGTTACGCAATTGAAAATCATCCGGAGGATCTGTACCAGCTGTTTAACGCCTCAGGTACAACGAACGAAAACGGAAACGTGCCGCAGGCGGAGCGGGGCCTCATTCCCTCGATCAGGGAAAATCTCAGGACAGCCATAACCGGGATTACCGACCGGGCCGGCCGTGAAGGAAGGACGCTCCAGCAGTTTTCAATCGGAAGAAACATCCTGCAGATGGAAGATCGAATCAGCAATTTTGAGAGGCGCCTCCAGCAAACTGAACAGCGTTACTGGAGTCAGTTTACGGCCATGGAAAAAGCAGTTCAGCAAATGAATTCCCAGGCCCAGCAGATGTTTTCCATGATGCCCGGCGGAATGATGTAGTCAACAGGATAACAGAGGAGGATATTACGATGGCCATGCAGAATCCGTACGCCAGTTACCAGAAGCAGAACATCCAGTTCAAATCCCCCGGTGAGCTCACACTCATGCTTTACGACGGATGCCTGAAGTTTATCCGGAATGGGAAAAAAGCGATCGCTGCCGGTGAGATAGAAAAACGTAACGAAAATCTCATTAAGGCGCAGAATATTATCAGAGAGCTGATGATTACGCTTAAAGGAGAGTCGGAAACAGCACAGCACATGATGCGCATGTACGATTTCATATTAAGCCGTATTTCGGACGCCAACATTAAAAATGATCCGGCACCTTTAAAAGAAGCAGAATCGTTTGTAAAGGAGTTTCGAGACACGTGGGTGGAAGTAATTAAACAGGACCGGAAAAACCGGTTCGGCGGAGCTACCCGCATATGAGCAAGGCTTACGAGCTGTTACGCATTACCGAACGTCTTTACGATCACGCCGTAAAAAATCCGGCCCCAGGTGACCGGGATGACCATATTAATCAGATTGAAACACTTCTCAAGGAGCGGGAAATGGTTCTTTCAACGATGAGCGGCACCGTGCCTGAAGCGGACGGGCCGTTTCTAAAAAAAGCAGCGGAGCTAAACACAGCTGTGGATGCCCGGTTGAAAGAAGAGATGTCTGCCATTAAGATGGACATAAACCGGTTGAAAAAGAAAAGGGAAACAGGAAGAAGATACGAAAATTCCTATTCCGCCCCATCTGTGGACGGCGCCTTTATTGACCGGAGGAACTAGAGCGAAGGTGGTTTCGACATGAGTGGAAGCATAACCGAAGCACAACAGCGTTTTATAACAAGGTACAGCGATCTTCTGAAAGAGCTCGAAGACGTACTCGCCTATGTGAGTGAATGTTATATCAAAGATGACACGGATATCGGCGACCGGCTTCTCAGGGATGTGATGGCAGGGATTCTGCCGTACGACCCTGAAAACATGACGATCGTGTCCATTTTCGGTGACGATCCTGAGGCACTGGAGGTTCTCGGGCACTTTCACGACGCAGCCCTTCAGGCTGCCCAGGTTGAGAAACTGGAAGACACAGGTGAACGCATGCACCTGCTCCATGAAATTCTGCTCGCATGCTATAAAGAATGGTACACAGTCGTAACCCGAAAAAAAGCCGACCTCAAAACCTCAGCCGAGAGCTGAGGTTTATTTTTTGTGTAAGAAATTAGAAACCTGAAGGTTAATCGTTGATTGTTCAAAATTACGAGACGCCTGCGGGATTAGCAAGAGCTGCGAGCATTGCAACTCGAGTAAGCGATAAGATTCTTCGAATATTGTAAGGTGTTAATATGAAAACGTGAATAAAAAGCTGGAAAAGTGGATGAAAGATACGCTGACTCCTGCAGGAAGAAAAGCGCAGGTGAGCCCCCGCAGTGCGGAGCACGCGGAGGCTCAGCCGCCTCCTGCGGAAAGCAGCGTATCTTTCAGGAGCGGTTATTATTGCCGCATTTTGATGTACGGATTTGCATCATTTGAAACACTTTTGTTCCAAGCTTCACCAGGCATCAGCCTGCATTTTTCATATCGTCAACAAGGCCGTCTGCGTGATCCGGTTTTTTCGTAAACAGACTCACAACAACCGTAAAGAATGTGGCAACAAGAAAGCCGGGCACGGCTTCATAGGTAATGCCGAAGAAATACGAGTTCAGAAACGCATGCACGTCAATAAATGCGTACGTCCACTGCGGCTGTTCAGCTACCATAATGACGGTGATGAGGCCCGTGATCATGCCGGTGAGCACCCCGGTACGGGAAAGTCCCTTCCAGTAGAAGCTTAAAATCAGTGCCGGACCGAAGCAGGCTCCGAGACCGCCAAACGCAAACAGCACCATCCAGAAAACGAAGTCCGTTGCTGTGGAAGCGAGCCAGATGGACAGTCCCATCAGCACCACGATCACAAGCCGGCTGTAGGTAATCAGCTTCCGCTGGGAAATTTCCTTGCCCTTTGCGAACAGTTTGTCGTAGATGTCCCTCACAACGGCACTTGCCCCGACAAGAAGCTGGCTGTCGGCACTGCTCATAATCGCTGCCAGAACAGCGACAAGAAGAATGCCGGCAAAGAACGGGTTCAGCACTTCTGCCCCGAGTGAGGTAAAAATCTGCTCATTATTTTCACCCGGCAGCATGTCCACTGACGGAAAGTATACCCGGCCAATCAAGCCGACCATGATTGCTCCCCAGCCCATAATCACATTCCAGAACGTGGCGATAAGGGCTGCCTGGCGCATTTCCTTCACGTTTTTCAGACTCATGTACCTAACGATGATATGCGGATTACCGGGACTTCCGAAACCGATCCCGATAAGACCAATAATCGCACCGAAAGCAAAGGCAAATGGACTCGTAAAGCCGCCTCCTTCTGACTGCATTACATCCAGGACGGGGCCGAAGCCGCCCATCTGAACGAGCGCGACAATCGGCAGAATGATCAGGGAAAAGAACATGAAGCCGATTTGCAGCACGTCTGTTTTACTGACGGCATGAAATCCACCAAGGATGGTATAAAGAAATATGATCGCAGCGGTCAGCCACATTCCCTGGGAAGTAGTGATGCCGAGGCTTCCGGAAAAGGCAGTCCCTCCAGCTACCAGCTGGCTTCCCACATAGGCGACCATGAAAAACAGGATAATCAGAGAGCTTACAAGGCGGATAATTTTCGTCCGGTCCCCGAGCCGGCTTTCCAGAATATCCGGAATAGTAATGCTCCCGGTTTTCTCACTGAAGTTCCGAAAACGTCTGGCCACAAAGAAAAACATAAACACTTCAACGGTTATGTAGCCTGCAACCGCCCAGACCGCATTCAGTCCGGTTAAATAAGCTGTACCGGTTACCCCTAAAACGAGCCACGCACTTCTGCCGGAACTGACGGCGGATAAGGCAACCGTCCATTTATTCAGGCTTCGTCCCGCAAGGAAAAAATCGGTCAGGCCACCGGAGCTTTTCCGGGAACTGAAGATGCCGATCGCAACAAGAAGAAGCAGATAGGCGATGAGGACAGAAACAGTAAGTGGGTGTGCAGTAATATCCAATTTGAATTCCCCCTTCAAGTCTGGTGATCAGTTGCTGATGTGGTCAATAATTAACGTCTACTCATCCTGACGAGCTGTAATGGCATAACAGCCGAGACCAAGTGCCAGAATCGCCAGTGGCACTATGACGAGGCCGAAAAGAATCCCAAAAGTCAAAGTGTACACCCCCTTTTCTGGTATTATAGTATAAATCAGAAAATACAGAAAAAACGCTCACAACTGAACAAGCGAGGAGGACGATATGATGAAAGGGAATATGCCGGCGATCGGCATCGATATTGGCGGTACCAGCACCAGGGTGGCGCTGGTAGACAGAGAGGGAAAGATCCTTGCGAGAGAACAGGAAGAAACCGCACCGCAAAAAGGCACTAAAGCTTTTGTGAACCGTACAGTCGAAGCAGTTAGGCGCATCAGCAGGCAGGCAGACGAACCGGTTTACCAAATCGGAATCGGATGCCCCGGGCCGCTTAATCCGTTTTCGGGCACACTGCTTGATCCGCCTAATCTGCCAGGATGGGACGGTTTCGCTTTGAAAAAAGAGCTTGAAACCGCAACCGGCCTTTCTGTCACACTCGACAACGATGCGAGCGCAGCTGCCCTTGGGGAAGCCCGGTTCGGCGCCGGTGCCGGACAATCGAGCACCATTTACATAACTCTGAGCACCGGAATCGGTGCGGGTATCGTAATTAACGGCAGATTATTTTCAGGGGCAACCGGCAATGCAGGAGAAATCGGGAATATGATCGTGCAGCCAGGAGGGGAGCGTTTTGGCACGTTAAATGCCGGCGCTCTTGAAGGGCTCGCATCCGGCACGGCGATCGGCCGCGAAGGAAAACGAAAGCTCGGCCTGGACGGCAAAGCTGAAACAGTCTTCACCAAGGCGGAAAAAGGGAATCGGTACGCGGAAGCGATCATTGAAGAAGCCGCCGGCTATCTGGCGATTGCCGTGGCCAACCTGGCAAACAGCTTCGATCCGGCTGTATTTGTGTTCGGCGGCGGTGTGATGCAGCAGGAACGAATGCTTCCGCTGCTGAAAGAGAAAACCGTTCCGCTTCTTTATCCTAGCATGCAGAAAACACTCAGACTCACGCTTGCAGATCTCGGTCAGAGTGCCGGTGTAATCGGAGCTGCCCTGCTCCCGATGTACCGCGAATAGTTGAGGTAAAAAAAAAGAGGCTGACCACAGACGGTCAGCTTCCTTATATGGGATAAATCATTCTGATGGCTATTTAAGAAGAGGCCGCTCAGGTGAAACACTCTAAATAAATGTGAACCACCTTAAACGAACGCCAATACTTCAACAGCCTGCAAAATCACTGCTCCTTCAAAATCAACGCACTGTTCGCGCCAGCTGTAACTTTCAGCTTACTGCGCTTCACCTGAAAACGCTCGTTTCCTTCCACATTTACAAATGTTCCTTTGCCGAGACCAGTGAGGTTAATGGTGATCTCCTCATCGGATCCATTTAACAGGAACACAAATCGGCTGTTGCCGTCTGTCCGTTCATACGCCACATAGTGATTGCCTTTTCCAGCCGAGAGGAAACGGAACGTTCCGTCACGCAGAGCCCGATGCTCTTTACGAAGCTGAATCAGATTTTTGTAGAAATCAAACAGGTCCCGGTCCTGGTGTTCCTCGTCCCAGATCATCGGCGCGCGGCATCCCGGGTCGTTTCCGCCGGCCATACCGATTTCATCTCCGTAGTAAATGCACGGCGCACCGGTGTAGGTGAGCTGGAACGTAGCCGCCAGCTTCATCCGGTCCTTGTCCCCTTCGGCAATTGTAAGCAGACGGGGGGTATCGTGGGAATCAAGCAGGTTAAACGCCGATTCGTTTACCTGTTTCGGATATGCCACCTGAATCGCATCCAGACGCCCCATGAACGCCTCCGCATCAATTTCCTTCATGGCAAAAAACTCGAGAATACTGTTCGTCACCGGGTAGTTCATGACAGCATCAAACTGATCGCCACCAAGCCACGCCATGGAGTTGTGCCAGATCTCCCCGAGAATGTACGCCTCCGGATTGGCTTTCTTCACAACGTCACGGAATTCGCGCCAGAACTGGTGATCTACTTCGTTTGCCACGTCAAGACGCCAGCCATCAACGCCTACATCCTCGACCCAGTAGCGGGCCACTTCAAGAAGGTACGCCTTCACTTCACGGTTTTCCGTGTTCAGCTTCGGCATGGAGGCAACAAAGCCAAACGTATCGTAATTCGGCTGCGGCTCGGTAACGACCTCCTCCTCACGGAGGTGGAACCAGTTTGCAAAACGGGATTTACGTCCGTTTTTCAGCACATCTTGAAATGGCGGGAAGTAGTATCCGCTGTGGTTGAACACCGCGTCCAGCATCACTTTTATACCACGCTTGCGGGCTTCCCTCACAAGCTCCTTCGCTTTTTCGTTATCGCCAAACTGCGGATCTACCTTTAAGTAATCAATCGTGTCGTATTTATGATTTGATTTTGCCTCGAAAAACGGAGTGAAGTAGATGCACGTAATACCCAGTTCCTCAAGGTATCCAAGATTGTCGATCACACCCTGCAGATCGCCCCCGAAGAAATTGTCCCTTGTCGGCTCAGCGTCATGGGTCCACTCCTCAGTGCCCGGCGGGTTAAGTGACGGGTCCCCGTTGGCAAACCGCTCAGGGAAAATCTGATAAAACACCGCGTTCTTCACCCAGTCAGGTGGATTGTTCACGTCAACCGGATTTAAAAACGGAAATTCAAACATCCCGGAAGGTGATTCAAGCATGCCGATCCCGGACCGGGACTGGGCGCCTTCCTTCTGGAAACCGACCTCATTGTAATAAAGCGTTTCTTTACCGCTCTCAAGACGGAACGCGTACGCAAATCTCCGATATTCCGGTTTAACTGCAGCCTGATAGTAATCAAAGAGACTGTCGCTCGCAAACTTCTCCATTTTCGTAGTCTGAATGTATTCCGGTGTGAAGCGGTACTTGTCCCCGTGAACAACATACACATTGTCCATATCATTTCTTTTCGTGCGGATCCGGATATGAAGCGTCTCCTTGTCATACGCATACGCATAATGAGATTTAGGCTGGTGAAACACAGCTTCCTTTATCATCAAATCCCTCCTGTATTGTTGTTATTGACCTTGTTGCGTACATAAATGGAAAAATAAGTTATGAGTCGTTTTCTTTGCCCGCAGGAATCCTGCACCGCGTTGATTCCCGACTGCATAACGTTTAAAATAGACAGGCGGTCCTATACAGAGGAAAAGAAAGTGCAACCGCTTGCACGACCGCTGAAAAAAACACTGTCTCTTACATATCGACAGTATACCACGGTGCATGAAAGCGCGTCTACAATCGGCTGGCATCACCGGACCGGAGGAATATTCATGACAAACATTCTGTTTCTATCACCTGAATTCAAAGAAAAAATATGGGGCGGCAGCCGCCTCCTCACGCAGTTTGATTACCCGATTCCATCAGATCGCACCGGCGAGTGCTGGGGCATTTCTGGACATAAAAACGGCACAAACCGTGTCACTGGAGGCCCCCATGATGGCAAAACCGTTCGCGAACTGTGGGAAAACAACCGCCAACTGTTTAACAACGAACCTGGAGATGAATTCCCGCTCCTTGTCAAAATTATTGACGCCCAGGATGATTTGAGCGTCCAGGTTCATCCTGACGACACGTACGCAAAAGAACACGAAAACTACGCATTCGGCAAAACTGAATGCTGGTACATTCTCGACCACGACCCGGATGCCAAACTGATTCTCGGGCACAGCGCCAAATCACGTGAAGAACTCACACAGATGGTGGACGACGGCGAATGGGACCGCCTGTTCCGTGATGTTCCCGTCCAGAAAGGCGATTTTTACTACGTCCCAAGCGGTACGGTACACGCCATCGGAAAAGGGATCATGATTCTGGAAATCCAGCAGAGTTCCGACATCACCTACCGCTTTTACGATTACGACCGGACCGATGACGCCGGCAATACCCGGGACCTTCATCTCAAAGATTCCGTCGCCTGCTCCATGGTCCCGCACAAAGACGCAAAACCTGAACAGAGCGAAACACGTGAAGGCGGCCTGCACATCACCCGTCTCATTTCGGAGCAGTACTTCACCGTCGATCACTGGAAACTTAACGGACACACGAGCCGCATAAACGATCACTACCTCCTTATGAGCGTTATTGAGGGAGAAGGCACCATCACCGAAGACGGCGAAACGCGCACCATCCGAAAAGGGGTCCACTTCATCATCCCCGCCACCGTCCGAAGTTACGAACTCAACGGAAGCCTCACCCTCATGGCCTCACAGACAACCCGGTAAAAAACAAGACAGCTGTTTTATTTGCCAGGCTCAAAAAGTCGCCCCCTCTCCAGTGCAAACATAAGGAGAGGGGCGACTGCCTTTTTACATCTTCGAAGGCCCCTGGTGGGCCATCTCCATAAACGAATGAAGAATTACTTCGTCGGAATTGATATTTTCAATGTGCTTTAATTCCACACTCGACTTCAGTGTCTCCAGTTCCTCCTGAAGAAAAGCCATCTGTTCGATCGTTTCACCTATCCCGTTTTTTACCGGAATAAGGTCTTCCTTTCGTGACATGTTTCTCTCAATCTGGGCAACTTTGTGCATGAGTGCTTTTAGCAGTTCAGTCTGTGTCAATGGGGATTGCTCCTTTAGCGGTAGTAGTGGGGGATTGCAGAGGATTTGTTCTATTCAGGATATTGAGGAATGAGCCGGTTCCGGTTTTTCATCCTCGTCCTGTTTTTTCAATGTTGATAATTCCGGAGGCTTGATCTGCAGGAAATGAACCGCTTCGGCGATCATATCCATTTTATAAATCTTCCGGTTTTCGGTGTTTGTGTAACTACTCGTCTGAAGTCGGCCGTTAACGGAAATCATCGATCCTTTTCCGCAGACTGAAGTCAGCCGTTCGGCACTGCCCTTCCACATCACACACGGCACAAAATCCGCATCGTACTCACCGTCCGGGTTGCGGTAATTCCTCTGGACTGCCACTGTAAATTTTGATAAAGCGACACCTCCTTTCGTGAAGTAAAGTTCCGGGTCCCGTGCAAGTCTTCCAACAAGGCTAACCTGGTTCAGCATACTGGTCACTCTCCTTTTTCTTCGGATTGATTGATGGCTTGTTTGGCGTCCCTGGGCACAGAAGGTTCTGAAAGTGAAATTGTGAGAGTATGGTGAATGGGGAGGTGCCCGGCTCCTCGTTTCCAAGGAGACAGACTGATTAGTAGTCATGTGCATCAGCCGGGGGTATCCTGTCAGGGGGATCACTCCTTTAGGGAGAGACTCGATGATTTGTTTCAGCAGGCAGCTTGTTTGTATTTTAGAACGGCGGCCTGGAGGTGGAAAGTGAAGTTTGACCTGGTGAAACTTCACATTGGCTGAATGGTTCTTGACGTTTTGTGATGAAAAGACAAAGTAATGAGGAGGGGGGTGAATACGGTGAAAATAGCCAAAAAAAAGCGCAGAGGCTTCATAGTGCCTCAAAAAGACGCTGATCAACCGTAGTGGCATTTTCATTTGCGTATTCACCAAAGGAAAAATCAATCAGCAATTTACCGCCGGAAGGGTTGTCACCTCACTGTGGGGTTGGAGGCTGCGGTTATTTGCCCGTTTCGTTCCGGAACGAGGGAAGATCCGGAAAAAGAAGCCGGTAAAAGTGGGAGGATAGAGAGGGCTGATGCGGATCGTGGGTGTTTGGCGTGTACTTCATAGTGAACGAGGGCGCCCGTGCGAATAGAGTAGTCCAAAAGAAGCACGCCGTTATTCTTATATTTTATATTAGATCAGGGTGGAAAAATATTCAACTCATTTTAAAAGAAAATTTTGAAAAAATACAAAAAATGCTATTGAACGACATAAAAAAATGAACAGTAAAGTAGTTTTCACTTGATTAAGGCGGGTGGATCGACCTGGGTCGAAACCCCTGCAAACAGGCAGGTGTCAGACCTCTCTGTCGAATTAAGGCGTTCAAAAGAAATTGACTCGGTATGCACCCGTTGCTATATTAGAGGTGTGGTTAAGCCACCAGATTTTATTACGAAGGGATTGTGTTAGAAGCATGCAAGGAAAAGTGAAATGGTTCAACGCTGAAAAAGGTTTTGGTTTTATCGAGCGCGAAGGTGGAGACGATGTATTCGTTCATTTCTCTGCGATCGAGCAGGAAGGATTCAAGTCCCTTGAAGAAGGCCAGGATGTTGAATTCGAAATCGTAGAAGGTGCTCGCGGACCTCAAGCAGCGAACGTTACTAAACTTTAATTGATTCGCACTTTCCCTTAAATAGAGGTTTTCCCGGTTGCGGTCGATCATTCGATGTAGCACGGAGCTTTTTGCAAGGGTAAGATGTAAGCGAACACAAAAGCCTGTCTCGGAGCCTAATCGGCATACGGGGCAGGCTTTTTACATTCTTACAACAGATCGCATCCTGAGGGTCCGTGTACACACAATTCTGCTAACGTAAAAATTAGGCAGTCAGATTTGTCCTGCATGGGTTTAAGCTCGCGCTCATAGTGGAAAAGGCAGAGTATTCTCCAAATACTCAGCAGCGCATCCTGGCTGCTGATAATGCGAGGTTTTCATCATCCTGAATAAAGGAGTGAGTTTTTCATCAATCTGGAAATGTGAAGCCCGATCCTGCAAAATCGGCAAATAATTTCCGACCCGTTCCGACAAAAAGATTTGATGTTTTTCTTGTTTTTTAGCAGGACAATCGACGGAGAGCAGCGAATAGTACTCATATAACCGAAAGGAGGAGTTTGCTTATGATATACAACATTAGAGGAGAAAACGTAGAGGTGACTCCCGCGTTAAGGGAATATGTTGAAAAAAAGGTAGGCAAACTTGAAAGGTATTTCGATCAGACTCCATCATCCGATGTGCACGTTAAACTTCAGATCCTGAATAACGACCAGCGGGTGGAGGTTACTATTCCAATGCCGAAGCTTCTGCTTCGCGCAGAAGAAACTCATACTGACATGTACGCGGCTATTGATCTCGTGATCGAAAAGCTCGAGCGTCAGATCCGTAAGCATAAAACGAAAGTGAACCGCAAATTCCGTCAGGATGACAGTCTCAAGTATATGTTTAAAAACGAACTGGAACCAACAATGGAAGAGGTGCCAAACGGTGCCACAACGTACGAAGACGAAGATGAGATTGACATCGTCCGTACAAAACGCTTTGATCTTAAACCGATGGATGCCGAGGAAGCTGTCCTTCAAATGGACATGCTCGGACACAACTTTTTCGTCTTTTCAAACTCCGTGAGCGGAGGCACCAACGTTGTGTACAAACGTAAAGACGGAAAGTACGGCCTCATCGAATCAGAATAAAATAAAGGCGGGCCGAGCCGCCCGCAGGACGTTCCTTCTATAATAGAGGGAACGTTCTTTTTTTCGGAACGCCCTGGCCAAGGCAGCCTTCTCACTGGTGACTATTCAAGAGTCCGTACTAAACGGGTTTTCTTGGTGGAGTTGTATACCAACTTTCCCGAGTAAAGTTATGTCCGAACTTCGGCTTCATCCAGCGTAATTATCCGATTCATACCGGAGGATGGAACTGACAGATTTCAAACGTTCACTGCTCCCTCTGTTTTTCTGCCGCCTACCCGGCTTCTTGTAAGGGCGGGGCGAAACTGATAAAATGAAAAGTAATTGTCAGACGGTTTTACGCGCAGCCGCGCGGGGCATGACGCAATCATTATGGGATCGCCCATTGCATTATAAAATAAGGGAGCAATGTCCAATGCTAGGTTTACTCAGGAAAGTGATTGGCGACACCGACGCGCGCCAGATTAAGAAATGGCAGAAGACGGTGGATCAGATTAATGAACTTGAAGAGAGCATGAAGAAGCTCTCGGATGATGACCTTAAAAATAAAACGGAAGAATTCAAATCCCGCTATGAAAAAGGGGAAACACTTGACGATCTTCTACCGGAAGCGTTTGCCGTTACCCGGGAAGCCTCAACCCGGGTTCTGAAGATGCGTCATTTTGACGTACAGCTGATCGGTGGGGTCTGCCTTCATAAGGGAGATATCTCCGAGATGAAAACAGGTGAAGGTAAAACCCTGATGGCAACCCTTGCCGTTTATCTGAATACTCTTTCCGGAAAAGGGGTTCACGTAGTTACGGTCAACGATTATCTTGCCAAACGTGACTCCGTTGAAATGGGCAGGCTTTATGAATTCCTCGGCCTAACTGTAGGGCTGAACTACAACGGTTTGTCCAAGGACGAAAAGCGTGAAGCATACAAATGTGATGTGCTATACTCAACAAACAACGAGCTTGGCTTTGACTATCTACGTGACAACATGGTGATTTACTTGCGCCAGAAGGTTCAGCGCAAACTGCATTTTGCCATTGTCGATGAAGTCGACTCCATCCTGATCGATGAGGCCCGTACGCCGCTCATCATTTCCGGATCTGCGGAAAAATCGACGCAGCTTTATACAGCTGCGAACTCATTTGTGCGTATGCTTAAAGAAGAAGAGGACTACACGTACGATGAGAAAACGAAAAACGTTCAGATGACCGATGACGGTGTGAGTAAGGCAGAGCGTGTCTTTAAAATTGACAACCTGTTCGACCAGGCTCATGTGCAGCTGAACCACCATATCAATCAGGCGGTCAAGGCTCACGTTGTCATGAAACGCGACGATGATTACGTGGTGCAGGACGGGGAAGTGTCGATCATCGACCAGTTTACCGGCCGTATTATGAAAGGCCGCCGTTACAGTGACGGTCTTCACCAGGCGATCGAGGCTAAGGAAGGTCTCGAGATTAAGCGGGAAAGTATGACAATGGCCTCGATTACGTTCCAGAACTATTTCCGTATGTATGAAAAGCTTGCCGGAATGACCGGTACAGCAAAAACAGAGGAAGAGGAATTCCGTAATATTTATAATATGAACGTATACTCGATCCCGACAAACGAACCGATTGCCCGTGATGACCGGCCCGATTTAATTTACAAGACGATGGACGCCAAATTTAAAGCGATTGTCGAAAAGATCAAAGAGCTCTACGACAACGGTCAGCCGGTTCTGGTCGGTACCGTCAGTGTAGACACGTCCGAGCTGATTGCAGGCATGCTGAAACGCAAAGGTGTCCGCCACAACGTGCTGAACGCGAAGAACCACGCACGTGAAGCGGAAATCATTGAAAATGCCGGCCAGCAAAAAGCCGTTACGATCGCGACTAACATGGCCGGTCGTGGTACGGATATCAAGCTCGGTGCAGGTGTAAAGGAACTGGGCGGTCTCTACGTGCTCGGAACCGAACGTCACGAGTCCCGCCGGATTGATAATCAGCTCCGCGGACGTTCCGGACGTCAGGGTGACCCGGGTAAATCCCAGTTTTATCTGTCTCTCGAAGACGTGCTGATGCGCCGCTTCGGCAGTGAAAACATGGCGAATATGATGGATAAGCTCGGCCTTGAGGAAGACCAGCCGATTGAAAGTAAGCTTGTCTCCCGAGCAGTGGAGCAGGCGCAGAAACGGGTGGAAGGAAACAACTTTGATGCCCGTAAACAGCTTCTCCAGTACGATGATGTCATGCGCGAACAGCGAGATATCATCTACGAGCAGCGTAACGAAGTTCTCGATTCGGATAACCTGAAGCCGATCGTTGAAAAGATGATCGAATCAACGATTGAGCGGAACGTTCAGCTCTACACACCGGCAGACGAAGTTCCGGAGGACTGGAATCTTCAGGGGATCGTGGACTACATTAATGCCACCGTACTCAATGAAAAGGAAATCGAAGTAAAGGACCTGAACGGTCTTGATCCGGAGGAAATGACCGAGCTTATTACCGAGCGGGCCATGGAAGAATATCAGGCAAAAGAAGAAGAATTCACACCTGAGCGTATGCGTGAATTCGAAAAAGTTGTTCTTCTGCGCACCGTGGACTCCAAGTGGACGAGTCACATTGACCAGATGGATCAGCTTCGTCAGGGGATCCACCTCCGTGCTTACGGACAGAATGATCCGCTCCGAGAGTACAAGTTTGAAGGATTTGAAATGTTTGAGGCCATGGTCGCTGCCATCGAAGAAAACGTAACCCGATATGTGATGAATGCCCAAATTGAAGGGAACCTTGAGCGCAAGCCTGTAGCAGAAGGAAAACCGGTGCACCGCAGCCCTGGAAATCAGCAGACGAAAGAACGGAAAAAGGTGCCGTTCCAGAAAGCCGAGACTGTCGGCCGGAACGACCCTTGTCCATGCGGATCAGGCAAAAAGTACAAAAACTGCCACGGCCAGGCTGCCGGAGAGTAAACACATCTCTGAACGGGTATGTGGTAAAGGGAGCGCAATTACCGTAAATTAGTTACTGGCTCTTAAATAGCGATAGAAAAGCAAAGGTGCGAAAGCACTCAGCACCAGCTGAAGCAGCAAAAAAAAATGATAAAAAACCGGAAGAGAAAGTCCGACCCGGGTCTGCCGGGCCGCGGCTTTCTTTTCTACATTAAAAAGAGGTGTTCGGAAATGGAAATGTCCGATATTAAAAATGAACTTCAGAATATGGCTAAGCGATTAGCGGACTTCAGGGGGTCTCTTTGACCTTGAAAACAAAGAGACCCGTATAGCCGAGCTTGAGGAACTTATGGCCGAGCCCGGATTTTGGGATAACCAGACCGAGGCGCAGAAAGTCATCGACGAAAGTAACCGGCTTAAGGAAGGAACCGAAACCTACCGCAAACTCGAAAGCCAGTATGAAGATCTTGAAGTCTCCTATGAACTTGTAAAAGAAGAAGGCGATGAGGAGCTTGGCGCTGACCTTGAAAGCGGCGTGAAAAAACTTGTTGAAGAAATGAACAAGTTTGAACTTCAGCTTCTCCTGAACGGACCTTATGATAAAAATAACGCTATCCTCGAACTTCATCCCGGAGCTGGTGGAACGGAATCACAGGACTGGGCATCCATGCTTCTTCGCATGTATACCCGCTGGTCAGAGGCACGGGGCTTTAAAGTGGATACGATGGATTATCTTCCTGGAGATGAAGCGGGAGTCAAAAGTGTGACACTGCTTATTAAAGGGCATAATGCCTACGGATATCTGAAGGCAGAAAAAGGGGTGCACCGCCTCGTGCGGATTTCGCCATTTGATTCTTCCGGGCGCAGGCATACGTCGTTTGCGTCATGTGAAGTGATGCCGGAACTCGATGATAATGTAAGCGAAATTGAAATCTCTCCTGATGAATTGAAGATCGACACGTACCGATCAAGTGGAGCCGGCGGCCAGCACGTCAACACTACCGATTCTGCGGTTCGTATCACACACGTTCCGACAAACACGGTTGTGACGTGTCAGTCAGAGCGGTCCCAGATCAAAAACCGTGATCATGCGATGAAGATGCTGAAAGGAAAGCTTCTTCAGCTGAGACTCGAGCAGCAGCAAAAGGAACTTGACGATATCCGCGGGGAACAGAGTGACATTGGCTGGGGCAGTCAGATACGCTCCTATGTGTTCCACCCGTATAATATGGTCAAAGACCACCGGACAAACCATGAAACAGGCAACACACAGGCGGTCATGGATGGCGAACTCGGTCCATTCATCGATTCGTACCTCCGTTCCAAAATTGATTAAGTCATGCTATGTTCAGATAGATTGATACTTTTAACAATATTAATTCTGGAGCGAAAGGCGGCGACTCCTGCGGGAAAAGCAAGAGCAGAAGACCTCGCAGGGCGTTTTTCCCGAGGAGGCTGATGCCTTGCCCGCGGAAAGCGTCCGCCTGCAGCGTAATCATTCAGCATTTTATACGAAAGAGCTATGTAAAAAAACCGCCAGGTACCGATATTGGCGGTTTTTTGTGCTGTAATCCTTTAATGGGTCATTCCGTTAATGCGTCATTCTGGTTGCGTTTACAAGGGGGGATGGCGGTGCTATACTACTCTGGGCCTGCACTGTCAGTTCGGCATAAAACCCCTTCAGAGAGTACACGCTAATGGGTGCGTAGATTTAGAGCACGTTCCCGCTACTATGAAAAGAAACAGGTGAACGTTCCTATGATGAAAGCAATGAAACGGCGCAGAGATCAGCAGCCGGTCAGCCCTGCAGGGAGAATACTGTTTGAATTTGCTCATGTCCTGCTTGGATCGGCTATTGTTGCCATAAGCTTTAATATTTTTCTTTTACCAAACCGGATTGCATCAGGAGGTGTGGCGGGAATATCCACTCTCGTCGAAGCCACTTTCGGATTTGAACCGGCATTTACGCAGTGGGCTTTTAACATTCCACTCTTTATTGCCGGTGTTCTCCTTCTTGGAGGAAGTATTGCCGGAAGCCTGATGTACGGACTAAAAACATTAACCGGTACGATCTTTCTTCCTGCAGTCGTACTGATGACCAGACACCTGGAACCGGCTACGATGGATCCGCTTCTGGCGGCCATTTTCGGAGGAATCGGTGTCGGCCTGGGGCTCGGGATTGTCTTTAGATCCCACTCCTCCACTGGGGGGACGGACCTTGCTGCTCAAATCGTAAATAAATATACAGGGATGTCACTCGGTACCTGTGTATTTATTATGGACGGCCTGGTTGTAACGGCAGCGGCGGTCGTGTTCGGATTTGAATTTGCCCTCTACGCTCTGATTGGTCTGTTTGCAACTGGAAAAACGATTGACATTGTTCAGACAGGAATAGGGTATTCTAAAATGGCGATCATTATTTCCGATTACGAAGAAGAGGTGCGCCAGGGGCTTCTTACCCAGGTGGACCGCGGTGTGACAAAACTTGTAGGCTACGGCGGTTATACGAATCACGAACGTCCGGTTCTTATGTGTGTAGTCGGCAGAAACGAGGTCACAAAATTGAAACAAACGGTGCAAACCATTGATCCACAGGCCTTCGTGATCGTAAGCCATGCGTCGGAGGTACTTGGGGAGGGTTTCAATAAAGAGTAAATCGGTTATAATATCTAAGAATTGGCATAAAGAAAAAATTGCCAACAACGTTCACTGAACAGGAGGGTTAAGATGAAGAAAATACTTATTGCCATGTTTGGTGCGGCGCTTATTGCAGGAGCATGCGGCGGTGCAGACGACGGTGACGACGATACCACACCTGTAGACGATGGCGACGACACGGAAGAAACTGAAGATGATGAAATGGATGAAGATGCAGCAGATGATGGCGAATACGACCTTGCTCAAGGTGAGGAAATCTATGAGGCAAACTGTCTGAGCTGTCATGGCGGAGACGGTGAAGGAGCTTCCGCACCAGCCATTCAGGGACTTGATATGGACGCCGTACGGGCGGCAATCGAGGAAGGTCCAGGAAGCATGCCGGCTGATCTTGTAGAAGATGATGATGAAATTGATAACGTAGCTGCCTACGTTGCGGATCTCGAATAGGATATGAAGCAGAACAGCTGTTTGACGCACCTTGTCGATGGCTGTTTTTTTGTGTTTAGAAAAGGGGTATTTCTGAAGAACGAGGCTTCTGCCCTGCTGGGGTGACTGGGTAAAAAGGCGTGGTAATTATTCTGGTAATAATTTGTCCTGTTCAGATAGTCCTGATTTTGTTACCTTATCTCTGGAACCAACCGGGACTTTTCTGTTGAAAGGGGCCGGAATTGTCGTGTAGTGACACTTTTGAAATGAAATTGTAAAGAAAGTAACCGGGCATAGGGAAATTAAGATGATATAATGTTGTATTGTAGAACGGAAAGCAGGCAGACGGTGGGTGTCTGCTCATTTTTCTGGCCTGGGTCGAAGAAAATTCGCCAATATTCGACGGAAAGAGAACACCCTGACCGAAGTATGTTACCGATTTAACATATATGGACTTTGGCACCATAGAGAATTGCGAAGCAGGATGTGATGAATGTGATAACGATGAACGAGGTTTGGAAAACATATCCGAACGGCGTAATGGCCATTAACGGCATTGATATACACATAGAAAAGGGAGAGTTTGTTTACGTGGTCGGGCCCAGCGGCGCTGGTAAATCCACGTTTATTAAGCTTATGTACCGTGAGGAAAAGCCCACGCGCGGAGCGATAACAATTGACACAGAGGAGCTGGCGAAACTCAAAGAACGGCATATCCCCCGTCTAAGAAGAAAAATCGGGGTCGTTTTTCAGGATTTTAAACTGCTTCCTTCTCTGACAGTCTATGAAAATGTGGCGTTCGCATTAGAGGTAATTGAAGAAAGTAAGGCAAATATTAGGAGACGAGTCATGCAGGTGCTTGATGTCGTCCGTCTTAAAAATAAGGCACGCTTTCTTCCTCATGAACTTTCCGGCGGAGAGCAGCAGCGTGTAGCCATTGCGCGGGCCATTGTAAACAATCCGTCTGTTCTGATTGCAGATGAGCCCACTGGAAATCTGGATCCGGAAACGTCATGGGAGATCATGCGGATCCTTGAAGAAATTAATGAGCGTGGAACCACTATAGTCATGGCTACCCACAATAAAGAAATTGTAAACACGATTCGTAAACGGGTTATAGCTATTGAAGGCGGACGGGTTGCCCGTGATGAAGTAAAGGGGGACTATGGTTATGAAAGGTAGAACCCTTACGAGACACATAAAAGAAGGAGCAAAGAACTTAGCAAGAAACGGCTGGATGACATTTGCTTCTGTCAGTGCCGTAACGATCATGCTTTTTGTGGTAGGTACTTTCCTCCTTCTTATTATGAATATGAACGCTTTTGCTGATTCTCTTGAAGATGACGTTGAGCTTCGGGTTTTCATTGAAATGACAGCAGATGAGGAAGATCAGGATGAGCTTGAAGCGGAAATCGGTGAACTGGCCCAGGTGGATTCAGTTGAATTTGTCCCCCGTGAGGAAGGGCTCGAGAATCTTATTGTAAGCTTTGGTGAACAGGGGCAGGTACTGGAAACACTGAGAGACGAAAATCCGCTTAATAATGTCTTTGTTGTCCAGGCGGAAGATCCGCAGCAGACACAGGTTCTGGCTGAGGAAATACAGACACTGAACAACGTTGAAGACGTTGAATACGGAGCGGATATTGTTGAACAGTTGTTTTCCGTTACGAACATCCTGCGTTATGCCGGTATTGCATTGATCGTCGGACTTATGTTCACCGCTATGTTTCTGATCGCAAATACAATTAAAATTACGATCATTGCCCGAAAGCGTGAAATTCAGATCATGAAACTTGTTGGTGCAACGAATGGGTTTATCCGCTGGCCGTTCTTTGTAGAAGGACTCCTTCTCGGAATTCTTGGAGCGGTGATTCCTGTGAGTGCCCTCTCCTACGGATATATCAGGCTTGCAGATCTGGTAGAAGCCACACCGGAACTCGGATTTCTGACCATGCTTCCGGCAGTGCCGCTAACGGTTCAGATGGGAGCCTTGTTACTTGGGATCGGTGCTTTTATTGGAATCTGGGGAAGCATGATGAGTGTGCGCAAGTTTCTTAAAGTATAAGGATGGTAGAGATTCAGAGGCATAAAACACCGGGCCGCCTGTGCCCGGTCCTGCCCTGTACATAATGTGAAAGAAAATAAATACTGCCGGGCTTGTCTATTGCCGGGGAAATAAATCAGAAAAGTGTAGTTGAGGGGGAGTTGTTACGATGAATCGCAGACTGGTGCTCGTGTCACTTGCACTAATTCTGGCGTTTTCGACCTTTGCTGGTGCAAACCACTGGTCCACGGCAGAAGCAAATACGGGAGATGAAATTAAAGAAGAAATTGAACGTAAGCAGGAGGAACAGAACCGCAATCAGGAAGAATCGGAACAGAAAGCCGAAGAACTGTCCCAGGTTGAAGCGGAAATTGACGCTTTATATGAGGAAATGCGCGAACTGGATGAGCGTACACAACGGACCAACCGTGAAATAGAAGAAAAACATACGGAAATCGATCAGACAAAGGAAAGAATAGAAGAGCTGCGTGAAGAAATCGAGGAACTGCATGAACGAATTGCTGAGCGTGATGAGCTTCTGAAGGACCGGGTGAACTCCATGTATCGGAACGGCGGGAGTGTGAATTACCTTGAAGTCCTTCTTGGTTCCCAGAGCTTTGGAGATTTGATTGAGAGAATCAATGCCCTCTCTACCATTTCCCGTCAGGACCGCAATATTCTTGAGCAGCATATCGAGGACAAACAAGATCTCGAACAGGCTAAAATAGAGATTGAAGCAGAGTTGACGGCTCTCGAGGAACAGATGAATGAACTGGAAAGCCTTCGCGCTGATCTTGAAAAACAGACGGAAGAAAAAGACCGTCTTGCAGGAGAACTGGAGGAAAAAGGAGCTAATCTGAAAGAAGCCATTCTTTCCCTCGAAGAAGAGCAGGATATTCTTGCCGCTCAGGAAGCTGCAGCCAAGCAGGAACTTGAAGATTGGGAAGAAGAACAGCAAAGGCTTGAAGAAGAACGCAAGCGTAAAGAAGAGGAAGAGCGCAAGAAGAGAGAAGAAGCTGAGAGAAAAGCCGAAGAGGAAGAAGCCAGTCAGTCTGAATCTTCAAGCTCAGGTAACTCAGGTAACTCCGGCAGTTCAGACAGCTCTGGCGGCGGATCGTCATCCGCTCCAAGCGATACGGGTGGTACAATGATGGTGCCGGCAACTGGACGCGTCACATCTGAATACGGTCCACGCTGGGGACGTACCCACCACGGCATTGATATCGGCCAGGGAGGGCGCTCCAATGTTCCGATCGTAGCGGCTGAATCTGGTCAGGTTATTACGGCAAGGTACTTGAACGGATATGGAAATACCGTGATGATCACCCACAACATTAACGGCGAATCCATCACCACCCTTTATGCCCACCTTGACTCTATTGATGTATCACAGGGGCAGTCAGTGAGCCGCGGCGATAAACTGGGGATTATGGGCAATACAGGAAACTCCACCGGTCCTCACCTCCACTTTGAAGTACATCCTGGTGGATGGGACAGTGAGAAATCCAATTCGGTCGACCCTAGAAAATATGTAGACTTTTAACTATTTACCGGGAAATAAGGCAGACGAGCCCGCATCTTTGAATGTACAAAATTCGATGGTGCGGGTTTTTTATATCTTATTAAAGGAAAGATAGTAAGCATCGGGTCGACAATAACATGCTGAGAGGATGGAGCAGGATGACGGTTACGACAGGTATTCCAGCGATCGTTTGTGCGTTTACCATGTTGACCGCTCTTTATTTACACGTGCTTCTCGAACGGATTTTCACTAGAGATAAACCGAGTCTGAAAATCCTCCATTTGCCGAACTTTACATTCAGCTGGCTGATGTACGGACTTCCCTACATCGTTCTTCGCGGTTTTATCGGAGGTGCGATCTTTGAGGAAGGGTGGCTTTTTGTCCTGTACCATGCTTTCCTGGTTCCGCTCCCCATCCTCATTCCCGTTTACCTGATTACAGCACCGCTATTCCACCGGGCTCTGAAAAGGTATGTTGCAGTTGAAGGCAGCAATGTGATTTATATAAAGAGAAAGCTTTACTAATGCAATTAAAGTTTTAAAAGTTAATTAACAGCAGACTTGAATAAAAATTAAGAAAAACTGTCGCCCGGTTACATATCCAATCTCTTCCGGTACAAACTATCAAAAGCTGATGGGTGCAGGATTTCACGGCAGAATTGTCGAAGTTTTCGGCAGAATTTTTCCGGAATAATTTATTCCGGGACCGACATTTGGTATGATTGAAAGAAGATGAAAGTCGGCTGGAAGAGTGACATGGCAGACAAGAATAAACAGGGAAGCATAAACAGCCGGTGTTACCTTGTATTTTGTGATGAGGTGAAGCAATGAACGTTGAGAAAAAACTCCTTCCGATTATCATCGCCGTATCTGTTATTTTGGGAGCTGCCGGTATGTTTATCACCCTCCAGGTGACGGGCACTGATTCTTCAGAACCGGTGATGCAGGATACAGTACCTGTGGAAACCGAATCTGAAATTGTTATTGAAGAGGATATGGCTGAGGAAGACGCCGATCCCGCAGTAGAAACCTCCAGTGAATTGTCACAGGATAATCTGGATAAGTTTCACCGTGCTTTCACTACAATCATGGAAGCTTATGTGGAAGCGCCTGATGAAGATGAACTTCTTGAAGGTGCCATAAGCGGCATGCTTGAGACGCTTGATGATCCGTATTCCGTGTACATGGATCAGGAAAGCGCAGAGGAATTTATGGAATCACTCGATCCATCCTTCGAAGGTATTGGTGCTGAAGTGAATATGATTAACGGCCGGGTAACGATCGTCAGCCCGATTCGTGATTCGCCTGCAGAAGATGCAGGACTCCGTCCAAATGACCTTATCCTTGAGGTTGATGGAGAAGATATAGAAGGTCTTACATTGAATGAAGCAGTGCTTAAAATCCGCGGCGAAAAAGGTACAACAGTAACACTGACTATTGAACGACCTGGAATGAGCGAGGAATTCGAGATCGATGTTGTCCGTGACGAAATCACAGTGGAAACAGTCACTAGTGACCTGATCGAAGCGAACGACCAGAGAATCGGTTATCTGGAAATCCGTTCATTTGCACAGGACACAGCAACGCGTTTTGAAGAAGAACTCAATGAGCTGGAAGAGCAGGGGATTGACGGCCTGATTATCGATGTCCGCGGTAATCCTGGAGGCCTTCTTCAGAGTGTTGAGCAGATCGGAAACCTGCTGATTCCTGAAGGAGAAGCGATCGTACAGCGTCAGGACCGTAATGGAGATGTGGTCCGTCACCTTTCCAACCAGGAAGGAGAAAAGGATTATCCGATTGCAACACTGATTGATGAAGGAAGTGCTTCTGCCTCTGAAATCCTGGCAGCTGCCCTGAAAGAAGCAGGCGGTCATCCGGTAGTAGGTGAAACCACATTTGGAAAGGGAACCGTTCAGCAGACATTTGAGCTTGGTGATGCGAGCGAGCTGAAACTGACCGTGTTCAAGTGGCTTACTGCTGACGGAAACGACATTAACGAAGTTGGTGTCGATCCGACTGAAGAAGTCAGACAGCCGGAGTTTTTCTACCTGTCACCTGTACAGGCAGAAGAACCGCTTGAATTCGATTCAAACTCTGAGCAGGTGCAGAATGCCCAGCTGATGCTGGAAGGACTCGGGTATGATCCTGGCCGCACAGACGGTTACTTTGACTCTGAAACAGAAGAAGCAGTTGAACAGTTCCAGTCTGATATGGATATGGAAGTTACAGGCGTAATTGATGAGGATACGGCACTTGCTCTCCGCGATCAAATTGTGGAAGCCGTGCGTGACCCTGAAAATGACAATCAGTTAAACCGTGCAGTTGAGCTTCTGACAGAATAAAAAGGCTATTTTCGTACAGCTTTTCGAAAACTTATTTATGGAGCGAAAGGCGGCGACTCCAGCGGGAAAAGCAAGAGCCGAAGACCCCCAAAGGACGGTCTTCCCGAGGAGGCTGAGCACAAGACCTGCGGAAAGCGTCCGCCTGCAGCGAATTAAAAATACAATCTTTCCGGAAAGAACAAAATATAAAAAGGCTGAATCATGAGGAGAAACAGAACCTTATGATTCAGCCTTTTTTTTTACGTAAAAACAGATTTCTATACGAATGGTATTTGGGGATGCTCTTTTCCCGCTTTTCCAGTAAAATGAAACGTAAGACAGCCCGGCAAAATAGAAATAAAGGGCGGAAACAAAGGGGTGAGGATGTGGATGGATTAACAGGGGAACTGCTCACTGGCAGCGGCAGGTTTTTCGCGCAGCCATTATTTTATCTGTTTCTATTGACAGCATTATGGTTTGGCTTTCGCAGAGTGAAACGGGAGCGCCGGCATTTTCATACAAGGATCTATGATGTGGTACACGATTTGTTTTTTCCTCTTGCCGCGGGCGCTGCTGCCGGCGCAGGTTTGACTATTGCAGTATTAGGTTTGGGGATTGTCATTCCGGCAGCCGTGCTCCTGCTTCTTTCTGCGGTATGGCTTTTGTTCATTCCTTTCCGTAACAGCCGCTGGCTCAGTTTTACATTCATCGGAAGCGTGACGCTGCTTATAACATTCATACTTCCGGAATCAGGCTCAGGTTCAGCTTGGATTGACGCACGCCTGATGGAAATATCACAGTTAAGCTTACAGAGTGCGGTCTGGTTTCTCGCTTTGATCATGGTTGCTGAAGCTCTTTTAGTCCTTGTAAACGGACCGAAACGAACCAATCCTCTGCTCGTGAAAACAAAGCGCGGGAAAACGGGTGGTGCACATGAACAGAACCGTCTGTGGCTGGCTCCCTCGTTTTTCCTGCTTCCAGCTGGAGGTCTCGCGGTGGCAGGGCTTGGTTCCTGGCCGTTTTCCATCAGTGAAGCTGGGGCGCTGGGGCTTTTACTGTTTCCGATCGTGCTTGGCTTTAAGATAAGATCTACTAACAGTTACCCTGATGCTGCTGTAAAAAGAGCCGGAGCCGGATTACTGCTGCTGTCAGCAGTAACTGCCGGATCAGCCGTACTGGCCATGTTTTACAGTCCTGCTGCGTTTGCGGTGCCAATTCTGATCATTTTAGGAAGGGAAGCAGTGTTCTTTTTCAATGGGCGTCAGTCGGAGAAGGTGCAATCCGTCTTTTTTGCCCGTGAAGAAGGGCTTGTTGTTCTCGGCGTGATTCCCGGGTTGATCGGTGAAAAGCTCGGTGTGAAAGTAGGAGAAAAAATAATAAAAGTGAACGGTAAATCGGTCAGTACCCAGCTGGAACTATATGAGGCGCTGCAGGAAAACAGTGCCTACTGCAGGCTGGAGGTCGTGGATGAACAGGAGCAGGTTCGATTTGTTCAGTCATCGGTTTATGAAGATGATCACTACCAGCTCGGTCTCGTTTTTGTGCCGGACCCGGATAACGGCACGCTGTCCAACCGTGCACTCCGTTATTCTCTGGTACTCCGTCGTGACCGGGAAACGATCCGGTCCTCAGAAGATGATCATCTGCATGAAAAAGAAGCGGCAGCCTCATCGGAAGCCGGAGCAGATGAATCTTCTGCTGAAAAGAAAACAGCTGAGAGGAAAAACAGGGGCAAGCGGGCGAACCGCCCTCTTGCGTCCCATTAATTCAATCAGCTTCGGGAAGTCTGTCTGCGGACAGGCTTCTTTTTTACTCTGATACAAAACATACGTTCGTATTTCTTGTCTTCTTGAGCGCTTTCTGTGATATAATGAGGTACATATGTTAAGAATGGGTAATGGTTAACAACAGGTACGTAACAACAACCTTATACGATAAATGATTCTAACAAAACTGACTCACCTGTCAGTGAAAACGGCTGAGATCAAGGAGGCGTTCCTATTGGACGGGGAAGAAAAAGTATTTGAGCTTGTCTCAAAGTATGAACCGCAGGGTGACCAGCCCGGCGCAATCAAAAAACTGGTCGATGGAATTCAGAAGAAAGAAAAATTCCAGACGCTGCTTGGTGCAACGGGCACAGGTAAAACATTTACAATTTCCAATGTGATTAAGGAAGTAAATAAGCCTACCCTCGTAATTGCGCACAATAAAACACTGGCAGGACAGCTTTACAGTGAGTTCAAGGAATTTTTCCCCAACAATGCTGTTGAGTACTTCGTCAGTTACTACGATTACTACCAGCCGGAAGCCTATATCCCGCAGTCGGATACCTTTATTGAGAAGGATGCCAGCATAAATGATGAGATCGATAAGCTCCGTCACTCGGCAACAAGCTCTCTGTTTGAGCGGAATGATGTGATTATCGTAGCGAGTGTGTCGTGTATTTATGGTCTCGGCTCCCCGAAAGAATATCGTGATCTTGTGGTTTCCGTCCGGACCGGCGCAGAATTGGAGCGGAATGCATTTCTGCGAAACCTTGTTGATGTTCAGTACGAGCGGAATGATATTAACTTTACCCGAGGCACGTTCCGTGTCCGTGGTGATGTGGTGGAGGTTTTTCCGGCTTCGCGTGATGAGCACTGTCTCAGAATTGAGTTCTTCGGCGATGAAGTGGACAGGATTACCGAGGTCGATGCTCTTACAGGGGAAGTCCTGGGTGAACGGAATCACGTGGCCATTTTCCCGGCATCCCACTTCGTTACCCGGGAGGAAAAACTGAAACGGGCGATCGTCAATATCGAGGCGGAGCTGGAGGAGACACTGAAAAAGATGCACGAGGAAGGAAAGCTTCTTGAAGCCCAGCGTCTTGAGCAGCGAACACGCTATGATATTGAGATGATGCAGGAAATGGGATTCTGCTCGGGGATTGAAAACTACTCCCGCCATCTCACATTCCGGGAACCGGGCGCGACTCCATATACACTTATGGACTTTTTTCCTGAAGATTCCCTTCTTGTGGTGGACGAGTCCCACGTTACCCTGCCTCAGGTAAGAGGCATGTATAACGGGGACCAGGCTCGTAAAGGGGTGCTGGTGGACCACGGTTTCCGTCTGCCGTCTGCAAAGGATAACCGTCCGCTTAAATTTGAGGAATTTGAAAAACATATTACCCAGGCTGTTTTTGTATCTGCTACGCCGGGACCATACGAACTGGAGCACTGTCCGGAAATGGTCGAGCAGATCATCCGTCCGACAGGACTTTTGGACCCAACCATTGATGTCCGGCCGATTGAAGGTCAGATTGACGACCTGATCGAAGAAATCCGGATCCGTAAAGAGCGCGACGAGCGGGTGCTTGTTACGACCCTGACGAAAAAAATGAGTGAGGATCTTACAAACTACTTCAAAGAGCTCGGCATCAGGGTAAAATACCTTCACTCTGATATTAAAACCCTTGACCGGATTCAGATTCTCAGGGATCTTAGACGCGGGGAGTTTGATGTCCTCGTCGGGATTAACCTGCTTCGGGAGGGGCTTGATATTCCTGAGGTCTCCCTCGTCGCGATTCTTGATGCAGATAAAGAAGGCTTCCTCCGTGCCGAACGGTCGCTGATCCAGACGATGGGCCGTGCTGCCAGGAACTCTAACGGGCACGTCATTATGTATGCCGACAAAATGACCCGTTCGATGGAGATTGCGATCGATGAAACGAAGCGACGCCGCGCTGTACAGAAGGAATTCAATAAAAAACACAGCATCATTCCGACAACAATACAAAAAGCCATTCCCGAGCTCATTCAGGCGACTTATGCTGCAGAAGACGGGGAAGAGTACGACGCACAGGCGAGCGTGAAGAAGCCACAGCAGAAGATGAGCAGGAAAGAACGGGAAAAAGTGATTGAACGGATGGAGACAGAAATGAAAGATGCGGCAAGAGCGCTTGACTTCGAGCGTGCAGCCGAACTGCGCGATGTGATTATTGAATTGAAAGCGGAAGGGTGAGGAGTGTCATGCTGGAAAACATTGAAATAAAGGGAGCCCGCTCCCACAATCTGAAAGATGTGGATGTCACGATCCCGAGAAACAAACTCGTTGTGTTTACAGGGCTGTCAGGCTCGGGTAAATCATCCCTCGCTTTCGATACGATTTATGCCGAGGGGCAGCGCCGTTATGTGGAGTCCCTGTCTGCTTACGCCCGGCAGTTTCTCGGTCAGATGGACAAACCGGATGTAGATGCGATTGAAGGTCTGTCCCCTGCGATCTCTATTGATCAGAAAACAACGAGCCGGAACCCGCGCTCTACTGTGGGTACCGTTACGGAGATCTACGATTATCTCCGCCTTCTCTACGCCCGTGTAGGAAAACCAGTCTGTCCGGTTCACGGTATTGAAATCAGTTCACAGACTGTTCAGCAGATGGCGGACCGCATGCTCGCCTATCCAGAACGGACAAAGATGCAGATCCTGTCGCCGATCGTTTCCGGGCGTAAAGGAACCCATGCCAAAACGCTTGAAGACATTAAGAAACAGGGATACGTCCGTGTCCGGGTAAACGGAGAAATGCGCGAAGCTGCAGAGGAAATCGAACTTGAAAAGAACAAAAAGCATTCCATAGAAGTTGTGATTGACCGGATTGTGATTAAGGAAGGTGTGGAGTCACGACTGGCGGACTCTCTTGAAACGGCACTGAATCTGGCTGATGGCCGGGTCATGGTGGATGTCATCGGCGAAGAGGAGCTCACGTTCAGCCAGAAGCACGCCTGTCCGCACTGCGGGTTTTCAATCGGTGAACTCGAGCCGCGGATGTTCTCGTTCAATAGTCCTTTCGGGGCCTGCTCCTCCTGTGACGGGCTCGGAAGCAAGCTAGAAGTGGATCAGGATCTCATCGTTCCGGACTGGAGCCGTTCACTGAATGGCAACGCAATCGCCCCGTGGCAGCCGGTAAGCTCCCAGTATTATCCGCAGCTGCTGAAAAGCGTATGCGATCATTACGGAATTGATATGGACGCACCTGTTGAACAGCTGCCGAAACATCAGATGGATAAAATTCTATTAGGCAGTGGCCGGGAAAAGATTTATTTCCGCTATGAAAATGAGTTCGGCAATGTCCGTGAAAAAGAGATTTACTTTGAAGGGGTCATCAATAACATTTCAAGACGTTACCATGAAACTGGTTCGGATTACATCCGGGAGCAGATGGAAGGGTATATGGCACAGAAGCCGTGTCCCACCTGTAAAGGGTACCGTCTTACAAAAGAAGCCCGGAGCGTCCTGGTCGGAGGTAAGCAGATCGGGGAAGTCACGTCTCTTTCCGTTAAAGATGCAAAGTCATTTTTTAAGAACCTCGAACTGTCCGAAAAGGATATGACAATTGCCCGGCTGATTCTGAGGGAAATTGAAGAACGTCTCGGCTTTCTGATGAACGTGGGTCTTGAGTATCTGACCCTGTCTCGCGCTGCCGGAACACTGTCAGGCGGGGAGGCTCAGCGGATCCGTCTCGCCACCCAGATCGGCTCGTCCCTGATGGGTGTGCTCTATATTCTCGATGAACCGTCCATCGGGCTGCATCAGCGTGACAACACCAGGCTGATCCGTACCCTTGAAAAAATGCGGGATCTGGGAAATACCCTGATTGTAGTTGAACACGATGAAGACACCATGCTTGCAGCCGATCATATTATTGATATCGGACCCGGTGCCGGTGCTCACGGAGGCTATATCTCTGCAGAAGGGTCCCCTGTTGAGATTATGGACGATCCGGAGTCGCTGACGGGTGAATATCTGTCCGGGAAAAAGTTCATTCCGCTTCCGGCTGAGCGCCGCAAGTCTGACGGACGGACGATCTCCATTCAGGGGGCGACCGAAAATAACCTGCAGAATACGTCCATTGACATTCCCCTCGGAATTTTCGTAGCCGTGACGGGCGTGTCCGGTTCAGGAAAAAGTACGATGATCAACGATATCCTCTATAAATCTCTGGCGATAAAGCTGACAACAGCAAAAGCAAAGCCCGGTGCTCATAAAAAAATAAGCGGTATCGACCATCTGGAAAAAGTTGTCGATATTGACCAGAGTCCGATCGGACGTACGCCAAGATCCAACCCGGCCACGTATACAGGCGTGTTTGACGATATCCGCGACGTGTTTGCCATGACCAATGAAGCAAAAGTACGGGGCTATAAAAAAGGCCGGTTCAGCTTTAACGTTAAAGGCGGCCGCTGTGAAGCGTGCAGGGGAGACGGGATCATTAAAATTGAGATGCATTTCCTTCCCGATGTTTACGTCCCGTGCGAACAATGTAAAGGTAAACGCTATAACCGGGAAACCCTTGAAGTGACGTACAAAGGGAAAAATATTTCTGATGTTCTGGCGATGACAGTGGAAGAAGCAGTAGGCTTCTTTGAAAACATTCCTAAGATTAAACGGAAAATCCAGACGCTCTATGACGTAGGGCTCACGTATATGACACTCGGCCAGCCGGCAACAACGCTGTCCGGAGGGGAAGCGCAGCGGGTTAAACTGGCCTCACAGCTTCACCGCCGATCGAACGGCAGGACGCTCTATATTCTTGACGAGCCGACAACCGGTCTTCATGTGCATGATATCGACCGGCTTCTGAAGGTTCTCCAGCGCCTCGTTGAAAACGGCGATACGGTGCTTGTGATCGAGCATAATCTGGATGTAATTAAAACAGTCGATCACATTATCGATCTTGGACCGGAAGGGGGCGACAAAGGCGGCAAGCTTGTCGCATCCGGAACTCCTGAAGCGGTCGCCAAGGTAAAAGGATCCTACACGGGAGAGTACCTGAAGCCAATCCTTGAACGTGACCGTGCCAGAATGGAAAAACGAATGAAGGACAGGGAGTCTGTCGGTTCAGGTTCGTAGTATCTTTTGAAGGGAAGGCCATCTGCAGTTGTGCAGGTGGTTTTTCCATTGGAGGGAGTGCTGCGGAGGTAATCAACGGAGATAGGACCTCCCTCTCTGCTGAAAATCTTCCCTGCAGTCATCACTGGGAAGAAACTTTTTCTTTTTTAAATCGTAAAGTCATATTAAGATTATAAATAGAACGTATTTCAGGCTGGAGGGATCACGATGCAGGAAGAACGTAAAATGATTCTCAAGATGATCGAAGACGGCAAAATTTCAGCAGAAGAAGGTCTGCAGCTACTGAATGCACTGAAGGAAGACAAAAGCCAGGGCGATCCGGGGAAAACAACTCAACAGGAAACGAGTCACAGTACGACAAGCGGATCGTCCCATGAAATCTCAACCAAAGTTGACTGGGAAAACAGCTCGGGGGAATATCGTTCAAGAACGAAGCAGCCTTCCTTTGCAAGCCGGTTTACAGAGTTTCTTGAAGATGCGGTCCATAAAATCAAGGAATTTGATCTGGACTTTAATTTCGGATCCTCTGTCGAAATTGAGCACACGTTTCAGCACACGGGAGCAGTCGTCAGACATGTGGATGTGAATGTGGAAAACGGCAGCATTCTTCTCCGGCCCTGGGATGAACCGGATGTTCGAGTGGAGTGCAATGTGAAAGTGTATAAAGTCAATGACGGTGACGAAGCCCGGCGATTTTTCCTCAACGAAGTCATCTTTGATGTCACAGACGGCCGGCTGCGCATCAAATCTCCGTCTAAATCCATGAAAGTCAACTCCGTCGTTTACGTACCGCGAAAAGATCTGGAGAAGGTCAAACTGTATGCCTTTAACGGAAAAATTACCGGTGAAACACTGGAAGCCGTAAACGTGGAAGCGCAGACCGTTAACGGCCGGATCGGTTTTGATAAGGTGGCATGCCGTGATGCAAGGGTTGAAACTGTCAACGGCACGATCTCTGTTGACGATCTGAGTATGGACCACTGTGATGCCAAAACCGTGAATGGCACGATTGACCTTCGTGTAAGCCGGGGTGAAGTGGATGTTGAAACGTTAAACGGCACGATCAACTACACCCTCACTGAACCAGTCGATACAAAAGCCTATTTCAAGACGACAACAGGGAGCGTGGTTGCCCAGCTTCCAGAGAATATGAAAGTTGAAGGAAACCTGAAGTCCTCAGTAGGCGGCCTCAACTGCGACCTGCCGGGCATGACTGTGATTGATGAAAAGAAAGAGTTTGCCAGTAAACGAATGACGTTTCTGGCCAACAAAGAAGCCGAAGCTTCTTTTTACCTGGAAGCAGAGTCCGGTACCGGTTCGGTACAGGTGAAAAACAGCTGACATGGAAACTCATTCATGGTGACTGTTTAACGTAAAAACAGACAGGGTAAAAATAAAATACGAGGCCAGAATAAAAGGAGAGCGGATGGCGGCACCGAAGCCGGCCAGGGCGCTCTCCTTCCTTATTACAATTAGAACAGGCGGTTTTTTCCGTATTGATTGATGCTTTTCGTAAAGTTTTTATAGGCGGAAAGCGTCCGCCTGCAGCGTAATAAACAACATCTTTACGAAAAGAGCCTATTAGAAGAAAGGGTGTGATCAGATGAAACGTCTTTACCGTACTGTAAATGACCGAAAGCTTGCCGGAGTGTGCGGAGGACTTGGAGATTATTTTAATATTGATCCAACCCTCGTAAGAATCATTGCGCTTATTGCACTCATTTTCGGTAACATCGCGACTGTGCTTGCTTATGTGATCGGCATCTTTATCATTCCCAATGAAACGGACAGGAGAGACGGATGAGCTGGCTGATACAGATCCTCGTCAATGCTGTCGTCCTGCTGATTATTGCCCGGTTTTTCTCCGGATTTGAAATCGACGGATTTCTGGCAGCTCTTCTGGCCAGCTTTATTCTTGCCCTCGTAAATCTTATTGTGAAGCCGATCCTGATCGTTCTCACTTTGCCGGTAACGATCCTTACGCTCGGTCTGTTCCTATTTGTGATAAACGCCATCGTCCTTATGATTACCCAGGCCTTCATGGGAGATGCCTTCAATATTGACGGCTTCGGTCTCGCCATAATAGCGGCGATCATCTTCGCGATTTTGAGTGCGCTGATTCATACTTTTATCGTAGATCCAATTACAAAAAGGTAATCATAAATTAAACAGGAATGCAGCCTGAGCTGCATTCCTGTTTTTTTGTGGAAAGATACTTCATTCATGAAAAAAGGAAAGAAGTGAAGAGAGAGAGACCCAGGCGCATGAAGAAAACGGTTTGATAATTTTTTTTGAAAGCAGCTGAAACACCAGCATTTTTGCCCTGCGGGGAGTTATGATAAACTAGAGGGGCTGAGTATGCCGGATTTAAGAGCACGATTCTGCCGGTTTACCGGTGACTGAATGAAAATCCAACGAACAAAGTAAAACATAGGCGCAGCAGAGCCGGGAGGTTATACATAATGTCCAAAGTGACTGTAAAAGAGCTGATTGAGGAATTTGACCTGGAATTGGTTAACGATGAGGAAAATGTGGTGTATCGAAACATTACAACGAGTGATATTTCCCGGCCGGGAATGGAGATGGCCGGCTACTTTACTTATTATCCTGCCAAGCGGCTTCAGCTGCTCGGAAAAACCGAACTGACGTTTTTCAGCCAGCTTTCCCAGGAGGAGAAAAAAGATCGGATGAACCGCCTGTCCACCTACGATACACCGGGCATTATCCTTTCCAGAGGAAATGAAGCACCGGATGAGCTTATCGAGGCAGCGAACGAGGTTGGCGTTCCTATTTTAATCTCGAAAATGACGACTACACGGCTGAGTTCCCAGCTCACCAACTATCTTGAGATTCAACTGGCACCAATGACGGCCATTCACGGGGTGCTTATTGATATTTACGGAATCGGCGTTATGATTACGGGCTCGAGTGGTGTCGGGAAGAGTGAAACCGCTCTTGACCTGGTTCGGCGGGGCCACCGCCTTGTTGCGGATGACAGCGTGGAAATCAAGCAGGAGCACGAGGGAACGCTTGTCGGTTCCGCACCTGATCTTATCAAACACCTTCTTGAAATCCGCGGACTCGGTATTATTAATGTGATGACGCTTTTCGGTGCAGGTGCTGTGCGTAACTATAAACGAATTGGAATGGTGATGCATCTTGAACTGTGGGATCAGAAAAAGCAGTATGACCGTCTCGGCCTTGATGAAGACACGATGACGATTTTTGAAACGGATATCCCCAAGCTGACGATTCCGGTTCGTCCAGGGCGAAACCTTGCCGTTATTATTGAGGTTGCGGCAATGAACTTTCGTCTTAAGCGCATGGGCATAAACGCAGCCGAGCAGTTTACCGAGCGCTTAAACAGTGTGATTGAAGAGGGAGACAAGGAAGACTTTTAATCGGTCCCGGCCCGCAGCATGCTGGCTGGCTCCGGATTGATGCTGTAACAAAAGAGAATGAAAATGAGGTGTGCGAAGATGATGTTGGGTTCTGCCAGGCCGTTTGATCCGGTCGCGTTTGAGATCGGACCAATTTCGGTAGCGTGGTACGGTTTAATAATTGCAACAGGGGCGTTTCTTGCCTATCTGCTTGTAAACTCGGAAGCAAAAAAACGGGGGCTCCCGAAAGATCTGTTTGCGGATCTGCTGCTGATTGCAGTTCCGATTGCCATTATAAGTGCCCGTCTTTATTATGTAATTTTCCGCTGGGACTACTATTCACAAAATCCATCACAGATTATAGCAATCTGGGAGGGCGGACTTGCAATACACGGAGCCTTAATCGGTTCTGTTATAACAGCCGTTATTTTTGCAAAAAAGCGGGGCCTTTCCTTCTGGAAAATAGCGGACGTGGCGGCACCCGGGATTCTCCTTGGGCAGGCAATCGGCCGCTGGGGCAACTTTGTAAACCAGGAAGCTCACGGAGGGGAAGTATCACGCTCGTTTCTTGAGAGCCTTATGATTCCGGAGTTTATTATTAATGGGATGAATATTGACGGTACATACTACCACCCGACTTTTCTGTATGAATCCCTGTGGAGTTTTGCCGGTGTAGCACTCCTGCTTTATCTCCGACGGGTTAATATGAGACGCGGCGAAATGTTCATGACCTACGTAATCTGGTATTCCTTCGGCCGCCTGTTTATCGAGGGACTAAGAACAGACAGTCTGATGATTTTCGGTGTTCTCAGAACTGCCCAGGTGATTTCAATTGTGCTGATCATTGGCGCGATTGCCCTGATCATCTATCGCAGGAAGCAGGGGCTCGCCGACAGGCGGTATCTTGACGAAGAACGCTCACCTGCAGCTTCAGACAAAAAAGGAACGAAAAAGAAAAAATAACCAGCAAGCCGGGGCACAGTAAAAAAGCTCCGGCTTCTTCGTTGATATAAAACCGCTCCAGACGGACGCTTTCCGCGGGCACCGCTGAGTCTGACTCAATTTGAGGCAGTTTCCTTCCTCCTTTATGGAAGGGCGGCTTTATGATAATGTTAAGTGAGGCGAAATGTGTAATAGAAAGGGGCGGTCTGGTTGCTTGCAACATTGAAACGGGGGCTGATAGTCGGCCTTCAGACATCGTGGACACTCGGAAAGATTATTTTTCCGATTACACTGATCGTCACGATTATCAGCCATACACCGCTGATGGACTGGCTGGTCAGGCTTCTTTCCCCGCTGATGGGGGCGATCGGGCTCTCCGGGGAAGCGGCGATCCCGCTTGTGCTTGGGAATCTGCTCAATCTTTATGCGGCAATTGGGGCCATCCTTACGATGGACCTGACGGTAAAAGAAGTGTTTATTCTGGCAGTGATGCTGTCATTTTCACATAATCTGATTGTTGAATCGGCCGTAGCAAAAAAAGTCGGCCTGAAAATATGGGTTGTCCTGCTTGTCCGGATCGGTCTTGCCATTCTGTCGGCCTGGGTGATCCACCTCGTCTGGCAGGGCGGAGGCGAGACAGCCCGGTACGGTTTTGCCGGCGGTATGACACGTGATGAGCCGGCAGGTATGTGGGCAGTGGTGCTGCAGGGAGTGGAGAGTGCCTTTTTCGGTATCATCCAGCTCGCAGCCATCGTGATCCCGATTATGATTTTCATTCAGATCATGAAGGATCTGAAATGGCTTGACGTCTTTTCAAAATGGATGAGCCCATTTACGAAAGTTCTCGGAATCCGGGAAAATACGAGCACCACTCTGGCGGCGGGCCTTGTATTCGGTCTTGCCTACGGTGCCGGTGTGATGATTCAGGCGGTAAAGGAAGACGGCGTGCGGAAAAAGGATCTGTACCTGGTATTTATCTTCCTGGTAGCCTGTCATGCCGTCATAGAGGATACATTAATTTTTGCTCCTCTTGGGATTCCTTTATGGCCGCTGCTGTTAATCCGGCTGGTAACGGCGATTCTTCTGACCGTTGCGGTGGCATTTTTCTGGAACCGCATTGAAAAAAAGCAGGAGCAGCACAATAACAAAGAATGGGGATCAGACACCAGCGTCTGATAAACTTGTTCACTGTAAATGTCAGTTTCGGCATCGCTGCAGAAAGCGACGTCCGGCATGCAGTGCAACTTCGGCAGATAAATGAATTTAAAAGGATGATTACCATGACAGCAAATGATAACAGCTCCACAGGGGCTCTCTCAAATATTGATACGATCCTATTTGATCTGGATGGCACACTCATCAACACGGTTGATCTGATTGTCGCCTCCTTCATGCACACGATGGAGCAGTACTATCCCGGTGAATATGAAGAGAAGGATGTCATCCATTTTATTGGGCCTCCTCTTTCTGAAACATTTCACAATCTTGACCCGGACCGGGTTGAGGAAATGAGCCATACGTACCGGACGTTTAACCTTGAAAAGCATGATGAGCTTGTCAGGGAATATGAAGGTGTTTACGAAACCGTTGACCTTCTTCACCGGCAGGGATACAATATGGCGATTGTGACGACAAAGCGTCATGATACGGCAGTAAAAGGACTGAAGCTGATGGGGCTTGACCGTTTTTTTGATGTCGTTGTCGCTCTCGATGATGTGGAAAACTACAAGCCGCACCCTGAGCCGCTGGAAAAAGCGCTTGCCGCTCTCGGCAGCACCGCAGATCGTGCCGTGATGGTAGGCGACAGCCACCACGATATACTGGGCGGTAAAAATACCGGGACAAAAACGGCCGGTGTGGCCTGGTCCGTAAAAGGACGGGAGTACATTGAAACATACGAGCCCGATGTGATGCTTGAGACGATGAAGGACCTTCTCGACATTCTGCATGTTCACGCAGGTAAACGGGGATAAGACACCGGTGCCCTGACAGCGGGGACGATAAAGCGAAGGAGAAAAGCGATGAGGAAAACCGAGCGCTACCCTGTAAAAACAGCCAATTCACTCTGGCATGTGTACAAAACAGTTCCTTTTCTTAAAGTAGTAAAAAACTTCGTCGTCATTCAGCTTGCCCGCTATACCCCATTTCTCGGTATGAAAAGCTGGCTGTACCGGACGTTTCTTGGTATGGATGTTGGGAAGGAAACAAGCGTGGCGCTGATGGTCATGATGGACGTGATGTTTCCTGAAAAGATCAGGATCGGCCGCAACTCCGTGATCGGATACAACACCACCATTCTTGCTCACGAATATTTGATAAAAGAGTATCGTCTCGGCGAGGTGAATATCGGCTCGGAAGTGCTGATCGGTGCCAATACGACCATTCTTCCCGGCGTGACAATTGGGGACGGAGCAGTTGTCGGTGCCGCCACCCTTGTTCATAAAGACGTCCCGCCTGGAGCTTTTGTGGGCGGCAATCCGATGCAGATTATAAAAACAAAGGCGGAGATGGAAGCGTCTGTGCTGCCGGAAAAAGAAAACAGGGAATCGTAGTATGGCCCCCGGCAGTCTTTATTTCTGCCGGGGGTTTCTGTGGTTTCAGACCGTTGAGCGGGTGTCGGAACCGGGGTGAAAAAGGGCATGCTTTTCTTTCCCTAAAGAAGGAAGAAGCCGATGCCCATGATCAGGTAGGCGGCGAGGAGGGTTGCGCCTTCGAACCAGTTGGTGTCGCCGTCGTTGATAATCACGATGGTAAGGAAGGCGGCGAGGACCATGGCGATGAGTTCCTGAAAGGAGAAGACGAGCGGCATAGGTGTGCCGAGTGCGAAGGAGAGCAGGACGAGTACAGGCAGCACGAACATGGCGATCTGGATGCATGAACCGATGGCGATTTCAATGCTGACTTCGATTTTGTTCAGGTAGGCCATGTAGACGGCGGAAGCGTTTTCGGCGGCGTTTCCGATAATGGCGATCAGGATGATGCCGATAAACACTTCGCTGAAACCGAAGCTGGCGACTACTTCTTCAAAGGTACCGACGAGGTTTTCGCTTATGTAGCCGACGCCGACCGTTGCCGCGATGAGTACACCGATGGATTTTTTCTTCGACCACTCGGCGTCCTCCTTGTTCTCGGATTCTTCGTCAACTGGATAGGCGCCGCGCTGCGCAAACAGGCGGAAGTAGATGCCCAGGATGTACAGAATGATCAGGATTATGGATATGGCCACACTGAGAATGAATCCGTCCTGACCGACGCCGTCCAGATTGAATACCCGTGGGATGACGAAGGCCACGATGATGCCGAACATGAGCATGCCCACGTGAAACCTTGCGTCAAAGATGTTGAACTGCTGGCGTTTATGAAGGATGCCGCCGATCAGGAAGGAGAGGCCTGCTACAAGAAGCAGGTTTCCGATAATGGCTCCTGCCATGGATGCAAGTACGATGGTGATGAATCCGGCTTTTAGGGAAAAGATAGAGATGATGAGTTCGACGGCATTACCGAACGTGGCGTTAAGGATGCCGCCGATCCGGGGGCCGGTGTGTATGGAGACGCTGTCGGTGGCCCGGCCCATGTAAACGGCGAGGCCGACGATCGTTATGGCACACAGGGCAAATTTCAGGTTCACATTCAATCCGAGCAGGTCGGTAAGGGCGACGAGCGGGATGCCGCCAAAGACAAGAATGCGGGGAATCCAGGTAAAAAGCATGGGCGTGTCACCTCCGGGAAAGATTTGCTCTTAGTGTGGCAGAAAAGAGGGAAAACAAACCTGAAGGCTGGAGAGGAACGGTAACAGGGAGAAGGAGATTTCTTTCAAGGGGAAGGATTATAAAAGAAGAAATCTTTTGAAAAGATATTTAAAATACATTCGTAACGGTTGACGCTTTCCGTAATGGTATGTACACTACAATGTATAACTTTATTACGACATTACATTAGCGAACTAAAGTGAATAATTTGATTCTTAATGAGAATCCCCTTCCGTCAGTTCCACAAAGCTCCGCTGAACGAAGGTGCACTGACTGAATGGTATACTTATAATTTTTTTTATAGAGGTGTGACGTGTGATGACGAAGCCATTTATGTTTGAAAAGCCGGTAGGAATGCGGGATACGCTGCCGGAACTTTATACGCTCAGGCAGCAGGTCCGCAGTACGATTGCCGATGAGGTTGCCCTATGGGGTTACGCGCCGATTGCAACGCCGGCCCTTGAATTTTATGACACGATCGGGGAAGCTTCGGCCACTTCTGACACGCAGCTGTTTAAGCTGCTCGATCAGCAGGGGCATACGCTTGTGCTCCGGCCGGACATGACAGCGCCAATTGCCAGAATTGCGGCATCGACGCTGAAGGATGTGCAGCGCCCTGCAAGGCTGACCTACGATGCCAATGTGTTTCGTGCCCAGCAGCGGGAAGGGGGCAAGCCTGCGGAGTTTGAGCAGGTCGGTGTGGAACTGATCGGGGATGGGACGGCGAGTGCGGATGGGGAAGTGATCGCGCTCATGATTGCGGCTTTGAAGAAAACCGGTTTGTCCGGCTTTAAAGTGGCGATCGGCCATATCGGCTTTGTGAATACGCTTCTTCAGGAGATTCTAGGCAACGAAGAACGGGCAGGAACGTTCCGCCGTTACTTATATGAAAAGAATTATGTGGGCTTTAAGCATGCAGTCAGGCAGCTGCCTCTTTCCTCCATCGACAGACAGCGGCTTACGGGGCTTCTGAATCTGCGTGGAGGCTTTGAGATTTTAGAGGACGCCGCAGGTTTAGTAGAAACTCAGGCCGGTTCGGCAGCACTTGATGAGCTTCGCAGTCTCCTTGATGTACTTCGGGCCTACGGTCTTGAGAATGATATTATTATTGATCTTAATCTCGTGATGCATATGAGCTATTACACAGGCATGGTGTTTGAAGCGTACAGCGAAGAACTTGGCTTTCCTTTGGGCGGCGGCGGCCGTTATGACGGTCTTCTTGAAAAGTTCCACCGTCCGGAGCCGGCAACAGGTTTTGCTGTGCGGCTTGACCGGCTGACCGAAGCGCTCGGCAGGGCAAAAGAAGAGGTAACCGTCAGTAACTGCATTATTTACAGCAACGAACGCCGGGGGGAAGCGATGAAAAAAGCAGCATCTCTTCGTGAAGAAGGCCGGTCCGTGGTGATGCAGGACGTGCGGGGAATCGCCGACCTGGATGCCTATTCGCAACAATTCGATGACGTGCACTACTTGATTGGAAGCAACGGTGCTGGGGGAGGTGCTCCTTATGATGGATGAACGAGTGAATGAAAACACAACGGAAAACAATACGGATCGCTTTTTGACTATTGCCATGCCGAAGGGGCGGATCTTTGATGAGGCACTCGGGCTTCTGCGCCGTGCCGGCTATGATCTGCCTCCGGAATTTGATGATTCAAGAAAGCTGATTATCGATGTAGAGGAAGCAGATCTCCGTTTTATTTTATCAAAACCGATGGACGTGCCTACCTACGTGGAACACGGGGTGGCCGACGCCGGTGTGGCGGGAAAAGACGTGATGATTGAAGAGGAGCGGGACGTGTACGAAGTGCTCGACCTGAAAATCAGTGAGTGCTATATGGCGGTGGCAGCTCTCCCATCCTACGATGCAAAAACGGATATTGCACCGAAAATAGCGACCAAATACCCGAACCTTGCTGCCGGCTACTTCCGGGAGCAGGGCGAGCAGGTTGAGATTATCAAGCTGAACGGATCGATCGAACTTGCGCCGCTCATCGGACTGGCCGACCGGATCGTGGATATTGTATCAACCGGCCGGACACTGAAAGAGAATGGCCTTGTGGAAACAGAGACGATGATGCCGATTACCTCCCGCTTTATCGTGAACCCGGTGAGCTACCGGATGAAAGCCGACCGGATCGACGAGATGGTCGAGCGCCTCGAGCAGGTGGTGGAAGGAGGCAGCATGCGATGAAGATCATTGATTACACAAAAGACATTTCCATTAAACGGTCTGTAGACCAGGGTACCGGCGATCAGCGGAAAGCGGTTGAAGGGATACTGAGCCGTGTGAGATCCGAAGGGGACGAGGCAGTAAACGCCTATACAATGCAGTTTGATGGTGCCGAACTCGATCAGGAGAGTTTCCGTGTTTCCAAAGAAGAGCTGGTAGCAGCTTACGAGCAGGTGGACGAGGAAACACTTCGCATTCTTCGTGAGGCAAAAGAGAACATTACCCGTTTTCACGAGCGGCAGCAGCGCCAGACGTGGATTACAACGGAGCCGGACGGTACGATTCTCGGACAGAAGATTACACCTCTTGATGCAGTAGGGATTTACGTGCCCGGCGGCCGTGCGTCTTACCCGTCCACTATTCTGATGAATGCGGTTCCGGCTATTGTAGCGGGAGTTTCCCGGATTGTGATGGTATCCCCGCCTCAGGCGGACGGACGTTTAAATGATGTGGTGCTCGTGACGGCAAATGAGCTGGGCATTACGGAAATATATAAGGCAGGGGGGGCCCAGGCCGTGGGGGCTCTCGCGTATGGAACAGAGACAATCAAGCCGGTCGATAAAATCGTCGGACCGGGAAACATCTACGTGGCGCTCGCCAAGCAGCTGGTATATGGAACAGTGGATATTGACATGTTTGCAGGACCGAGCGAAATCGTTGTCCTTGCCGACAGCACAGGCCGGCCGGATTATATTGCAGCCGACCTACTGAGTCAGGCCGAACACGATCCGATGGCATCGGCGGTGCTTGTCACACCGGACCGAACTTTGGCGGAACAAGTGGCAGCGGAAGTGGAAACACAGCTTTCCACCCTGCCGAAAAAGGACATTGCATGGGATTCGATCCGGGATTACGGCGCTGTTTATGTGACACACACACTGGATGAGGCGGTGGATGCCGTAAACGAGCTCGCACCTGAGCATCTTGAAATCCATACCCGTGCTCCGTTTGACCTTCTTGGCTCGATTCGCCACGCGGGCGCCATTTTCCTCGGAGAAAACAGCTCAGAGCCGGTTGGTGACTATTTTGCCGGCCCGAACCACGTGCTGCCCACAAACGGGACAGCCAGGTTCTCAAGTCCCCTTAATGTAGACGACTTTACAAAGAAAAGCAGTATTCTTTCATACAGCCGCACAGCCGTTTCCGAAAACGGTGCAAAAATTGCGGCATTTGCGCGCCTTGAAGGCCTTGAAGCCCACGCACGCGCCGTGGAAAAAAGACTGGAGGGAACTCGTGATGACAGAGCAGACTGATGCCCGCTATGCTACAAAAAAGCGGAATACGAATGAAACGAAAATCAACCTTTCCCTGGCAATTGACGGTGACGGCCAGGCGAAGCTTGATACAGGAGTCCCTTTTTTAACCCATATGCTCGATCTTTTCACCCGACACGGGCTGTTCGATCTTTCCATTCAGGCTGACGGGGATACGGAAATTGATGATCACCACACTACAGAAGATATTGGCATTGTGCTCGGGGAAGCCCTTCGCGAGGCCCTTGGCGATAAAAAAGGAATCCGCCGGTACGGAAATGCGTTCGTCCCGATGGATGAAGCACTCGCCCAGGTCACGGTAGATCTGAGCAACCGTCCCCATTTAGAGTACCGTGTGGAGCTTCCTGCCCAGCGCGTTGGGACGTTTGATACGGAGCTGGTGCACGAGTTTCTTTGGAAACTGGCTCTTGAGGCAAGAATGAACCTTCATGTGAGCGTTCCATACGGGAGGAACACACACCACATTATTGAAGCAATTTTTAAAGCACTCGGACGGGCTCTCGACGAAGCAACACAGCGCGATCCTCGTGTAAAAGGAGTGCCGTCAACGAAAGGACGTCTGTAAATGATCGGAATTATTGACTATGGGATGGGGAATCTTCACAGCGTCTCAAAGGCCCTTGAACGTCTGAATTATCCTTATTTTATTTCGGAAAATGCAGAAGAACTTTCAGAGGCTTCGGGGCTGATTCTCCCCGGCGTCGGATCGTTCAGGGACGGTATGGCAGAACTGGACGAATCGGGACTCACCGAATTTGTGAGACAGTGGGCAAAGGACGGGAAACCGCTTCTCGGGATCTGTCTCGGCATGCAGCTCTTGTTTGATGAGAGCGAGGAAAATGGGAATACAAAAGGGCTGGGTCTCCTCCGGGGACGGGTTGAAAAGCTTACTGGCATGAGTGCGACGAGTGAACGTTACAAGGTGCCTCATATGGGATGGAATGAGCTTCACATCTCACAGCCGGAGCATCCTTTTATGCAGGATCTTGCGGGAGGGCATGTCTATTTTGTTCACTCGTACGCGGTGAAGACCGAAGACCCGTCGGATCTGGTTGCGTATGCAGAGTATTATGAGCGTATCCCTGCCGTCGTGGCGAAAAACAGCGTATGGGGAACCCAGTTTCATCCGGAAAAAAGCAGCCAACCGGGAATGACGCTGCTTCGGAATTTTGCCAGAACCGCAGAAGGAGGGGAATAACGATGCTGACGATTTATCCGGCAATTGATATGAGAGGGGGCAAGTGTGTCCGCCTCCTGCAGGGTGATTACGATAAAGAAACGGTGTACGGCGACTCGCCGTTCGAGATGGCTGCCCGGTTTGAGCGTGAAGGTGCGGAATGGATTCATATGGTGGATCTCGATGGGGCGAAGGAAGGAAAGCCTGTAAATGACGAGTATGTGCTTCGGGCTGCAAAAGAGCTGAACGCCCGCATTCAGATCGGCGGCGGGATCCGAAATGCGGCATCAGCAGCACGTTATCTTGACGCTGGGGTGGACCGGGTCATTCTCGGCAGTTCCGCCATCAGTGATCCGGAATTTGTAAAGGAGATGCTCGGTACATATGGAGGTGACCGGGTCGTGATCGGTATTGATGCCCGTGACGGCTTTGTGGCCACGCACGGATGGCTCGAAACCTCAAAAGTAGAAGCAGAAGAACTTGCTCTCGAACTCGTCCGTTTCGGTGCTGAATGGTTTGTGATGACCGATATCGCCCGGGACGGGATGCTCAGCGGCCCGAACACTGAAACGATCGCCGGCCTATCCGACGCTACGGGGAAAAAAGTGATTGCATCGGGAGGTGTCAGCTCGCTTGCTGATCTGACCCGCTTGAAGGAGAGCGGCGGTGTGGAAGGGGCCATTATTGGAAAAGCCCTCTACGAAGGCCGCTTCACGCTCGAGGAAGCACTCCGGGAGGGAGGCCGATGATTACAAAACGGATCATTCCGTGCCTCGATGTAAAAGAAGGCCGTGTTGTTAAAGGTGTTCAGTTTGTAAGCCTCCGGGATGCGGGGGACCCGGTGGAACTTGCAGCTTTTTATGATGAACAGGGAGCAGACGAGCTTGTTTTCCTGGATATATCCGCTTCACATGAAGGGCGCGAAACGATGGTGGACGTGATTGAGCAGGTGGCAGGCGAACTGGCCATTCCATTTACCGTCGGCGGAGGAATCAACGCTCTTCCCGATATGAAGCGCGTGCTTCGGGCCGGGGCCGATAAAGTGTCGCTCAATACAGCAGCAGTCAAACGTCCTGAACTGATTCGTGAAGGGGCAGACTATTTCGGTTCCCAGTGTATCGTCGTTGCCATCGACGCCAAATGGGACGAAGAATTGGGCTCGTGGCGCGTTTACACCCACGGAGGAAGGACACCGACAGAGCTTGACGCGGTTTCGTGGGCCAGACAGGCGGTCTCCCTTGGTGCCGGTGAAATACTCCTGACGAGCATGGATCAGGACGGTGCCAAAACAGGCTTTCACCTTTCTTTGACGAGGGCGGTCAGCCGGGCTGTTTCAGTGCCGGTCATCGCTTCAGGAGGAGCGGGAGCAAAAGAGCACTTCTATGAGGCATTTACAAAAGGTGAAGCGGACGCCGCACTCGCCGCATCGATCTTCCACTATAAGGAGACGAGCGTGGCGGAAGTGAAAGGGTGGCTGAAGGAGAAGGGGCTGAACATACGATGACACTTGATATATCAAAGCTGAAATTTGACCAGGCGGGTCTCATCCCTGCCGTTGTACAGGATGCTACTACGAAAGAAGTGCTGACGGTGGCTTACATGAACGTAGAGTCGCTGCACAGGAGTATGGAGACAAAGGAAACTTGGTTTTACAGCCGCTCCCGCCAGGAGCTCTGGCACAAGGGGGCTACGTCAGGCCATACGCAGACGATACAGGAAATTCGTTTTGACTGTGACCAGGATGCCCTGGTGGTGCTCGTGTCACCGAAGGGACCTGCCTGTCACCGTGGAACGGTCAGCTGCTTTACGGAGACGCTGCTTGAAAACAGGACAGATGAGGCGGCTGCTGATGCGGCAGAAGCAGGCGGGAACGGCGCCCGTTTTGCTATTATCGAACAGCTGGAGCGTACAATCCGTGAACGGGAAACCTCCCGCCCGGAAGGCTCTTACACGACTTATCTCTTCGATGAAGGAGTGGACAAGATCCTGAAGAAAGTGGGCGAGGAAGCATCGGAAGTTATCATCGCCTCGAAAAACCGCTCAAAGGATGAATTGACATGGGAGACGGCGGACCTCCTATATCACCTGCTTGTCTTACTGGAAGAACAGAAACTCCCTCTGGACCGCATTCTTGAGCGGCTGGAGGAACGGTTCGGTAAACAGCATTTGAAAAAGTAACAGTGGAGCAGGGCTGAGGCCCTGCTCTTTTTTTGCGGGACGGAAGGAAAGGGGATGGTGGAGTGGGGTGGGGCAGCCGGCGGTTATCCGCGAAAATTTCGATTTATCCGCTAAATCTTAATTGCTCGTCAATTCCCCAACATCACCAAATCCCAGCGAGCCCCCAGCCAGAGCCCTCCTGCTGAACCAATTTCGATATACCTCACAGGGTAGAATGTCCCGAAGCTGCGTGTTATACTGGACTATGTGTTTTTTTGAGAGAAATGAGGATATAAAAAGGTTTCTGATTTGAATGGAGGCACATTCACGTGCGAAATATAAATAAGCAGAAAACAGGACAGGTTCTTCCGTTTTTACAGGATGGTGCATACTACTATAAAAAGGGAATTGAAGCCTACCAGAACAGGAATACGAGCCAGGCACTTCAGTATATCCGTCGTGCAGTGCGGATCGAACCGGAAGAGCCGGTCTTTTTATGCCAGCTTGCCATTGTCCTTGCTGAAAAAGGACAGTTTGAGGAAGCGAACGAATCGCTTGAGAAAGTGATTTATGAAATGGATGAAAACATGGCCGAATGCTACTTTTTCCTCGCTAACAATCTGGCTCATGCCGGGGAGTTTGAAACGGCTGTCAAGCATCTGAACACGTATCTGAAGCTCGATCCGAAAGGTGATTTTGCAGAGGATGCTCTGACACTTCTAGAAATGCTCGATGATGAGGAAGAGGATCTGGAGGACGGGGAAGAAACCGAGGAGCAGCTCGCTCAGAGCCGTCTCGAACGAGCGGCCGATCTTCTTGACCGGGGCCGCTACGATGAAGCTCAGTGTGAACTCACAACGTCTCTGTCAGAAGAGCCCACACACTGGGAGCTCTACGCCTACATGGCAGAAACGCTTCATTACCAGGGGGAGCAAGCCGAGGCTCTGAAAATTGTCACGGACCTCCTTGAAAAAGAAGAAGCAGGTTTTCTTGCTCGCTGTAATGCTGCACTTATTCTTAAAGAAGCTGGAGATGAACGGTGGGAGACCGTTGCGCGGGGTCTCAGAATCGCACTTCCAGTCAATGACTGGCACGGATATCACCTGGCAAAAACGTGGTTCCGTCTCGACGATCCTGAACTGTCCTATGAATGGTTTCAACGCCTGAATCAGCGCCACACGTTTGTGAAACGCCCTCGTTTCTATCATCAGATGGCGATGGCAGCGTGGATGAACGGGGAGAAAGTCAAAGCCAGGCAGCTGTTCAGACGGGTAGGCCAGTTCGATCAGCAGATGAAGCAGGCTGCTGACTGGTGTGTGGAGAAAATCGAGGATGGAATCGACAAACCGGAAAAAGGCTGGTTTCTCTATACTCACCCGGACACGGATGGACGTTCATAAACCGTTCATGAAAGGTTAACACTAACGAGTGAGCAATTTCATGGACTTGGGTACCGTTTTCCCATAGGATATAAATGTGGTTTAACCAACCGGCTGATTGAATGGCGGTTGAAACGGATTAAAGCACATTTAAAACTGGCTTCTTAGTTCAGCCTGCCAGTAAAACCAAAGGCCGGCTGGCGGAAAATAACAAGTTTTTGTTCAAGGGAGTGAACGTTGTGACTGAAGAAAAAATTTACGATGTTGTCATTATCGGAGCAGGCCCGGCAGGAATGACGGCCGCTGTTTACACGTCCCGGGCAAACCTGTCTACAGCCATGATTGAACGCGGGATGCCCGGCGGACAAATGGCCAACACAGAGGACGTTGAAAACTATCCTGGTTACGACAGCATTCTTGGACCGGATCTCTCGACTAAGATGTTTGAGCACTCTCAGAAATTTGGTGCTGAATATAAATACGGTGATGTAAAAGAGATCGTTGATGGAAAAGAATATAAGCGCATTATTCTCGGCAGCGGGGAAATTAAAACCCGCTCAATCATTATTGCTACAGGCGCTAAGTATAAAGCGCTCGGCGCACCGGGAGAAAAAGAACTGAGCGGACGCGGGGTTTCCTACTGTGCGGTCTGTGACGGGGCTTTCTTTAAGAATAAAGAACTCGTCGTGGTCGGCGGCGGGGACTCGGCAGTTGAAGAAGCTGTTTATCTGACACGCTTTGCAAGCAAGGTGACCGTGGTTCACCGCCGCGACAAGCTTCGCGCCCAGAAAATCCTTCAGGACCGTGCTTTCGCCAATGAGAAAATTGATTTCATCTGGGATACGACAGTGAAAGAAATCAATGATAAAGACGGAAAAGTAGGAAGTGTTACCCTCGTGAGCACGAAAGATGGCTCCGAAAGCGAGTTCCAGACAGATGGTGTATTCATTTACATCGGTATGCTGCCGATTAATGACCCGTTTAAAGATCTTGGCATCACGAACGCAGATGGCTATGTGGAAACCAATGATCAGATGGAAACGAAGATTCCCGGTATCTATGCAGCCGGTGATATCCGTGAAAAAACCCTGCGTCAGATCGTTACGGCAACAGGGGACGGAAGTATTGCCGCCCAGGCTGTCCAGCACTATGTTGAAAGCCTTGCAGAAGAACTGGAGCAGGAAAAAGCAGGTCAGTCCTAAAAATCATTCAAACCAGACACTCTCCTTTCCGGGGAGTGTTTTTTCTTTAGCTGTTTTTAGAAAGGCTGCTGTATTTATTGCGCTGCAGGCGGATGCTTTCCGCGGGCAACGCCTAAGCCTCGTCGGGGAAATCGCCCTCCGGGAACTGCCTCTCTCAATCCAGTGAGACAGCAGTTATCTGGCAAACTTTACACATCGTAACTCCGTCTTAATCATGCTGTAACAAATATGCAACACACAGGGGGTAATATAAGAAATAAGTAATTGACCCCCTTTTATATATTTTGGCACAGACGTCCGCTGTCTGTGCCCCTTTTTTTGCCTGCCTTCCAAATCCCTTTACGTAATGCGTGCCATTTCCTGCAGTTCCATTGGTTCACTATTGATAATATAGTATAATAGGATGAGAAAAGAAGTGTTTGTGAATACATGATCATAAAGCAGAGGTTCCCCGGAAACAATGCGGAACCAGCGGCAAAAATTGAGGTGACCCTGTATGAAACGGGTATCAAACTGTATTTTGCGCGATCAGGGCCAGGTGCTTATGCTCAAGAAGCCGAGCAGAGGCTGGTGGGTGGCACCAGGAGGAAAAATGGAAACAAGGGAATCGGTGAAGGAAAGCGCCGTCCGGGAATATAAAGAAGAGACGGGAATCGATTTGCATAGCCCGACATTACGTGGTGTGTTTACCGTTGTGATAGAAGAAGAGGGTAAAACCATCGATGAGTGGATGCTGTTCACTTTTTACGCAGAAGGCTACAGCGGGACCCTCCTTGAACAATCTCCGGAAGGTGAACTGGAGTGGCAGCCCGAAGATAAGATAAAAGAACTGCCCATGGCAGCAGGGGATCATTATTTCTTTGACCATATACTGAAAAAAGACGGGCTGATTTACGGCACGTTCGTATATTCAAAAGATTACCGTCTGCTGTCGGTGCAGCTGGATCCAGAGTAATTACGGAGAGGTGATGAAGGTGTCCGAAACCAGTCATAAGCCTGGAATAACGGCTGATGAAATGGAAATTGTCATAATTACCGGTATGTCCGGTGCGGGGAAAACGGTTGCTGTTCAGAGTTTTGAGGATCTTGGTTATTTCTGTGTCGATAACCTGCCGCCGGCACTGATTCCAAAATTTATTGACCTGATTGAGAATTCCGGCGGGAAAATGAATAAAGTTGCGTTTGTGATCGACTTAAGAGGACGGGACTTCTTCGATGAGCTTTTTGAAACGATCAACCTCCTCAGTGCCGAAGCAGACGTGACCCCGCAGATTCTTTTCCTGGACGCTAAAGACGATGTCCTTGTAAGGCGCTATAAGGAGACTAGGCGGTCACATCCTCTCGCAGGGGATGGTCCTCCTCTTGAAGGCATCAGACTTGAGCGGTCCATGCTCGATGAACTGAAGGGCCAGGCACAGTACATTGTCGATACGAGCGAGCTGAAGCCGCTGGCCCTTCGCGAAAAAATTATTGAGCGGTTTACCTCGCCGGAAAAACAGGTGTTTACCGTTCAGGTTCTTTCTTTCGGGTTTAAACATGGGATTCCGATCGATGCGGACCTGGTCTTTGACGTCAGGTTTCTGCCGAACCCCCACTACATCGACCACATGCGGCCGAAAACGGGGCTTGATAAAGAAGTATCGGATTACGTACTTAAATGGTCCGAGACCAAGCAGTTTAACGATAAACTCGAGGATCTTCTGAATTACATGCTTCCCCATTATAAACGTGAAGGAAAAAGCCAGCTTGTGGTGGCGATCGGCTGCACAGGCGGCAAACATCGTTCTGTCACTCTGGCCGAGTATTTCAAGAGGAAAATTGCCGATTCGGGCTACATCACCTATGTGACCCATCGGGATGTCGAGAAAGGGCGTAAAGAAGGTTGAAAAAAGCCAATATCGTCATCTTAGGCGGGGGAACCGGATTATCCGTTTTACTCAGAGGTTTAAAATCGTTTCCTGTAGACATTACAGCAATCGTAACAGTTGCTGATGATGGGGGAAGCTCAGGACGATTGCGGAAGGAACTTGATATTCCTCCTCCGGGAGATGTGCGTAACGTGCTCGTTGCTCTTTCTGAAGTGGAGCCGATCGTGGAAGAGCTCTTTCAGCACCGCTTTCAGAACGGCAACGGTCTGTCCGGTCACTCACTAGGTAATCTGCTGCTGGCAGGAATGACCTCCATTACAGGGGATTTTGCCAGAGGGGTGCAGGTGCTCAGCAGGGTGCTCAATGTTAAAGGAAAAGTACTGCCTGCTGCCAACCAGAGCATCGTTCTTCACGCGGAAATGGAGGACGGTTCACTGGTGGAAGGGGAGTCGAAAATTCCTAAGGCAGGAAAACGGATCAAACGGGTATTTCTTGAACCTGCTGATGTCACGGCCCTTGCTGATTCAGTTCACGCGATCGAAGAGGCGGACCTGATCGTAATCGGTCCGGGAAGTCTGTACACATCCATTTTGCCAAATCTGCTCGTACCTGGTATTTCAAAAGCGATCAAGGAGGCAGCGGCGCAGAAAGTGTATATCTGTAACGTCATGACCCAGCCTGGGGAAACAGACGATTTCACAGCCGGCGATCACGTACAGGCGCTTGTGGATCATGTGGGACCCAGCCTGCTTGATAAAATCCTTGTTAATATCGAACCGATTCCTCATTCGTATGCGGAGCGCTACGCTGGGGAAGGGGCAATGGAAGTGAAAGTGGATGCAGACCGGCTGAAAACATTGGCAGTGGAAGTGATCGGGGATGAACTGCTATACTATAATAATAAACTGTTACGCCATGATGCAGGCAAGGTATCACAGCGGCTTGTGAGCATGCTGTAGCCTTGGTGTACAAGTAAAATAAACAGGCAGTCCTCGTTCGAAATCGGACTGCGTCAGGAGGTGGGGCGGATGTCCTTTGCTTCCATGACTAAAAAAGAGCTTACCCAGCTGGATGTGGACCAGTGCTGCAGCAAAGCAGAACTGGCCGCACTCATCCGGATGAACGGCTCTCTGTCATTTGGAAACAAACAGCTCATTCTTGATATCCAGACAGAGAATGCAGCGATTGCAAGGCGGATTTATTCGCTGATTAAAGCATGTTTTCCTCTTCACGCGGAACTTCTTGTCCGTAAGAAGATGAGACTGAAAAAGAATAATGTGTATGTGGTGAGGATTTCAAGAGAAGCAATGATGCTCCTGGAAGAACTAAAGATCATGAGCGAATCCTTCACTTTTACACGTGAAATATCCCCTGATCTGATTGCTTCGGACTGCTGTAAAAGGGCTTATTTGCGAGGGGCTTTTCTTGCGGGAGGATCGGTGAGTCATCCTGAAACCTCTTCCTATCATCTGGAAATTTTCTCTCTTTATGAAGAGCATAATGACTCACTGAGGCGACTCATGAATCATTTCAATCTGAATGCCAAAATGCTCGAAAGAAAGAAAGGCTTCATCCTCTACCTTAAAGAGGGAGAGAGGATCAGTGATTTTCTGAACGTTGTTGGCGCCCATCAGTCACTGCTTCGTTTCGAAGATGTACGGATTATGAAGGATATGAGAAATTCTGTTAACCGGCTCGTGAACTGCGAAACAGCCAACCTGAATAAAACGGTCGGTGCAGCTTTAAGGCAGGTCGAAAATATAAAGTTTATCCAGCAGGAAGTCGGCCTTCACGTCCTGCCGGACAAGCTCAGGGAAATCGCTGAGCTTCGTGTGAATCATCAGGACGTGACCCTGAAGGAGCTCGGGGAAATGGTGGAAAGCGGAAAAGTCAGTAAATCCGGTGTGAACCACCGACTCAGGAAAATTGATGAGTATGCCATGAAACTAAAGGCCGGTGAAAAGGTGCAGCCATAAGAGGCTGTTCCTTTCACCTACTTAATTTGAAAGCGCTTCGACAGCCATACAAAAAAACAGCACAATTAAACGGGTAAAAGGGAGGAACGATCATGATTGAAGAAAATGTAACAGTAAAAAGAAAAGCGGGGCTTCAGGCGCGACCTGCAGCATTGTTTGTTCAGGAAGCCAACCGTTTTTCATCTGATATTTTTATTGAGCGCGACGGAAAAAAGGTAAACGCTAAAAGTATCATGGGGATTATGAGTCTGGCAGTAGGTGCGGGCAAAACCATTTCATTGACAATTGAAGGCAGTGATGAAAAAGAGGCACTGGCTGCACTCAGGGATTTCGTAGAAAAAGAAGAATAATTCAGCTCTAAAAAGCAACCGGTTTCATAAAAAAGCTGTTTCATTCTATCCGGAAAGCTGCCCTTAAAATGATAAGCTGTTATATTCTGATGTGGAGCTTAAGGTGGTGACTCCTGCGGGAAAAGCATCGATAGAAGACCCCGCAGGGCGTTTTACCCGAGGAGGCTGAAGCGATGCCCGCGGAAAGCGTCCGCCTGCAGCGGAATAAAACGGCATTCTACGCAAAAAGACCATAAAGGAAGATCAAAAAAAGTGCCCCTGCAGGTTTTTAACCTGGCAGGGGCATTTGGTTTGTATGTCGGTTTTACACCGCTTTATTCCGGCTTTTTAGCCATAACGTCATCGATCAGGCCGTACTTTTTCGCATTTTCAGCAGTCATGAAGTTATCACGGTCCGTATCACGTTGAATCACTTCAAGAGGCTGGCCTGTGCGCTCAGCGAGAATCTGGTTTAGTTTCTCGCGCATTTCAAGGATCCGCTTCGCATGAATTTCAATATCAGAAGCCTGCCCCTGAGTGCCGCCGAGCGGCTGGTGGATCATGACTTCACTGTTTGGCAGGGCAAAACGCTTACCTGGTTCACCCGCTGCAAGGAGGAATGCTCCCATGCTTGCTGCCATACCGATACAGATTGTCTGTACTTTCGGTGCAATAAACTGCATCGTATCATAAATGGCCATGCCGGATGTAATGGATCCGCCCGGGCTGTTGATGTAAAGGGAAATGTCCTTTTCCGGATCCTCTGCTGCAAGGAACAGGAGCTGGGCTACAATTGAGTTGGCCACGTTGTCATCAATGCCTGAACCCAGCATAATAATCCGGTCTTTCAGAAGACGGGAGTAGATGTCATACGCTCTTTCTCCGCGGTTCGTCTGTTCAATTACTGTAGGAATTAAGTTCATGTAAAATCCTCCTCTGAGTACTCAATTTTTTATCACCATATCTGCTTCTTGGATGAAGGTACCTTTATCATAACCTCAATGGTCAATGAAGGTCAAATAATTACGCCCTATGTACTCGCTTAAATAAATCGACACTTTTCATGATAGCCTAATCCGTACATGTTCAAACACGGAACCATGAAATAGGGCATCAAAATTACTATACTTGGTGATCTGACGGACATGCAGGCTTCAAATCAGCCGGATGACAGATATTACACAAAGAAAGCGCATACATTATATGATAGAATTAGTTCTGTGAAACAATCAGATTGTCCGGATTGTTTAAAGAATTTGTCACATCATGTATACTTGAATGAGGGAGGTTGTACCTCATGATGAATATGGATTTAGGGCTGTATCAGCAGCAGACAATGAAGCTTGTCATGACCAATGAACTGAGACAGGCAATTACGATTCTCCAGTATTCAGCACTTGACTTAAACCATTACCTGCATGAACAGCAGCTGGAAAATCCCCTCATTGAATTGAAGGAAAAGCGGGCCGGCGAAGAGCTTGTCAGAGACAGTATCAATCTGCAGACTCCTCATTTTGACAGCCGCCGCAATAACCATGATTCCGATGATGAATACTCTGCGATTGATCACGTCAGCAGCAGGGAAGAGGGTCTCCAGGATGCACTCCTGCGCCAGATCCGTTTTCTTGAAATACCTGAGAAACAGCGGCGTATTGTCATTTATCTTGCATTAAATACCGATGAAAACGGCTATCTGCCCTACGACATAGAAACGTTTGCCGAGGAACTTGATGAATCGGTTGAGGATACACGAGGCGCACTGGCAGTTCTTCAAGGTCTTGAACCTGCCGGTATTGGTGCTGTATCGCTTAAAGACTGCCTGCTGCTCCAACTGAGGCAGCTTGAGAACCGTGATCCGCTGGCAGAACGGGTCGTTGAAAATGATCTTGATCTTCTGGGCAGCAAACAATACAAAAAAATTGCAAAAAAAGAAGGTGTCACTCTTCAGGATGTTCAGAGTGTAGCCGACCTTATAAAAACGCTCAACCCTAAACCCGGAGCAGCCTTTTACGATGAACCGGCCGAGTATGTAACGCCGGATGTGACCGTAAAAAAAATTGAAGGACAGTATCAGGTTATTCTCAACGACCAGTATATCCCAAAAGTATTCGTCAACCCGAACTATGAAAAAATGCTTCAGGAGCAGGATGCTGAACTGAACCATTATCTTAAACAGAAAAAAGAGCAGCTTCAGTGGATCATAAAAAGCATTGCTCAGCGGCAGGAAACCCTGCGTAAAGTTACAGAAGCGGTTGTTTCGCATCAGGAACATTTTCTTGAAGATGGGCCTGGCCACCTGAAACCCTTAACCCTCAAGCAGATTGCTGAGCAGGTTGGTGTGCACGAGTCGACCGTTTCCCGTGCCACAACAAGAAAATATATTCAGACGCCTCAAGGTGTCTATGAGCTGAAATACTTCTTTACTTCCATGGTTGGTGCCGGAAGTGGAAACGGGGATGGTGCTTCTTCTGAAAAAGTAAAAATTTATCTGAAGCGCCTTGTGGACCAGGAGTCGAAAAACAAACCGCTTTCCGATCAGAAACTTGCCGATCTTCTGAAATCCGACTACGACATCCGGATCTCCAGAAGGACAGTGGCTAAATACCGTGATGAAATGCATATCCCATCTTCATCCCGGAGAAAAAGATACGCCTGACCAGAAAGGAAACACAATGAACCGCAACCTGACTTTTTATACAAAAAAAGACTGTCCCCTCTGTGAGGAAGGTCTTGTTCTTCTCGAAATGCTGAAAGACGAGTATTCGTTTGAAATCAACGAGGTTGATATTTATAAAGACGATGTCCTTCTTGAAAAATACCAGATCCGGATACCGGTTGTGGAGGCGGAAAACGGGGCTGTCGTCGATGAAGGCAGACTCTCTCTTTACACGCTGGAAAAAAATCTAAATACAATCTTTACAACTTAATTCTTGAATCATGATTCTTTACTTGCTACAATGTCTTTGGAAAGCTCAATTGGGAGCTTTCCGGAGAAATTTTTCTGTCAGCAGGAAAAAGGGTCTTTTTTTTCGACTCATTGGGACACATTATGTCTATGGGGGACTTCGAGCGTCCCGGTCCCTCCCTGTGCGCTTGTCTCACTATGCCCGGGGATTGTTACATATAAACGGACAAATGAAAAAAGGAGCTGCAGCCTATGAATCGATTGCTGGATATTCAAAAAAAGCTGCTTCCCGAACTCGTGGACACCATGAGCATGAGATATCGGATTCTCCGCTTCGTCCGGTTAATGGAGCCAATCGGCAGACGAAACCTGGCAGCAAGTCTGGAGATGAGTGAACGTGTACTCAGAAGCGAAGTGATGTTTCTGAAGGATCAAGGTCTACTTTACGTAGCCTCTTCCGGTATGACTCTCACAGAAGAAGGGCACAATTTACTTGTTCAACTCGAGGAAGTCATGAAGGAAACCTTCAACCTGAGTACGATGGAAAAAAAGCTTCAGGACATTTTTCAGCTAGATCAGGTGGTTATCGTTCCCGGTGACAGCGACCAGTTCCCATGGGTCAAAAATGAGATGGGGCGAGCCTGTGTAGCGATCATGAAAAAGTCGCTCACCGAAAGGGAGAATATTATTGCTGTAACGGGAGGGACGTCAATCTCAGCCGTTGCGGAAATGATGGTCCCCAATGCCGAACTCCGGCAGGCAATTTTCGTGCCGGCCCGCGGCGGACTTGGTGAGCAGGTTGAAAATCAGGCCAATACAATCTGTGCCGAAATGGCGCGGAGAGCATCAGGCAGATACCGGCTGCTTCACGTACCGGATCAGTTAGGGAAAGATTCCTACAGTTCACTGATTGAAGAACCGTCTGTCAGGGAAATTCTGAACCTGATCCGTTCGGCGACAATGGTTGTTCATGGCATCGGTGAAGCCAAAACGATGGCGAAGAGAAGACAGTCATCTGAGGAAGTGGTCAGTAAACTGCAGGAGAAGAAGGCAGTTGCAGAAGCGTTTGGTTATTATTTCGATCATAGTGGGGATATTATCCATAAAGTGCTTACGATCGGACTTCAAATGGAAGATCTGAATGCTCTTCCAAACGTGATTGCAGTCGCAGGAGGCTCTTCAAAAGGAGACGCCATCCGTGCCTATATGAAGCAGGGACCAAGCGAAGTGCTCGTCACTGACGAAGGCGCAGCGAGGGCGATTCTCGAAAAAACGAGAATATGAACCCTGTTTTCTGAAAAACAGGCTTTAAATTTGTGAATCAAGGGGAATACCCTTTGAAATATAAAACTTTCTTTACCAATCTAAGGAGGAGCTTTTATTATGGCTACAAAAATCGGTATCAATGGTTTTGGACGAATCGGACGTAACGTGTTCCGCGCAGCACTAAACAATGACAACGTGGAAGTGGTGGCTGTTAACGATCTTACAGACGCTGACATGCTTGCACACCTTCTTCAATATGACTCTGTTCACGGAAAACTTGACGGAAATGTTGAAGTAAGCGGCGACAACCTTGTTGTGAACGGCAAGGAAATTAAAGTACTTGCTGAGCGCGACCCTGCAAAACTAGGCTGGGGCGACCTCGGTGTTGAAGTGGTTGTAGAATCAACAGGCCGTTTCACGAAGCGCGCTGACGCTGCGAAGCATATCGAAGCAGGAGCGAAAAAGGTCATTATCTCTGCTCCGGCATCTGAAGAAGATATCACCGTAGTTATGGGTGTAAACGAAGATCAGTACGAGGCAGAGAACCATCACGTAGTATCCAACGCATCCTGTACGACAAACTGCCTTGCGCCATTTGCGAAGGTTCTTAACGACAAGTTCGGCATCCGCCGCGGTATGATGACAACCGTTCACTCTTACACGAACGACCAGCAGATCCTTGACCTTCCGCACAAGGACTACCGTCGTGCCCGTGCAGCAGCTGAAAACATCATTCCGACTACAACTGGTGCTGCAAAAGCAGTAGCTCTTGTCCTTCCAGAGCTTAAAGGGAAGCTTAACGGCGGTGCGATGCGTGTTCCTACACCAAACGTATCTCTTGTCGACCTTGTAGCTGAGCTTGACAAAGAAGTTACAGCAGAAGAAGTAAACGCTGCGTTTAAAGAAGCTGCTGAAGGCGACCTTAAAGGCGTACTCGGATACAGCGAAGAGCCGCTTGTTTCCGGCGACTACAACGGAAATCCTGAATCTTCCACGATCGATGCCCTATCCACTATGGTTATGGAAGGCAACATGGTTAAAGTAATCTCCTGGTATGATAACGAGTGGGGCTACTCAAGCCGCGTTGTTGACCTTGTTGAATACATGGCTGAAAAAGGCCTGTAAGCCTCTTAGAACCCACAGTAACATCCGAAAGAGGAAACGGAATTGTCCGCTTTCCTCTTTCATCCTTACTTAACTCATTTCGAAAGTACCGATGTCCAAGCGGATATCTGAAGGAAGTGTAAGGCGGCGAGCGCCTGCTTCACGAAAAACGAAAAGCTGCTTGTATCGACGCACCCACTTCAAAAATAAAAGCAATGAGGAGGCCATCTTCATGAACAAAAAATCAATTCGTGACCTCGACCTTCAAGGTAAACGGGTTTTTTGCCGTGTGGACTTCAACGTTCCAATGAAAGACGGAGAAGTAACAGACGACACTCGGATCCGTGCAGCTCTCCCAACCATTCAGTATCTCACTGAACAGGGAGCAAAAGTGATTCTCGCAAGTCACCTGGGCCGTCCGAAAGGAAGCGTTGTTGAAGACCTGCGTCTGGACCCGGTTGCAAAGCATCTAAGCAATCTTCTGGGCAAAGAAGTTCTCAAAACAGACGAAGTCTATGGTGATGAACCGAAAAAAGCAATAGAACAACTCGGTGAAGGGGATATTGTTCTTTTGGAAAACGTCCGCTTCGAAGCAGGCGAAGAAAAGAACGATGCAGACCTTGCGGCATCCTTTGCAGAACTTGCCGACGTCTATGTAAACGATGCATTCGGTGCGGCTCACCGCGCACATGCATCAACAGAAGGCGTTGCACACCACCTTCCGGCTGTGGCAGGCCTTCTTATGGAAAAGGAACTTGATGTACTCGGCAAAGCGCTTCTTGATCCGGAACGTCCATTTACTGCCATCATCGGCGGGGCGAAAGTAAAAGATAAGATCGGCGTTATTGATAACCTCCTTGAGAAAGTGGACAACCTGATTATCGGCGGCGGCCTTGCTTACACGTTTATCAAAGCCCGCGGCTATGAAATTGGGAAATCTCTTCTTGAAGAAGATAAAATTGAGCTTGCAAAAGAGTTCATGGCAAAAGCAGAAAAGAACGGTGTAAACCTGTATATGCCTGAAGACGTGGTTGTAGCCGATGATTTCGGTGAAGATGCCAATACCCAGGTCGTATCCATCGACAGCATCCCTGGTGACTGGGAAGGTCTTGATATCGGACCTAAAACACGGGAGACGTTCAGCGAAGTGATCGCTTCTTCCAAGCTGGCGATCTGGAACGGACCTATGGGTGTGTTCGAACTTGAAACGTTTGCCAACGGCACAAAAGCGGTAGGTGAAGCCCTTGCCGGTGCAGAAGGTACGTATACAGTCATTGGCGGCGGTGACTCCGCAGCAGCGGTTGAAAAATTCGGGATGGCAGACCGTATGGATCATATCTCTACAGGCGGCGGTGCTTCTCTTGAGTTTATGGAAGGCAAGGAACTGCCTGGCGTAGTCGCATTAAACGACAAGTAAAGATGCGGGTTAACCGCAAAACAGATTGAATTACAGGAGGCTGAAAAATGCGTAAACCGATCATTGCAGGAAACTGGAAAATGAACAAAACGAAGCGTGAAGCGCTCGATTTTGTACAGGAAGTAAAGGGACTGATCCCTTCATCCGAGACTGTAGACGCAGTTGTATGCTCGTCTCCTCTCTTCCTTGATGCCCTGGTAAAGGAAACGGAAAGCACGGATCTTAAAATCGGTGCACAGAATATGCATTTCGAAGAAAGCGGTGCGTTTACAGGCGAAACAAGTCCTGAAGCACTGGCGGATCTCGGTGTCTCCTACGTTGTCATCGGTCACTCCGAGCGCCGGGATATGTTTGCTGAAACAGACGAAAGTGTGAACCAGAAGGTACATGCGGCATTCAAGCACAATCTCACACCTATTATGTGTGTCGGTGAGTCACTTGAAGAAAAAGAAGCCGACAAAACGGCTCAGGTCGTAACAGAGCAGGTTGAAAAAGGTCTTAATGGTCTTACTGATGAGCAGGTGAAAAAGACAGTTATCGCTTATGAACCAATCTGGGCGATCGGAACAGGTAAAACTGCATCCGCTGATGATGCAAACGATACCTGCGCTGTTATCCGCGAAGTTGTAAAATCCCGTTTCTCCGAATCTGCAGCTGAAGCTGTCCGCATTCAATACGGCGGAAGTGTAAAACCGGCCAACATCGGCGAACTTCTTGGCAAGTCTGATATTGATGGAGCTCTTGTCGGCGGCGCGAGTCTCGATCCGCAATCCTTTATGCAGCTTGTGGAGGCAGGAAATGAGTAAGAAACCGACTGCGCTGATCATCCTCGATGGTTTTGCGCTGCGCGACGAAGAAAAAGGAAACGCTGTTAAAAAAGCAGACAAACCGAACTTTGACCGGTTCTGGAATGACTATCCCCATGCAACTCTTGAAGCGAGCGGGGAAGCTGTCGGTCTGCCGGAAGGCCAGATGGGCAATTCCGAAGTCGGCCATTTAAACATTGGTGCAGGGCGCGTCGTTTATCAAAGCCTGACACGGGTCAACCTGAGCATTCGTGAAGGGGAGTTTGCTGCAAACCAGACGTTTGTAGACGTGATGGATCACGTAAAGGATAACGATAAAAGTCTCCACATTTACGGTCTCCTTTCTGACGGAGGGATCCATAGCCATATTAACCACATGTTCGCTCTTCTTGAAATGGCGAAAAAGAGCGGAGTGGAACGTGTGTATCTCCACGGCTTTCTTGACGGCCGGGACGTTGGTCCCCAGTCGGCGGAAAAGTATCTGCGCCAGACAGAGGAGCGTATGAGCGAACTTGGCATCGGTGAGATCGCTTCGATCCAGGGCCGTTATTACGCAATGGACCGGGACAAGCGGTGGGATCGTGTGGAAAAATCCTACCGTGCCATGGTGTACGGAGAAGGACTGAAATACCGGAGTCCTCTTGAAGCTCTCGAGGATTCCTATAAGAACGACATCCATGACGAATTCGTTCTTCCTTCCGTTATGACGAAGGAAGATGGCGAAACGCCGGTAGGCACGATTCAGGAAGGTGACGGGATTATCTTTTTCAACTTCCGTCCTGACCGGGCGATTCAGATGTCTCAGGTGTTTACAAACGATGAATTTGAAGGATTTGACAAGGGTCACCGCTTCCCTAAAGACGTTCACTACGTCTGCCTGACTCACTTCAGTGAGACGGTGAACGGCTATGTGGCGTTCAAGCCTCAGAACCTTGCCAATACACTCGGCGAAGTCGTTTCAGAAGCCGGTCTTGCCCAGCTTCGTATTGCCGAAACCGAGAAGTATCCTCACGTCACGTTCTTCTTCAGCGGCGGACGGGAAGAGAAGTTCGATGGAGAAGAGAGGGTGCTGATTGATTCTCCGAAAGTGGCGACCTACGACCTTAAACCGGAGATGAGTGCTTACGAAGTGACGGACGCACTGCTCAGTGAGCTCGACCAGGACAAGCATGATGTGATTATCCTGAACTTTGCCAACCCGGATATGGTTGGACATTCGGGAAAGATGGATCCGACTGTGAAGGCGATCGAAACCGTGGACGAATGTCTCGGGCGCGTCGTAGAGAAGATTCATGAAAAAGGCGGACATGCTATTATTACAGCGGACCACGGAAACTCAGACGAAATTGAAACGCTCGAAGGCGGTCCGATGACAGCCCACACAACCAACCCGGTTCCGGTGATCGTAACAAACCAGCACAGTGATCTTCGTGAAGACGGGATTCTCGGTGACCTTGCGCCGACGGTTCTGGATCTGATCGGTGTAGATAAGCCGAAAGAGATGACCGGCAAAACCTTAATCAAAAAGTAATATCCCCTTTGCAGGTGAAAAAAGAACACGGGGCGAATACCCATTTGGTTCTTTTACAACCGGAAGGAAAACTATAATTTCGAAGGAGTGTTTCACACATGACAGCGATTATTGATGTATATGCACGCCAGGTACTGGATTCCCGCGGGAACCCGACTGTTGAAGTAGAAGTAACAACTGAGAGCGGTGCAATCGGCCGCGCATTGGTTCCAAGCGGTGCCTCCACTGGTGAATACGAAGCGGTTGAGCTTCGTGACGGCGGCGACGCTTGGATGGGGAAAGGTGTATCCCAGGCTGTAGATAACGTTAACGAAGTTATTGCACCTGAACTGGTTGGTTTTGACGCCATCGACCAGGCGGGGATCGACCAGCTGATGATCGAGCTTGACGGTACAGAAAACAAAGGCAAACTTGGTGCAAACGCGATCCTTGGTGTATCCATGGCTGTTGCCCGTGCGGCTTCTGAAGCACTGGGCCTTCCGCTTTACGTTTACCTTGGCGGCTTCAACGCCCGCACACTTCCAACACCAATGATGAACATTCTTAACGGCGGTGAGCACGCGGACAACAACGTGGACATCCAGGAATTCATGATTATGCCTGTTGGAGCAGAGCGTTTCACTGACGCCCTTCGCATGGGTGCGGAAATCTTCCACAACCTGAAAAAAGTACTGAGCGCGAAAGGCTACAATACTTCTGTCGGAGACGAAGGCGGATTTGCTCCCAACCTTTCTTCCAATGAAGAAGCACTTTCCACAATCGTGGAAGCTGTTGAAAAAGCAGGTTACAAGCCTGGCGAGGACATCCTTCTTGCTATGGACGTTGCAGCTTCTGAAATCTATGAAGACGGCAAATACAACCTTAAAGGCGAAGGGGTTGTCAAAACATCTGAAGAAATGGTTGCTTACTACGAGGATCTCTGCTCGAAGTATCCAATCGTTTCCATTGAAGACGGTCTTGACGAAAACGACTGGGACGGCTTCAAGAAGCTTACTGACGCTCTTGGCGAAAAAGTACAGCTTGTCGGCGACGACCTGTTCGTTACAAACACAAACAAGCTGGCTCAGGGCATTGAGCAGGGTGTAGGAAACTCCATCCTGATCAAGGTGAACCAGATCGGTACACTCACAGAAACTTTCGAAGCCATTGAGCTTGCGAAGCGTTCCGGTTACACTTCTGTTATTTCCCACCGTTCCGGTGAAACAGAAGACAGCATCATCGCGGACATCGCCGTGGCGACAAACGCTGGTCAGATCAAGACTGGTGCTCCGTCCCGTACGGACCGCGTTGCTAAATACAACCAGCTTCTCCGCATCGAGGACGAGCTTGAAAACATCGGCCGCTATGCCGGCCGCGACGCTTTCTACCACCTTGGTAAAAAGTAATCCGGTTACTAATAAAACCTCCGCTTTCCTTTCAAGGGAAGCGGAGGTTTTTTCTGTATGATTTAAGCTACACTGAAAAGAAGCTTCGCTCCACGCCGTTCGTTCGCTTTCCGCGGCGATGCCGGCAAGCCTCCATAGCCGCAGGAGGCTCCCGTCAAGCTCCGCACGTAACCAGCTGACCAATTTCACTCCCAAATGGTTTGAAAGCAGTATTCTCACTAGGTGTCTGTTTTCAAATAAAATGCAGCTTTTCGTATAGTTAATTATGAAGCGGAAGGCGGCGACTCCTGCGGGAAAAGCAACGGCCGAAGACCCCCGGAGGGTGCTTATCCCGTAGGAGGCTGAGGCGTTGCCCGCGGAAAGCGTCCGCCTGAAGCGTAATAATATTTTCGAAGAGAGCTTTTTGTTTTATTAGATCTGATCAATAATCTTTTCCTCCAGATCAACAAGCGTACCGAAAAAAAGAATGAAATAGAGCAGCATAAACATCAGGGACAGGATCCCGAGAACCATACCAGCAGTGGCGAGAGAACGTCTGACACTTTTTCTGCCCGGAACAGCAAGGAGAATGGCAGTTAACCCTCCCGGCACAGTCAAAACCGATAAAAACATAGTGCCGGCAAGTGAGGCAATCCCGAAAGCAAGGCTCAGATAAGCAGACAGGCTCCAGCCGGATCTGCGCCCTTCTGATATAATGTATCGTTCCTCAGCCATAATACCCCTCTCCTCTCCTGTACAAATCATTGTATGATTCGATCTTTTCAAGTAGTCTAATGACAGTAAGAGAATTACGAGGAGGTTTAACTATGACCAAACACACATTACGAGCTGCCATCATCGGTCCCGGCGGGATTGCCAGGGGAGCTCACGCACCTTATTACATAAAGGACAACAGGACGGAGCTTGTGGCTGCAGTTTCCAGAACGTATGAAAAAGCGGCTGCTTTTGCCCGTGATTTTGAAATTCCCGCCGCCTATGATTGTGTGGATACGATGCTGGAGGAACAGAAGCCGGATATGGTCAGTGTCTGTACACCGAATAAGTTTCATAGAGAGATGGTGCTGAAAGCGCTGAAGGCAGGCTGTCACGTGCTGTGTGAAAAACCGCCGGCGATGACAGCAGGAGAAGCAGAAGAAATGGAGGAGGCGGCAGAGGCGGCGGACAGGCTTCTTATTTATTCTTTTCATCACCGCTATAACCTCCAAACACAAATATTAAAGAAGGCTATTTATTCAGGGGACCTTGGAGCCATCTATCATACGAATGTGCAGGCGATGCGCAGAAGAGGCATACCTGGCTGGGGTGTATTTACATCAAAGGAGCTCCAGGGTGGGGGACCTCTTATTGATGTGGGTGTCCACATGCTCGACCTGGCTCTGTACCTCACCGGTTACCCGGAGCCGGTGGAAGTGATGGGCGCCACTCATAAACGGATAGGGAACCGTAAAGGTGTCGGCCTCCTTGGAGAGTGGGATCCGGAGCAGTACACGGTTGAAGATCTCGCTTCCGGAATGGTCAAATTCCAGAATGGGATGTCGATGATGATTGAATCCTCCTTTGCAGCCAATCAGAAGGAGGAAGAATCACTCAACGTCCGCCTGCTCGGTGATAAAGGCGGGGCAGAAACCTCACCATTCCGTCTGTACGAGGAACGGTACGGTTCTCTGTTTGATTCTGCACCGGCATATCTTGAAAAAACCGATTCCCGGTCAAGCTATGAACGGCAACTGGTTCATTTTGTGGACTGCTGTCTCGGAGAAAGTGAGCCGCTGGCTAAACCGGAGGACGGGACAAAAGTGCAGCGTATCATTCAGGGACTATACGAATCATCGGCGAAAAGTGGCTCTGTAAGCCTGATTTAGCCGGTCTTCTCCACCCTGTCCCAAAAGTCTGAAAATTTAAATCCTGAATATCGAAATACAGTTGCGTACAGCAGCTATATTTGATAAACTCAAAAGTAGATTTACAGGGACGAGTCAAGGCATATACGTCCTTTTATGTGTCGGATGGAGGTGGAGAGATTGGGAACTTTTGCGTCAATACTTCTTGTGCTTGTCTCCATTATGCTTATTGCAGTCGTATTACTGCAATCCGGTCGCAGTGCAGGACTTGCCGGAGCGATCTCGGGCGGTGCCGAGCAAATGGTAGGTAAACAGAAAGCACGCGGTCTGGAAGCAGTGCTGAGCAAGACAACAGTAGTACTGGGTGTACTGTTTTTTGTACTCACACTAACCGTAGCTTTTTTCATGTAATCCATTTAAGAGCAGACAGTAAGGACAATGTCCTTGCTGTTTTTTTCTGCTTACCTTCAGCTGTTACCCTGCTATAAGGCAGCCTGGATGTTTTTACCTGGCGGCGAACGGGAAAAGAGGTAAGTAACAGTGAAACAGTGAGCGAGTGACGTGACATGGTAAGGGGGTTTTACGTATGATAGAAAAAGACTTGCATAATGGATGTGATACCAGATGATCGGATGTTTATGTCTGCATGGTTTTTCCGGTACACCTGATGAAGTAAAGGACTTAACAGAGCATCTCCAGGAGCGGGAGGGATGGCTTGTATATTCACCGAATCTTCCCGGTCACGGTTCGAAAAACGGGATGCGTGAGGTTACTCATAAACATTGGCTTTACGCGGCTTGTGTCTCTGTGGAAGAACTTCTCAAGCGATGTGAAAAGGTCTATGTGATTGGGTTTTCCATGGGCGGCATGCTGGCCAGTTTTATCGCGGCCAAGTATCCTGTCGACAGGCTGATCCTGATCAGTTCTTCTGCCTATTACCTTAACCCGAAGCAGCTCCTCATGGACGTCAAGGATTGGGCAGTGGAAGGCTTTGTAGGATCTGTTTTTGACCGGGATCTCTACGAATTCTACCGTAGAAAGGTGAAGGATACGCCAATTATGGCAGCCTATGAATTCACAAAAGTAGTAAGATCGGCACGTACCGTGCTTAAGGACATTACCGTTCCCACCCTGATTATCCAGGGGGAAAGCGATGGACTCGTTCCGCCGAGAAAAAGTGCGGAGTATCTTTACGAGCACATTCAATCTGACGATAAAAGGGTATACTATGTTCAAAACGCAAGGCACTATATCTGGTTTGGAAAAGAAAAAGATGAACTTCTGGCTGAAATCGATGCTTTTTTAGCTAAAGACGAAGTTCTGCCGGAAAAGAAGGAAGATCTGGGGTAAAACGAGGCATGCCTTTCTATTGGTCAGGCGTGCTTTCGTATTTGTATCAAGCAAGCGCAAAACCTGACTTCGAAGAATGGAGCTAAAGGAGAGACAGAACATGATGAAAATTTCACAGCCTAAACCATTTACGTTTAAAGGGGGAGACCGGGCAGTACTGCTTCTGCATGGGTTTACCGGTAACTCGGCAGACGTGCGGATGCTGGGCCGCTACCTTGAAAAGCGGGGCTACACGTGCCACGCACCCCAATATAAAGGTCATGGTGTGCCGCCTGAAGAACTTGTTCATACCGGCCCCGAAGACTGGTGGAAGGACGTGCAGGAAGCGTATGATTACCTGAAGGAAATGGGGCATGAAGAAATTGCGGTTGCCGGACTGTCACTCGGTGGTGTATTTTCCCTTAAGCTTGGGTACACACTACCAGTGAAGGGAATTGTACCGATGTGTGCGCCGATGTATATCAAAAGTGAAGAAACGATGTATCATGGTGTCCTTGAGTATGCCCGTAAGTATAAACGCTATGAAAAAAAGCCCGAAGACCAGATTGAAGCTGAAATGAAGGAATTTGAGAAAACGCCGATGAATACGTTAAAGGCACTTCAGGAGCTGAACCAGGAAGTACGCGAGCATGTTGATATGATTTACGCCCCTGTTTTTGTGGTTCAGGCCAGACACGATGAGATGATTGACACAGACAGTGCAAACATTATCTACAACGAAGTGGAATCAGATGTGAAGGACCTGAAATGGTACGAAGAATCCGGCCATATTATTACACTTGATAAAGAAAAGGATCAGCTGCACGAGGATGTTTACCAGTTTCTCGAGAGTCTCGACTGGAACGACTGATTCACTGCAGCCGGGACTTTTCAGGGAAAGGAGCGGTTACAATGGCAGAACTGAGCAAAGAATTTGTACTTAATTATATGAAGGAACAGGCAGACAAGCCTCTTTCCGTAAAGGATCTGGAAGAAGCACTCGAAATCGACGATTCCTCACAGTTTAAGGCGTTTGTAAAACTGCTGAACGATCTGGAGGAGGAAGGAGAGCTTGTCCGGACCAGGAGTAACCGATACGGGCTTCCGGAACGGATGAATCTCGTCCGAGGTTCCGTCATTATGCACCAGAAGGGATTTGCCTTTGTCCGTACAGGAGAGGGCTTTGATGACGTTTATATTTCGGCTTCCGAAATGAACAGCGCCATGAACAAAGATACGGTGCTCGTCCGTCTGCACAACAAGTCCGGCGGTTCCAAGCCTGAAGGAACGATTATTCGTATTATTGAGCGCGGTGTCAAAGAAGTGGTGGGTACATATGTAGATGATAAACACTACGGTTTTGTGGTGGCTGACGACAAGCGGATCCCCAATGACATCTTTATTCCAAAGAATAAGGAAGGGGGCGCAGTCGACGGACACAAGGTTGTCGTACAGATTACCAAGTATCCGGAAGGCAGAATGAGTGCGGAAGGAGAAGTTGTCGGAATCCTCGGTCATAAAAATGATCCTGGGGTCGACATTCTTTCCATTATTCATAAACACGGCCTTCCAGGCGAATTTGCCCAGGAAACGATCGATCACGCCAACTCCGTTCCGGATGAGATCAGTGAGGACGAAATTACCCATCGGCGCGATCTGCGCGATAAAACGATCGTCACCATCGACGGGGCGGACGCAAAGGATCTTGATGATGCAGTCCGCGTGGAAAAGCTCGATAACGGCAACTATCTTCTTGGGGTATATATTGCCGATGTTTCTTATTATGTAGAAGAAGGCTCGCCGATCGATACGGAAGCATACGAGCGGGCGACCAGCTGTTATCTCGTGGACCGGGTTATTCCGATGATTCCCCATCGTCTGTCTAACGGTATCTGCTCTCTCAATCCTCAGGTGGACCGGCTGACTCTCGGCTGCGAAATGGAAATCAGCCCGGCAGGGGAAGTGGTCAATCACGAGATTTTTGAGAGCGTGATTAATACGACAGAGCGGATGACGTATACGGATGTCCGTAAGATTCTTCAGAATGAAGATGAGGAAGTTACGAAGCGGTACGAATCCCTTGTTCCGTTTTTCAAACAGATGGAGGAGCTGGCGGCAATTCTACGGAAGAAACGATTTGACCGCGGCGCGATTGACTTTGATTTTAAAGAAGCGAAGGTCATTGTGGACGAAGAAGGAAAGCCGGTTGATGTGGAACTGCGGGACCGTTCCGTGGCTGAGAAGCTGATCGAGGAATTTATGCTCGCCGCAAACGAAACAGTAGCCGAACATTTTCACTGGCTGAAACTGCCGTTCGTCTATCGGATTCACGAAGATCCTGATGAAGAAAAACTTAATCATTTTCTCGAGTTCATCACAAACTTCGGTTATGTAGTGAAGGGAAGTGCCAACACGGTACATCCCCGGGCAATGCAGGAGATTCTTGATGCGGCGAAAGGGGAGCCGGAAGAAGCGGTCATAAGTACGGTCATGCTGAGGTCCATGCGTCAGGCCAAATACGATCCTGATAATGTCGGCCACTTCGGGCTTTCTGCAGATTTCTACACACACTTTACGTCGCCAATCAGACGATACCCGGATTTAATTGTCCACCGGCTGATCCGGACGTATCTGTTTGAAAAGAAAACGGATGATAAAACCCGTGCCCACTGGGAAGAAAAGCTTCCCGTTTTAACAGATCATTCCTCTCAGATGGAGCGGCAGGCCGAAGACGCGTCCCGTGAAACCGATGAACTGAAAAAAGTGCAGTTCATGGAGGACAAGGTCGGTGAAGAGTATGAAGGCATTATTAGCGGCGTGACAGGATTCGGGCTGTTTGTTGAACTTCCGAATACGATTGAAGGGCTCGTACACGTGAGCTACCTTACCGACGACTATTATCATTATGATGAAAAACAGTATGCCATGATCGGAGAACGGACTGCGAAAGTGTTCCGCATCGGAGATCATATCGATGTTCGTGTTGTAAAAGTAAATGTGGACGAACGGATTATCGACTTTGAAGTCGTCGGCATGAAAGAGCGGAAGGCGAAGAAGCAGGATCGTCCGAAGGTCATTCAGGGCGGCAATCGCTCCCCACGGAAAAAAGGTAAAAGCGGCGACCAGGAAGGCGGCCTGAATCTTGGCGACCGCCAGGGCAAAAAGAAAGGTCGCGGCAACGGAAGCAGTAAAGGCGGCGGGAAAAAAGGAAAGCCTTTCTACGAACGTGCACCGAAAGGGAAAAAAGGAAAGAATAAGCGCTGATTACCGATGAGGTGCTTTAAGCAGATGTAAGCAGAGGAGCATGTCTGTTCCTCTGTTTTTTTCTGTTCATTCCCCAAATAGTGTTAATTTTGCTGTTTTCTACTGCATGACAACGGGAATTGATAAAACCAGATCACAATAAAACAGATAAGGATGTGTCTAGTGTGAATCATATGAATGGTCATCTGGAAGAAGTGTACGAAGCGCTTGAGGACTGCCTGCGCGCCTGTAATCAGTGTTACGAAGCCTGTCTCAATGAGGAGGACCCGGCGCATATGCGGGACTGCATCCGTTCGGACCGTGAATGTGCGGATATGTGTGAGATGGCAATGAAAGCCGTTTTGACAAACAGTCCGAATATGAAAGAGATCCTGAGACTTTGCGGCGAGATCTCCAGGAGCTGTGGTGAGGAGTGTGAGTCTCACAAACATGACCATTGTCAGGCGTGTGCCGAATCATGCCGGACCTGCAGCGAACTCTGTCTTGCATACGCGAATTGATCAGGCTAAGTGCAGACAGGGTACGGCCCTCACGCTGTTCCCTTCCTGCATTTATTGAACTACCAGCCATTTGTCTGGTATGATAAAGAAATCGAAGGATGCGCGAAAGGATGCAAAGTTATGGCAAACGGAAAACTGGTTGCACAAAATAAAAAAGCACGGCACGATTATCATATTGAAGAAACGTATGAAGCAGGGATGGTTCTGACAGGGACGGAAATCAAGTCCATACGTGCAGGACGGATCAACCTGAAGGACTCGTTTGCACGGGTCAGTAATGGTGAAGCCTGGGTTCATAATATGCATATCAGCCATTATGAACAGGGAAACCGCTATAATCATGATCCTGTGAGAACGCGGAAGCTTCTACTTCATAAAAAACAGATCAGTCAGCTGATCGGTCATACGAAGGAAAAAGGCTACACTCTTGTTCCTCTTAAGGTATATCTGAAAAACGGGTACGCTAAAATTCTCGTTGGTCTCGGAAAAGGGAAAAAGAAGTTCGACAAGCGGCATGATTTGAAGGAAAAAGCCGCAAAGCGGGATATCGAGCGGGCATTTAAAGATCATCAGCTCGGCCGGTAATAAATGAAGAAGCCTCTGCCACCAGCGGATGGCTTTACCATTTGACCGGAAATGACGGTGTGTTATAATAGTAGTTGTCAGACGGAGAGATGGTGGTCTCCTGACGGCGCTGAAAACCAAAACAGAATAGCATCTGTTTCTGTTTCTCCAGCTTTCCCATTACATGGGGACGTTCTGGATTCGACAGGGATAGGTCGAGCTTAAGTTGCGAGTCGAGCTGAGTGTCCTCGTATAAAACGCTCATCGCCTATAGTTGGCAAAGAAGAAAACAACTTCGCACTAGCAGCGTAACAACTGCTTCATGCGGTTCCTCCCTTCATCGCCCATGTGAAGGATCAGGGACTCACTTATAGTGGGATACGCCTTGCGTCCACCGCCTGAGGACAAAAGGAAGAGATCAACCAGGATAGCCTCACGGAAGCCTGTCAGCTGGCTGAAGTGACGGCGAAATTCCAATAAACTGACTACACTCGTAGACGCTTAGGTGTCGTTATCTCTGGACGTGGGTTCGATTCCCACCGTCTCCACCAATACATAACAGTAATGCCCTCCGGATTAATTATGGAGGGCTTTTTTGTTGTTTTGGGAAAGGATTGCTGCCACACGCAGCTCCGTGTTTCTCAAAAGCAGATTTTGTTCGGCATCAAATGTGCAGAGTTAAGTGAATAAAGGGTATAGAGTTGGTAATGGGTGATAGTTTCGCGTAGAGCGGATATTTCTGGATTATCGCGGATATACCTTATAATTAGCGGTTTAGTTCGAATTATCGCGAATATAATATATATTTAGCTGATAAAATCAATTTTTCTCAAACATAAGGAGTGAGCCAATGACTTACACAGACAAAACGATCGTCATCACCGGAGCAGCAAACGGAATCGGGGCTGTCCTTGCAAGAGGATACGCGGAGGAGGGAGCCAGTGTAGTTCTGGCCGATACCGATGCACAGAATGGTGAAAACAATGCAGCCGGGATACGCGAAAATAATGGCAAAGCCCAGTTCATTCAGACTGATGTGAGCCGCGAGGAAGAGGTCATAAACCTGATGAAAAAAGCCGAGGAGCAGTTCGGTACGATAGACCTCCTCATTAATAACGCCGGAAAGTCCGTATTCCGTGACCCTTTTGATTTTTCCGCAGCAGATTGGGATGATGTACTCGGCTCAAATTTGAAAAGCGTGTTTCTATGCACGAAAGAAGCAGCTGGATATATGAAGAAACACGGTATGGGAGGGTCAGTCGTGAATATCGCGTCTACAAGAGCGCTCATGAGTGAACCCCATTCCGAAGCCTATGCCGCATCAAAAGGCGGCATTATCGGGCTGACTCATGCCTTTGCGGCCTCGCTTGCGGAAGACAGGATCCGGGTGAACGCTGTTTCTCCGGGGTGGATCCATACAGGAGATCGGGAAAAGCTGCGGGATATTGATCACGAACAGCATCCTTCCGGAAGAGTTGGAACACCGGGGGATATCCTGCGTGTATGTCTTTTTCTAACCGATCCTGATAATGATTTTGTAAATGGGGAAAATATAGTCGTTGATGGCGGAATGACGAGGAAAATGATCTACGAACATTAATAAAAGCATAAAAAAGCTGCAGAGAGGTTTTCTCTGCAGCTTATATGTTCTATGTGAAAATCAATTAACGGCGTGCACCGAGGTAAGCGTTGCTCCAGTATGAGTTGTTCATGCTCGTTACTGTTACGCCTGTAGATGCGCCGGAGTGGATAAATTCATTGTTCCCGATGTAAATTCCCACGTGGGATGGACCTGTACGTGTTTCAAAGAATACGAGATCGCCAGCCTGCGGGTTTGAAACCGGGCTTGTTGCACTCCACATTTGAGATACGGATCTTGGAAGCTGTTTACCATGCTGTGCGTAAACAGTCTGTACAAAACCGCTGCAGTCAAAACCAGATGCAGATGTTCCGCCCCACTGATATGGTGATCCGATGTATCCGCGAGCTGTACCGATTACGCCAGATGCGCTTCCTGTGCTCACACCTGCTACAGTTGGTGAAGAAGATGAACCGCCAAGACCGAGTGAGCTCAGTGTCGATGGACCTGCTACACCGTAGAAGTTACCTGACGGGCTGGAGATACCGTTGTTAAGCTGATAAGCCTGTACAGCTCCGCGAGTAATTGGACCAAATACCCCGTCAGCAGTACCGCTGTTAAACCCTTCTTCATTAAGTGTTGTCTGAAGTTCTTTAACATCACTTCCACGATCCCACATGCTCATTGATGCATCTGCCATTGTTGGTGCTACGAAAAGTCCTCCTGCAAGAACTACACTCATGATGACCTTTTTCATAATAAATCCCTCTCCCTTTTTTTTTATGTGTATGGTATTTTTTCTCTCTGTTTCTATTTGTCTCTTTCACAGGTTTTATCTTACTCTCTATCGGGTATAAAAGAAAAGGGGTTTACTGCACTCGTTATCAAACTAAAAACTTCCTGTAATATTACCGAAATATCCACGAAGGTTTTGTCGAATATTATCGATTTTCCTTGCAATTTGAATAATGGCGAAATACAAGTGTCTATGGAGCGTGGAAAGGGTCGACCGGTGACAGTCGATTCTTTTTTACTTTGGCAGGATATAGGAAGAAAAAAAGGAAGTTAGTAGAAGATGTGGATTTATCAGTAAGGCAGATGGAAAAAAAACAGAATTAAAGCTGAAAGGAGTTGAACTCATGTCTACTATACAAACAAAAGAATTGGACGGTGCTGTGTTCCGCTGGGAGGAAGCAAAAGGTGTTTTCCGGTTTGAAGGGGACGATGCGATTCTGTTCTGGCTGAATTCCGCATTCAAAACCTTTCTTGATACTCTGGAGGAGGTCTCAGGAAAAGAAGCTGCCGACGTTGTGCTTGAAACAACCGGGTACCGGATGGGAATTATCGTCGGGGAGTATTTTTTTCACTCCGGTCAGGAACCGGAGATGGTGCTTGCTCACCTGCCTGATACATACGCTGCGGCAGGGTGGGGAAGGTTTGAAGTGACGGAAATGAACAGCGATGAGGCGGTCGCTGTGGTGAGGATGAAAAACAGCTGGGAGTACAGAGTGAATAAACTTCAGGATAAAGACAACGGTGGAACGTTTATACCAGGACATTTTGCGGGACTTTTCAGCGGTATCTTCAATAAAAACATCTGGTATGAAGTGAAAAGCAGTCAGGCCGAAGGGGAAGCCTATTGTGAATTTGTTTTTTCCCCCTCGGATGTGACGGTAACTCAGAACATTCATCAACTGGCGAGAGGCAGGGAGCAGAGGGAAATTGCAGACCTGGAAAAAAAGGTTCAGCAGAGAACGGAGGAACTTTCCGAAAAGATCAAGGCTATAAGTTCGCCGATTATCCCTGTACTGGACCAGGTCGTCGTCATTCCCCTTCTCGGTCATTATGATGAAATGCGTTCAAAGGAGCTTCTGGAAAAGACCGTGAATGAGATTACCTCTTATAAAGCAAGCTATCTCCTTCTTGATCTAACCGGGCTGAAGAAAGAGATCAGCGAATACGGTCTCTCCATGATCATGCAGCTTACCTCTGCCACACATCTTCTTGGGATTGAAACCGTCCTTGTCGGCATTTCACCTTCACTCAGTATGAAGATGGCAAAACTGAATCAGATTGTTGGAGATGTAAGGTGCTTTTCCACACTCCAGCACGGGATCACATATGCACTGAAAAAAGAAGGCTTGAGTATCTGCTGATCTGCTGAACCGGTTATTTTCCTTTTCGTGGGTTTTAAAATCGTGAGTGAGGGAATAAGAACTTTGGGGAAGCGAGAGATTTTTTAAGGAGGAGCAGTAATGGCAAGCGCAAAGAAAGACAATCTCATCAGTGAATGCCTGGCCCTTGGAATCTACAAGTTTAAGGACGGTCGTCAGCTATACGAGGTCGCTGTCGAGGAACTGATTGAACTACTGTCAGACTACGGAATAAAAAAAGACCACTCAACTTTCTCTATATAGGGAATCCGCAGCCATAAATAGAAGCATACATGACAGAGGCATCGCTCAGATGTCTCTTTTTAGTGCTGTTTTTCATAGAGTATATGATTTTTGCTGAACAGGGGCAGTTTACTCATATAGAGTGCGTGTTTACACCGATTCAGACCACTGTTTTAAAAATGCTCCTTTTGCATCACAACTTGAACCGCCCTGGAAGAGTCCACAATAGGCTGACCACGAAGGAGACACCGGAGAGAAGTGAAAAAAATTCCCGGTCTCAAGGGAATAAAAAGGAAATCACAGCTGATTTCAGAACGGGTAGATACATTATCGGTAGGTATAAGTAACTAGATATTTAGGCGTAAAAACAGTTACTATTATCGGTGACTTTCGTTGTAATATGTTGAAAATTAATCTTAACGGACAGAAATATAAAAGTAATTTTGTCGAATATAAAAAATAATCAAAAAATATGGGGGTTTTGTGCTAGAATAAGAGAATATTACGTTTATAGCTTTCTTGAACGGGGTAAACAAACCGCTTTTACGGCTGCTGACAAAGAGATAAAAGCAGCCCATCTTCACCCGGGCAGACATAGACTGCCAAGGAAAATTCAAGCTTCTTTTCAGGAGAGGACATCAGAAGGGATTGAGGTGCACGTATGTTTGGTTCATTTCGTAACATTTTTCGTGTGGGGGATCTTCGCAACAAGATTATTTTCACATTATTGATGCTCGTTGTTTTCAGAATCGGAGCCCATATTCCGGCGCCGGGTGTAAACTCGGACGTGCTGAATTTTGAAGGTATGGCTGCGCTCGGCTTCCTGAACACTTTTGGAGGCGGTGCCCTGGAGAACTTCTCGATTTTTGCCACGGGAATCATGCCTTACATTACAGCTTCCATTATTGTTCAGCTTCTTCGTATGGACGTGGTGCCGAAGTTTGCTGAATGGGGTAAAGAAGGGGAATCCGGCCGTAAAAAGCTTGCGCAGGTTACCCGTTACGGAACAATCGGAATTGCGTTTGTTCAGGCACTTGGAATGAGTATCGGGTTTAACAACCTCATGCCTGGACTCGTACCTGATCCCAGCATTCTTACGTATCTGCTGATCGCGCTGACACTCACTGCCGGAACGGCATTTCTGATGTGGCTCGGCGAGCATATCACACTTAAGGGTGTAGGAAACGGGATTTCTATCCTGATTTTTGCTGGTATTGCCGCTGCTATTCCAGGTGGTGTGAACCAGCTGTATGCTACTTATATTCAGGGAGCAGGCGAACAGCTCTTCCTTAATATCGCGATTATCGGCCTTCTGCTCGTTGCTATTCTTGCTCTTGTGGTCGGCGTCATTTACGTTGTACAGGCGCTTCGTAAAATTCCTGTACAGTATGCCAAGAAGATGGCTGCCGGAGGACGTCCGACAGGCGGACAGTCGACTCACCTGCCGCTGAAAGTAAACTCTGCCGGTGTTATACCGGTGATCTTCGCCATGTCGCTCTTCATTTTCCCGCCGACGATTGCGAATTTCTTCGGTCCGGATAATGGTGCAGCAGCCTGGGTCGTACAGAATTTTGATCAGACACAGCCGGTCGGCTTCGTTGTCTTCGCCCTGCTCATTATCGGGTTTACGTACTTCTATACATTTGTTCAGGTCAATCCCGAACAGATGGCAGACAACCTGAAGCGTCAGGGCGGCTACATTCCAGGCATCCGTCCAGGAAAAGCGACCGAGAAGTATATTACACGTGTGCTTTACCGACTTACATTTGTAGGAGCACTTTTCCTTGCAGCTGTATCTGTTGTACCGGTATTTTTCACGGTCGGACTCGGTCTTCCGTCAGCAGTTCATATCGGCGGAACAGGTCTTCTCATTGTTGTAGCAGTTGCGCTTGATACGATGAAACGGATTGAGAGCCAGCTGATTGACCGTAAGTACACAGGCTTCCTTAAGAAAACTTCATAATAACTTTACACCAACCGCCCCGGGCCTTCGAAATGAACAGCCCGGGGCGGTTTTTTATCCCGAATAAAAGGGTGAAAAAGGAAAAATATTAAGAGATTGCTAAAAATCTGTTAATCGTGAAAGCTGGCGGGTATAGCCTTTTATAATGGACGTAAGAACACCAGATCATATCACAACAATTCCAAGCTGTGACGGAGGTGCACCTTTGAAAGTAAAAAAAGCCATTATTCCTGCTGCAGGCCTTGGCACCCGTTTTCTGCCGGCAACAAAAGCTCAGCCGAAAGAGATGCTGCCAATCGTGGATAAGCCTGCCATTCAATATATCGTTGAAGAAGCAGCTGCTTCAGGAATCGAAGATATCATCATTGTAACGGGAAGAGGAAAAAGAGCTATTGAGGATCATTTTGATAAATCTTACGAACTGGAAGAAACGCTGAGAATGAAAGAAAAACTTGATCTGCTCGAGGACGTTCAGGGAATCAGTGATATTGCCAACATCCACTACATCAGACAGAAGGAGCCGAAAGGGCTTGGCCACGCGATAAGCTGTGCCCGGAAATTTATTGGGGAAGAGCCTTTTGCGGTGCTTCTAGGAGACGATATTGTGCAGAGCAGCACGCCATGTCTGAAGCAGCTTAACGATGTGTATGACCGGTTTAAAACATCAGTTGTGGGTGTACAGGAAGTAAACGGGGCTGACGTCTCAAAATACGGGGTCGTTGCCCCGCAGTCAGGTGAGGTTCAGAGCGGCGTGCTTCATATCGAAGATCTTGTAGAGAAGCCTTCGGTCGAGGAAGCGCCTTCTAATCTGGCGATTATGGGAAGGTATATTCTCCGCCCGGAGATTTTTGATATTCTCGAATCGATTGAACCTGGAGCGGGAAATGAGATCCAGCTGACTGATGCCATTCGCATGCTTAACGAGACCCAGGCCGTCATGGCATGTACGTTTGAAGGCCACCGCTATGATATCGGAGATAAACTCGGTTTTATAAAAGCGACGATCGATTTTGCCATGCTTCGTGATGACCTGCGTGATGATGTGACGGAATACATTGAAGTCTTAAAGCAAAGAGGGGTACTTACATGAAGGCAGCAGTAGTAGGGACGGGCTATGTTGGTCTTGTAACAGGCGTCGTACTGGCGCGGCTCGGTCATCAGGTGACCTGTATCGATAAAGACCCTGAAAAAGTTGCGAAACTTGCAGGGGGAATACCAACCATTCATGAAGAGGGGCTCGGTCCTATGTTGTCGGCCTGCATTGATGAAGGCAGACTGACCTTTACAACAGCTTACGACGAGGGGTGCCCGCAGGCCGATGTTGTTTTTATCGCAGTAGGAACGCCTGAGGACAGCGAGGGAAAAGCGAATCTGACGTTTGTTAGAGCGGCAGCTGAAAGTATCGGAGATGTTATCTCAGGGCGAACGGTGGTAGTAACGAAAAGTACCGTACCGCCAGGGACAAACAGGAAAGTAAAGCAGTGGGTGGCAGACAAAGCCCCTGCAGGGACAGACATTGCGGTTGTATCCAATCCGGAATTTCTCCGGCAGGGATCGGCTGTTTATGATACCTTTCATGCTGACAGGCTGATAATCGGGGCAGAGGACATTCGTGCAGGTGATCTTGTGGAAAAGCTGTTCGCACCACTCGAAGTTCCTGTTCTCCGTACAGATCTTGAAAGTGCTGAATTGATTAAATATGCATCCAACACCTTTCTTGCCATGAAAATCAGCTTCATTAATGAGATGGCTCAGATTGCTGACCGAATCGGTGCCGATGTTACTAAGGTGGCTAAAGGGATGGGTATGGATAGACGGATCAGCCCTGACTTTCTGAAAGCCGGAATCGGCTATGGCGGTTCGTGTTTTCCAAAGGATACAAAAGCACTTACCCGTATTGCAGAAGAGGCGGGCTATGAATTTACTTATGGAAAGGCAACGGATCATGTGAACGATCAGCAGAAAAATCTGCTTGTTGAAAAAGCCCTGTTTCGTTTCGGCAGCCTTAAGGATATGAACATCACATTGCTGGGTCTAAGCTTTAAACCGGGAACAGATGACATGCGCGAAGCTCCTTCCCTGAGTATTATTGAGAGCCTTATGGAAGAAGGCGCGAACGTGACGGTTTATGATCCTGTAGCTGCAGAAAAAGCTGCTCCGCTGCTCCCTGAAACCGTAGTGACCGCCAATGATCTGAAAGAGTCTCTTGATGGAAGTGACAGTGTATTTCTCGTAACGGAATGGGATGAATTCAAACAGATGGATCTGAGCATGATTGCATCTCTCTGCTCTCAGAACATTCTCTTTGATGAAAGAAACGTCTTCACTGAAGAAGATGTAAAAAGTGCAGGGATTGAATATCACTCTGTCGGCAGGCGTTCTGTTTACCCGGAAGAAGTCGTAAAAACAGCAGCGTATTATGATAAAGTTCAAGGGTTATAGAATAAGCGGCAGCGGAAAGCGGCCCGTAGATAACACAATTTTTTAAAAGAGCCATAGAATGAGAGAAGAGCCTCACAGCCGAATAGCTGGGGAGGCTCTTTTTAAGTGGAATTTTAATAGAAAATTATGTAATAAATATGTGGTATTGTCAGAATAAGTCGTAATATATGAATATACAAGATGAAAAATTCATAATTTTTCACACTTTTTTAACAAAATAGTAAAGCTGGCTCGAAATATGTATTATACTATTATCGTTGCAGGACATTTATTAGGAGGGGAATATGAGAAAACAACCAGGATTCAAACAGATGTTTGCTTTGTTTTTGGTTTTTGCCCTTGTCTTCCAGACGTTGACAGGTGCAATTGGGGTTACCACCGCTCAGGCGGAGGAAAGCAGTGATTTGGAACTGAAGATTTTACACACAAATGACATTCATTCAGCCATTGATCCGCTTGGAAAAGCCGCAGCTTACATAAACGCGGAACGAGAAGCGGCAGAATACAGTCTATACCTTGATGCCGGGGATATATTTAGTGGAAACCCGGTAGTAGATTTAGAGTATGGCAAGCCAATTGTTGAAGTTTTAAACTCTATGGAACTTGATGCGATGGTTATTGGGAACCATGAATTTGACTACGGCCAGGAGAACTTTGCTCTTCGCGAGGAAGAATCAGATTTTCCTTGGATTAGTGCCAATATGGAAGTAGTTGATGACTCGATTGCTATTGAGCAGCCGGATCCTTACATTGAGTTTGACCTTGATGGTGTTACTGTTGGGATTCTCGGTCTAACTGAAACACCTCCATCCACAGCACCGGCCGGCATTGTGGGAATTGATTTCCACGATCCGTTTGCTACTGCAGCAGAGTATGCGCACAAAGCAGACGAAGTGGACGTTTTTGTAGCCCTTACCCACCACGGCTACACTGAGGACCGTAAACTTGCAGAACAGGTGGACTTTTTCGATATTATCATCGGAGGGCACTCCCACACGAGACTAACATCTCCGCAGGTTGTGAACGGTACGCCAATCGTTCAGGCAGGGGCGAATGGTACCGATGTTGGTAACCTGACAATTTCTGTTGACGAAGATACACGGGAAGTAACTGGTGTGGAAGGCTTCCTCCAGGGGACAAGTGCCCTAACCGACGTACATGAACCAACGCAGGAGATTATCGATTACTGGAACGAACTCATGGGTGAGTACCTTGACTATGAGATTGGGTATTCCAACACTGGACTTTCAAGAGCAGGACGTACGGTCCGTGACGCTCCTCTGGGCAACTTCTGGACGGATGCGATGAGAGAAGCGGGCGATGCGGATATCGCGCTTACAAACAACGGTGGCATCCGTGCAGATATCGGAACAGGTGCTTTGACGCGCCGCGATATTTATACGGTAGAGCCTTTTGCTAATCAGATTATGGTATTTGAAATGACCGGTCAGGCTGTGTACGATGTGATTGAATTCTCATACAGCCGTCGTAATTCAGTAGATTTACAGACTTCCGGTCTCCATTACGATATTTTCACATACGATTCAGGAAACTTTTATGATGCAGAAATGACAGTGGACGGAGAGCCGCTTGATATGGATGCAACCTACAGAGTTTCCGTAGCTGATTACATCGGTACCGGCGGTGGCGGATACAGCTTTGAAGGTGAGCACGTTGACGATGTGGGTCTGATGACTGATGCGATGATGGACTTCGCTGAACAGCTTACAGAAGCCGGCGAAGATATTGATTATCCTTCAAACGAAGGCAGAATCAGCATCAGCGTATCTGATGAGGCACCGATCGAAGGTGAAATCATCGGTGAAACTGAAAATGGTCTAAGCTCTGTTAACAACGCTCTAGGGGACAGCGGACTTGGCAACCTCTATACCGATTCTGTCCGTGAAAAAACAGATGCAGACGCAGCCATTCTTAACGCTTCGTCCATTGATGGGAACATCGCACCAGGTCCCATCACGGATAAAATGATTGAAGGCCTTGACGGTTTCGGAAACGAAATTGTAACAGTGGATACAACAGGGGACCGCATGAAAGAAGTTCTCCTTGGTCAGGCCAACTACCATGGCGGTGTGGACGTGCAGGTTTCCGGCCTGAAATATGAGCTTGTGGAAGGAGATGAAACGTCAGACCGTTTCGACTCTATCAATCTCTTTTTTGAAGACGGAACACCGGTTGAAGATGAAGACGTATTCCATGTGGGTTACAACGATTTCATGCATGGACAGGGCTTCTACAACCTCGGTGATGAAAACGTAAATGATGACTACGGTAAAGTGTGGGAATCCATTGTTGAATATGTGGAAAACCACGAAGGACCGATTGATTATGTTGAAGGTGAAAGAATTTCAATTGACTACAAAGAAGGCGATGGTCCTGGACCAGGTCCGGTACCGGGCGATGCCCTGACTGTAGCGGAAGCAATTGAAAACCAGGGACAGGATGCTGAAGTCGTGGGTTACATTGTTGGTCACATTACATCCACAAACAATGTGAACTTCACACCTCCGTTTGCCAATGACTTTAACTTTGCCATGGCTGATTCCGCAGATGAGACGAACCTTGACAACATGCTTTTCGTCCAGGTGCCAGCTTCCTTCCGCGGCAACTTCGGACTTTCATCAAATCCTGAAAATGTGGGTGAGCGTGTACTTGTTGATGGCAGCCTGCAGGCTTACTTTCAGCGGCCGGGACTCCAGGGAGCGACTTCTTTTGACTTTGTAGGTGAAGAAGAAGATCCTTACGAACCGGTTTCCATCGCAGAAGCTCGCGAGATTCCAAATGGTGAAAAGGTAACTGTTGAAGGAACTGTCACTTCAAATCCCGGTGGATGGGGAGCATACGGCTTCTATCTTCAGGATGAGACAGCAGGTATTTACGTATACCACACAGACGATGAAGGTGTTGAAAAAGGCGACACGGTTCTGCTTACCGGTGAGCGCGATGCGTTTAACGGTGAACTGCAGATCTCAAACCTTGAAAATGTAGAAGTAACAGGTACAGCAGACGTACCGGCACCACTTGAACTTACTCCTTCGGAAGTAGGAGTTGAAAACGAGTCACAGCTCGTTAAACTTTCCGACGTTACCATTGAAAACCTTCAGGCACAAGGAAACTTTGGAACATTTGAATTCGACGCTGTTTCCGGCGATGAATCCATCCTGATCCGTGTGGATAACCGTACAGGACTTGACTACGACAGCTTTGCCTTTGAAAATGGTGACGTAGTGGATGTGACAGGACTATCCAGCCGCTTCCATGACACGGTTCAGGTAAAACCACGAGGCGAGGACGATATTGTTCCTGCTGAAGAAGAGGAAGAAGAGGACAACGTCCGCCGTATCTATGGAGAGGACCGTTATGAAACATCTCTTGCTCTTGCTGATGAAATCGAAAACAACTCTCTTGACTATGTATTCCTTGCTTCCGGCTCCAACTTCGCAGATGCCCTTGCCGGCGGTGCGCTTAACCAGAGCCTGAACGGAACCGTTCTTCTTGTTCATCCGGACGAAGCGCGTGTTGCCGCTGCGATGGACAAAACTGCTGAGCTTCTTAAGGCGGACGGAGAAGTCATTGTCCTTGGCGGAGAAGCAGCTGTTGATGCAGCCATCTATGAGGCATTTGATGCAGAATTTGATGTGGAACGGGTATACGGGGAGAACCGTGCACAGACGTCCATTGAGATTGCAAACCTTGTAAATCCTGATGCTGACGAAGTGTTCGTTGTTTCCGGTGCAGACTTTGCGGATGCGCTGTCAATTGTGCCTTTCGCAGCTAAAACGGAAACACCGATCCTCCTGAACTGGAGCAGCAGCGTACTAAGTGATGATATCCATGCTTACGTAACGGAGCAGGGAATCAGCACTGTGACCGTGATCGGCGGACCTGCAGCGGTACCAAACGACGCCGTTGCCGAGCTCGTTAACGCCGGCGCAAGTGTTGCACGCGTATATGGCAGCAACCGATATGAAACGTCTGTTGCCGTGAAGAGCACGTTCTTCCCGAACGCTGAGAAGACCGGTATTGCCAGCGGTCAGACATTCCCTGATGCTCTGTCAGCAGGACGCTTTGCACTTGATCATGACATGCCGATTCTTCTTACGAGCAGAGACAGCCTTCCAGCTGCAGTAGAAGCACACCTTGACAGCAGCCCTGTCGAGCGCGCTTATATCTTCGGTGGACCAAACGCTGTATCTGATGAAGTGAAAAGCTATTTTGAATAAGTTTAAATAATAAAAAATGCAGTCGCTTCGGCGGCTGCATTTTTTTAGTGAACCAAATGGAGGGTTCTACTGTTTCACTCTCCTCTGGTTCCATTTCGGTGTAAAGGGGCCGGTTATTTGATGCCCTGAAATGGTAAATGGTGTATAATACTAATGGAGTATAGATATGGAAGGGGGGAGGTTCTAATTTCAAGTAACGTGTTTACAGCCCGGAAAACAAGACTGACGGGTGAAGCAAAGAAGAGCGCTTTCCGGATGGCTGTCTTTGAGAGAACCCTACTCGTCATCGTGATGGGGTTATTCCTGACATTTCTCATCCATCCTGATCTGTCCCTGCTCGATTCACCTACAGCTTTAATCTTTATTATCTACCTTGTTCTTCTGACGAGCTTCAACTGGAGTGCCGTGCTTGGCTGGAACCAGCGAAAGGACGGGATGATGACCTATGAGCTGACGGAGGAGGATGTAGTGATCAGGTTTAGGAAGAAGATCATCGGAAAGCTGCCTTATTCCACCATCCGGACCGTGAAGGAGCTAGATGACCCTTCAAAGCTGGAAGGCATGAAGGCGCCGCTATACGGAAGAAAATACTGGGTGGTAAAAGAGGTGGGCCCTACGTGGAGCAAAAGGATCAATTCCCTCGTTGTATACACCACATCCATCGATGAAGGGGTGCTGATCGAGAGAAAGTTTGATACGGTCCTGATCAGTCCTGAAAAACCTGAAGCATTTATTGACGCCCTGGCTGCAAGGAAGAAGGGCAAGACAGCATAAAAACAAAGCAGGAGCCGCTGGAATTGCGCCACCTGCTTTGTTTCGGGCATTGAATGAAACGGAAGAACTGTCCCGGTGTTTCTTCCGGGAATCGAATGATACACAAGAACCGTCCCCATGTTTCTGACTTGCGGTTTCGGGTACTGAGGAATAATGCAAAGTGAGAACCGTCCCCGCTTCAGAAAATCTTCGGGGTGACGACTGTCAGGATGACAGAAGGGCGGTCATGGAGCGGGTTGCGCCAGGTATGAGGTCTTTCGGATGGAAAATGAATCGAGTCCCCTGCCGCCAGTTCGTAATCCTCTCCGTCAATGGTAAAGGCGAGGGCCCCTTCCACCACGTAATGAATTTCTTCACCATTATGCTGAAACATGCGATCGGTTGCACCGGGATCGAGGGTGACGAGCAATGATTCGAGAGAACGGGAAGAAAAATTTCCGCTCAGTCTCGAGTATTTAGCAGGACTGCCTTCAATCCTGAATGACCGTCTTTTATCCTGAAACGATGTATAATTTGTATTTGGTTCCGGTGCAAAAAAGCTTGTGATCGGAACCTCAAGTGCATCTGCAATTTTTTTCAGTGAGCTGATCGCAGGCGAGGAAGAGCCCCGTTCCACCTGGGATAGAAAGCTTATGGAAAGCTCCGTACGTTCACTGAGTTCCTTTAGGGTATATCCTTGTTTTTTTCGCGTATGCCGTATCTGTTTTGCCAATTCTGATTCCGTCATTGCTACACATCCTTATACACTGTCAGCCTGAAAATGGCAGTACCTGTTTATACGTAAAATGAATGAGTGTTCATCCTAACAGTTAATATTTAAAATTGCAAGACTTTTATGACTATAATAAACTGCCTGGGACCAGGTAAAATAAACCAGCCTTCTGCATCTCCTGCAGAAGGCTGGTTTAATAAATAAAGGGAAAGATCCTGAAACGATGCCGGCACCAGTATTCGTATATTTCCCCATAGTGACTCCGAAGATGCTGTTCCTCAAGTCCCATCACATAGTGAAGCGCGCTGCCGAGAAGCGTGAAGGTAACGGCAAGGGAAAGCCAGTGGCCGCTTAAAAGAAGCGAAATCCCCGAAGCGATCAGAAACAGCCCCGCCTGATACGGATGGCGGTGCAGAAGAAATGGTCCGTGACTGTATAAAGGACGAGTACCACCTTTATATCCCCGAATCAGCCAGAGTGTCCAGTAACGGAGAAAAACGCCTGTCAGAAGGAAGAGAAGTCCGCAGGAATCAGCTGCACTCATCGGCTCTCCGGTTTTTGTACCGAGATAATAGGCCGACGCAGCAGACAGAGCAAAAGTGACGGTAATGAGCACCCTTGCCCGCAGATTATTTTTGAACACCTCACTTTTTAAATAGGGACTTTCTCTGAAAATAAACCATTCCGACGCCCAGAATACAAGACCTGTTAAAAAGAGCGCTGTTGTAATAGACATGCCATTAATTTATACAGTTTCGACACTTTTTACTCATACACTGTCAAGCTTCTGTAGGAATAACGTTGTATATGGAAAATAAACAAGGTTATTTGTTGATTTTCATTCTTTAACACACCATAATGTTATATAACAGAATTATCTAAATATTTTATATTTATTAAAAGGGGGCCAGGAGCAACAGAAAGAATCTCAAGTTCAATTGAAAAGTAAAGCGCTTACAAGTGAGGAGTGACAGATTTGTTTATGTTAATCCTTTTTTTCATTATTACAGCCGTAAGTATTTTTATGATGATTCGGAAAAAGCAGGGGCTCTGGCTTACTGTTCCGGTCGCAGCAATGTTTGCCTATGTTGTCATCGAAATTGCAATGGTGCCTGCTCCGTTTGGGGAAACGGTGCGGTTTATTTTCAGCCTCCAGTAAAAACGGCCGAGTAATTGCCGGCCATTAAGAAGGAGTGAGAGCTTTTGGAAAAAATCGATAAAAAGACCGCTGATGCGTACTACAGGGAAAAAAACAAATACATTATTATTTTTCTGTCGATCTGGTTTGTTGTTTCTTTCGGAGTGGTACTGTTTGCCGACTGGCTTCAGTTTGAAATGCCGCTGCTCGGTTTTCCATTCCACTACTGGATGGGGGCTCAGGGATCCATTCTGACATTTATCGTCCTGTTGTTCATCAGTGCCAAAGTAAGTGACAGGATTGATCAGAAATACGGAATCGACGAAGGAGAAAATGAAAAAATCAGCTATGGAAAAACAGCAGACCACTAGGGCGTACTTTACAATACCAGCATAGAATAGACATTCACCATGACCCAGACACCAAACACCTTTGCCTGAACTGGTATAAAGGAGGATGAACGGTTGGGGAATGAACAGTTTTTTGTGTCATTGACATTTATCTTGCTGACGTTTGGACTTTACATTGGAATTGCGATCTACAACAAAGCGAAGCAGACTTCCGATTTTTACGTAGCAAGCCGCGGCGTCCCACCGGTATTTAACGGGATGGCCATCGGGGCAGACTGGATGAGTGCTGCGTCCTTTATCGGGATGGCCGGTACGGTCATGCTGCTCGGGTACGACGGTCTGGCCTATATCATGGGGTGGACGGGCGGATACCTGCTCTTAACATTTTTGCTTGCCCCGCAGCTTCGAAAGTACGGCCGGTATACTGTTCCGGAATTTATTGGAGACCGTTACGGAAGTCACACAGCGCGTGTTATAGCCGCTGTCTGTACGATTATTATCAGTTTTACATATTCGATCGGCCAGCTTTCCGGCTCCGGCGTCGTTATCGGACGCCTGCTGGAAGTGGATGCGGCGGTCGGAACGCTGATCGGCGTCGTCCTGATCGCCTTTTATGCGGCATTCGGAGGTATGAAGGGGATCACATGGACCCAGGTGGCGCAGTATCTCGTCTTGATTATCGCCTACCTGGTTCCGGTTATCTTTATGAGTCTGCAGCTGACAAGCAACCCGGTGCCGTGGATCAGTTACGGGGAAATTGTAACCCGCCTAGGGGAAATCGATGCTGACCTCGGGCTGTCACAGTACTTCGCGCCATTTGACGAAGGTTCGAGATGGCAATTTATGGCCCTTATGTTTACTCTTATGGCAGGTACCGCCGGGCTGCCTCACGTGATTGTCCGGTTCTACACGGTTTCTACCATGAAAGCAGCCAGATGGTCCGGCGCCTGGGCGCTGTTATTTATCGGCCTTCTGTACCTTTCTGCGCCGGCTTATGCGGCTTTCTCCCGTTTTGTCCTCATGACAAACGTGGTCGGACAGCCGATTGATGATCTGCCTGCATGGACCGAAACATGGATCAACACTGGTCTGTTGCAGATTGCCGATTCCAACGGGGACGGTACGCTGCAGTGGAGCGAATTAATGATAAATGCGGATATCGTGGTAATGGCCACTCCTGAAATCGCCAACCTCGGTGTGTTCGTGATTGGTCTGATGGCAGCAGGCGCCATGGCAGCGGCCCTTTCTACTGCAGGGGGACTGATGATTTCAATTTCCTCCTCATTCGCTCACGATATTTACTACCGGGTGCTTCGTCCGCATGCATCCGACCGCAATCGTCTGGCCGTTGGGAGGATCACCATCGTAGCGGCTACCGTTCTGGCCGGTGTAATTGCCCTGAATCCGCCAGGGGTCATTACCCAGATCGTTGCCTGGGCCTTCGGTCTTGCAGCAGGTACCTTCTTCCCGGCACTGCTTCTCGGTGTCTGGTGGAAACGGGCAAACGGCCCAGGGGTTATTGCCGGAATGCTGACGGGACTTGCCGTTACACTGACGTATATTTTTGCGGCTCAGGCAGGCTTCCAGATTGCCGGCATTAATGATACGGGAGCAGGGGTCTTCGGCGCCGCTTCCGCCATCATAGCCATTGTCGTCGTATCGCTACTTACGAAAGCACCATCTCAGAAAATTCAGGAGGAAGTCATCGATCTCCGTTATCCGGAGCAGATGACCTACAAAGACGGAGATGTGTGGATTAATAAGTAAGGATAATTGAAAAAAGCATCCCGCATCGAATGGAGATTCGCGGGATGCTTTTTCTTTGGGAGAATTCCGGAAAAGGGAGTTGATTTTCCGGAATAATCGCTGAAATTTCGGAATTACCTGCACATTTTCCTGAATTGCAACTAAAAATTGTAACTCCCCCTGCTGCAAAAGGAATTTTAAGAAACAGGATTGTTCTGATTATACGGAAACTGTGTGCTGTAGCCCGAAAACTGCTGGTAGGACTGATCAAGCGTCTGCTGATGGACAGCGTCAAACTTATACCAGCCTTTTTCAAACATTACATTGAACAGATTGCGCTGGCAGTCCTGCGTTTCGTTAAAAATCGCCTGCACATCCTTATACAGACCTTCGTGACTCGCTTCGTTAAGGGCAGTACAGTACGAATCGGTCATGTATTTTTCCGTAGCAAGCATATCGTTAATAAAGTCACGGTCATTCATCTGCGGGGTTTTGGGAATTTGTGTTTCCGGATTCGAAATCTTATTCTGATTTCCCTGGTTCACGTTTAATCGCTCCTTTTTTTACTGCTGCATCTGACTGTTCTGGCCCTGCAGATGGGTGAGCAGTTTCTGATAGTGCATATAATGCATACGTCCTGCCTGATCGAGTGCATCTTTAATGTCCTGATTGCTGCACTGCTGGGAAGTCTGGTGGGCTTTTTTCATCGCCATCAGATTCCAGGAAAGCATGTCACAGATGTAAAGATGGTCCTTGCTTGTAACCACTTCCGGAGGCTGTGGCATTACATTTTGCCCCTGCTGGCTCTGCTGCTGTTGCTGCATAATTGTTTCCTCCTGTTCTCTTAGTGAAATTATTCACGGTTTAGTTTCTGCTGTGGCACATTAAATATGCAGAGGTGGTGTGAAAAAAGGACAAACGAGGGGGGAATCTTCAGGGAAGATGAGGCATAGAGTAGAAATAAAGAAAATTTTCTGTCTTTATGGTTGCAGAAGAACCATTTTTTTTATATAGTTGAAATGTAATCGCAAACATAGTGGAAATGAAATGCGAATATTTTTTTAACAAAAAAATGAATGAGTATTCATTCAAAAAATATTGAGGAGGTCCTTCATGATTGGGAAAATCGGTAAAGTTGCGGTGTTAGGCTCCGGCGTAATGGGATCTGGAATCGCCGCCCACCTGGCCAACATCGGTATTCCGTCACTTCTTCTGGACATCGTGCCAAAAAATCTGACGGAAACAGAAGAGAAAAAAGGACTCACACTGGAAGACCGGGCAGTACGGAACCGGCTGGCAGCAGAAGCGGTTGAAAAGCTGAAAAAGCAGAAACCTGCACCTCTTGCCAAAAAAAGCAATGTAGATCTGATTACACCGGGCAACATGGAAGATGACATGAAAAAGCTCGCGGAAGTGGATTGGATTATCGAGGTGGTCGTAGAAAACCTTGATGTGAAAAAGATCGTGTTTGAAAAAGTGGAAGAGTACCGTAAACCGGGTACGATTGTCAGTTCCAATACGTCCGGTATTTCAATCGAAGCGATGGCGGAAGGCCGCTCAGACGATTTCCGGGCTCATTTTCTCGGCACACACTTCTTTAATCCTCCGAGATACCTGAAACTTCTTGAAGTCATTCCAACTAAAGATACGAAACCTGAAATCTTTGAATATATGAAAGTATTTGGTGAGGATATCCTTGGAAAAGGCGTTGTTGAAGCAAAGGATACCCCGAACTTTATCGCGAACCGGATTGGCACATACGGCCTTCTCGTCACGGTACGTGAGATGGTGAAAGGCGGCTACTCGGTTGGGGAAGTGGATTCTGTAACAGGCCCTGCTCTCGGCAGACCGAAAAGTGCCACATTCCGAACCCTTGATGTGGTCGGACTCGATACATTTCTTCACGTAGCAAAAAACGTGTACGATCAGGTTGAAGGGGAAGAAAAAGACGTATTCGACCCGCCTGCTTTTATGAAGGAGATGGCTGATAAGGGGTGGCTCGGAAGCAAGTCAGGCCAGGGATTTTACGTAAAGCAGAAGGGCGCTCAAGGGAGCGAAATCCTCGAGCTTGACTATGAAACGATGGAATACGGTCCGCGTAAAAAACTGAAAGCCGCTTCTGTGCAGCAGAGCAAGCAGGCTAAAGGAAAAGCAGCAAAATTGAAAGCGCTTGTATACGCCGATGACCGCGCAGGAGAGCTCGTATGGAACCTGCTGAAGCCCGTTCTCATTTACTCTGCGGAAAAAGTGCACGAAATCTCGGATAACGTAAAAGCAGTTGACGACGCCATGAAGTGGGGCTTCGGCTGGGAACTCGGTCCTTTTGAAACATGGGATGCGATTGGCGTTGAAAAGTCAGTAGAAAAAATGGAAGCAGACGGAGAAACCGTACCAGGCTGGGTGAAAGAGATGCTCAGTTCGGGAACAACTTCCTTCTATAATGAAGAAGGTTCTTATTACGATCGTGGGGACATGATTGAGCCGGTGATCAACCCGAAAGTCATCAACCTGAAGACGCTAAAAAAAGACGAATCAAACGTAATCATGAAGAATGCAGGAGCAACGCTTATCGATCTCGGTGACGGTGTGGCAAACCTGGAGTTCCACTCACCTAACAATTCCATCGGTCTCGATGTAATGCAGATGATCACCAAGTCCATTGAAGAGGTGGAAAAGAACTACAAAGGCCTTGTCATTAACAACCAGGGCAAAAACTTCTGTGTCGGCGCCAACCTGATGATGATTTTGATGGAAGCGCAGGACATGAACTATCCGGAAATCGACCTGGTGGTTCGTCAGTTCCAGAATACGATGGCCCGAATCCGCTACTCACAAAAACCTGTTGTAGCCGGAACGTTCGGTATGACACTCGGCGGAGGGGCGGAAATTTCCATGCCGGCAGCGAGCATCCAGGCGTCACAGGAAACGTACATGGGTCTTGTGGAAGTTGGCGTCGGCCTGATCCCGGGCGGCGGAGGAAACAAGGAGCTTTACCTGCGCCAGCTTGAACGTCTGCCTGAAGGTGCCCAGATTGACTTGCAGGGAGTGGCCAACCAGGTGTTCGAATCGATCGCCATGGCGAAAGTCGGCACCAGTGCCCAGGAGGCAGCAGAACTTGGCTATATCCGCCCACAGGACGGCATCAGCGTAAACGGCGATCACCTGCTACACGACGCGAAGCAGAAAGTGCTTCACCTTGCTGACGGAGGCTACCAGCCGCCGAAACGCCGGAAGATTCCGGTCGTAGGTGAAACAGGGTACGCTACAATGCTTCAAGGTGCGAAAACCATGCACTTTGGCGGCTATATCAGCGACCACGACCTGAAAATTGCACAAAAGCTCGCTTTTGTTCTCGCAGGCGGACGCGTGCCAAAAGGAACAGAAGTGGATGAACAATATCTGCTTGATCTTGAAAGAGAAGCGTTCGTCAGTCTCGTAGCTGAACCGAAGACGCAGCAGCGCATGCAGCACATGCTCACAAAAGGAAAGCCATTACGCAACTAAAGGAGGGGACAGTCTGTGAGAGAAGCCGTTATTGTTGCAGGTGCACGAACACCTGTGGGAAAAGCAAAAAGAGGCACGCTGGCCCACGTCAGACCGGATGATTTAGGGGCTTTGACAGTAAAGGAAACACTCAAGCGTGCAGGAGATTTTGATCCGAAACGAATTGAAGACGTCATTATGGGATGTGCCATGCCGGAAGCGGAGCAGGGGATGAACATGGCGAGAAACATTGCCGGCCTTGCCGGTCTGCCAGACTCAGTACCGGCGATAACGATCAACCGCTACTGCTCATCCGGACTTCAGAGTATCGCATACGGTGCAGAACGGATTATGCTTGGTCATTCCGAAGCAATTCTTGCCGGTGGTGCTGAATCCATGAGTATGATTCCGATGGGCGGCCACGTGATTGCCCTTAATCCGAATCTTGTTGAAAATGCACCGGAGTACTACATGGGAATGGGCCATACCGCAGAGGAAGTGGCGAAGCGGTTTGAAGTAAGCCGTGAAGACCAGGACGCGTTTGCGGTGGAGAGCCACCGCCGCGCCGCGAAAGCGATCGAAGAAGGAAAATTTGAAGAAGAAATCGTCCCTGTTCCGGTGACGCACCGGAGCGTGGACAGTAAGCATAAGCTTGTGGAAAAAGAAGTCATGTTCACGCAGGACGAAGGTGTCCGCCCGGGTTCCACGGTTGAAGCACTTGCAAAACTGCGCCCGGCATTTAACGTAAAGGGTACGGTCACAGCCGGTAACGCCTCCCAGATGAGTGACGGAGCAGCTTCTGTTCTCGTGATGGACCGGGAAGTTGCGGAAGCGGACGGTCTTACACCGCTCGTTAAATTCCGTTCCTTTGCCGTAGCCGGTGTCGCTCCTGAAGTGATGGGTATCGGGCCGGTTGAAGCGATTCCAAAAGCACTGAAACTGGCAGGACTGCAGCAGTCCGATATCGGCCTGTTCGAACTGAACGAAGCATTCGCTTCCCAGGCGCTTCAGGTAATCAGAACCCTTGGACTCGATCATGACAAGGTGAACGTCAACGGCGGCGGTATTGCTCTTGGCCACCCGCTCGGCTGTTCCGGTACAAAACTTACACTGAGCCTTATTCATGAAATGAAACGCCGCGGCGAGCAGTTCGGTGTCGTCACCATGTGTATCGGCGGCGGCATGGGCGCAGCAGGAGTGTTTGAACTGGTATAAGTTTCGATTGGATTACGCTGCAGGCGGACGCTTTCCGCAGGCATCACTTCAGACTCCTCGGGAAGTGCGCCCTGCGGGGTCTTCAGATGATGCTATTCCCGCAGGAGTCGCCGCCTTTCGCTCCATCCAATTGTTATAGAGCCGGTTAGTCGCTGACAGTCACCAAGTACTATGAATGATCATGTGGTTACGTGCGAAGCTGCACGCCGGAAGCGAGACTCCTGCGGCTGTGGGCTGGCAGGCTGAGACCCCGCAGGCGCAGCCGAGGAGGCTCAGCGCCACCGCCGCGGAAAGCGAGCGGAGGGCGTGAAGCGTAGCTTCTAATTAAACTGACATACAGGACTTTAAATAAAACTAAATTTTACAGGAGGTACGACCATGGCAACAGCTGATAAAACGCTGAAAGGCGGAGGCTTTCTTCTAGAAACAATCGAAGCCGACCGCATGTTCACCCCGGAAGACTTTACTGATGAGCACGTAATGATCGCAAAAACAACCGAGGACTTTGTTGTGAACCAGGTAGTTCCCGAAATTGACAAAATTGAGGAGCACCAATTTGACATCAGCGTGCGCCTGCTGAAAGAAGCCGGTGAACTTGGCCTTCTCGGTGCAGATGTACCTGAAGAGTACGGCGGGATCGGATTGGATAAAATCAGCTCTTCCCTCATCACCGAGAAATTCGCCCTTGCCGGCTCATTCTCTCTTTCCTACGGTGCACACGTAGGGATTGGGTCACTGCCGATCGTATTCTTTGGCTCTGAGGAGCAGAAGAAAAAATATCTGCCGCCGCTTGCAAGTGGTGAACAAATTGCAGCATACGCCCTGACGGAACCGAGCTCAGGATCCGATGCACTGGGTGCGAAAACAACGGCGAAACTCAACGACGCAGGAACGCACTACGTACTGAACGGCGAGAAGCAGTGGATTACGAACGCAGGCTTTGCAGATGTGTTCGTTGTATACGCGAAAATCGACGGTGACAAGTTCTCTGCATTTATCGTCGAGCGCGATTACGACGGCGTTTCAGTAGGACCTGAGGAAAAGAAAATGGGGATCAAAGGATCTTCCACTCGGACGCTCGTTCTGAACGATGCCCTTGTACCGAAGGAAAACGTCCTCGGTGAAATCGGAAAAGGCCATGTTATTGCCTTTAACATTCTGAATGTTGGACGCTATAAGCTCGGTGTTGGCTGTGTGGGCGGAGCGAAGCGCGCCATCGAAGTATCAGCAAAATATGCAAACGAGCGTAAGCAGTTTAAGATTCCGATTTCCAAGTTCACTCTCATTCAGAAAAAGCTTGCTGAAATGGCGGCAAAAACGTACGCAGCGGAAAGTTCCATTTACCGTACAGGCGGTCTGATTGACGACGCGTTTAACGCTCTTTCCGATGAGGAGCAGAAAGAAGGGAACGCCGTCGGAAAAGCGATTGCCGAGTACGCGATTGAATGTTCACTGAACAAAGTATTCGGATCCGAGGTCCTTGATTTCGTTGTGGATGAAGCTGTTCAGATCCACGGCGGATACGGCTTTATGAGCGAGTACGAAGTGGAAACAATGTACCGTAATTCCCGAATCAACAGAATCTTCGAAGGCACAAACGAGATCAACCGGATGCTCGTTCCTGCAACGATCATGCGTAAAGCGATGAAAGGCGAGCTTCCGCTTTTAGAGCAGGCTGCAAACCTTCAGGAAGAGCTCATGATGATGATGCCGCAGGAAGTAGGCGACGAGCCGCTTGAGCAGGAGAAATATATGCTTGAAAACGCAAAGAAAATCTTCATGATGGTAGCCGGAACAGCGGCCCAGAAATACGGTGAAAAGCTTCAGAAAGAGCAGGAGCTGCTTGCCAACATCGCTGACATCGTATCTGATGTTTTCTCCATCGAGTCCTGTGTTCTTCGTACCGAGAAGGCAATTAACAAAAACGGTCTTGAAAAGTCGAACCAGAAGCTTCTTATGACACAGGTGTTTACCCAGGAAGCGGTTAACCGCATCGAGGCAATCGCCAAAGAATCCCTCGTAGCCCTTGAAGAAGGCGACAGCCTTCGTACGATGCTTGCTATCCTGAAAAAGCTTACGCGCCATACACCGGTAAACGTTGTAGCGAAGAAGCGTGAACTGGCTCAGGGAATCATCGAAGCTGAGCGCTACGTTCTGTAATAAAAGAATAAATTCTTCTGTTATCAGATTTGGGGCATTTTCCCCAATGCCCCGAAATTAAAATAATCCTCCTTTCTAAAGGAAGGACATTCTCCTCTCTTACGTAAAGAGTCCCGTATTCCGGGGCTCTTTACATCTGTTTACAGGGAACTCTTTTGACAGGCCGGAAATACTAAACAGGAGAGGAGGATTAAAAGTGAAAAAGCCGAAAAATGAATTCTTGCCGGGGCAGCAGATTGAAGCAGTCGAAGAGTTCTCCAGAGAACTTACTGTGAAAGAAGCTCGTGATGCCGGTGAAGCGATACAGGAAATGTGGGGAATGGGGGCACGTTCCCCTGAGCGTCACCAGTAGAAGTGAAGCGGAGGAGATGCAGTCGTTGCTGCCTCCGCTTCCTGCTTTTCATTCCGCTCTCTTTCCTTCATAATGATATCTGAACCATTCAAGGGAGGCTCGATATTGATGAGTGTGACATTTTACCATTATGCAAAATGCGGGACGTGCAGGAAAGCGAAGAAATGGCTCGATGATCATGAGGTGTCGTACGAGGCGGTGGATATTACCCAGAATCCTCCATCAAAAGAGCAGCTTCGGGACTACTATGAAAAAAGTGGGCTGGAGCTGAAAAAGTTTTTCAACACGAGTGGAAAAAAATACCGTGAGCTCGGTCTGAAGGATAAGGTGAAAACAGCAGACGATGAGGAGCTGCTTGAAATTCTTGCTTCCGACGGAATGCTGATTAAACGGCCGATTGCGACTGATGGTAAAAAAGTGACGGTTGGGTTTAATGAAGGCGCTTTCGAGGAAACGTGGGAAAGGTAATCCTTTTCTTGCCTGCGTGATCGAATGTGTATTATAGTTAAGGCAGATTGGTTTTTTAACCGGCACATACGTACATACTGCTTTTGTGCCAGAAAGCATCATCCATATTAATTTTGGAGGGAAGCACACATGAGTTTACCAAAGGAATTCAAGTATTCAGATGAGCACGAATGGGTTAAAGATGAAGGCGGACGCGTCCGCATCGGGATTACGGATTTCGCCCAGTCAGAGCTGGGTGACATCGTTTTCGTTGAACTGCCTGAAGTCGGCGATGAAGTCGAAGCAAACGAGCCTTTTGGAAGCGTGGAATCTGTTAAAACAGTATCCGAGCTTTATGCTCCTGTAAGCGGGAAAGTGGTTGAAGTAAATGAAAATCTTGAAGATTCCCCTGAATTTGTAAATGAATCACCTTACGAAAAAGCATGGATGATCGTAGTTGAGCCTTCTGATCCGTCAGATCAGGACAAACTCATGACTGCTGAGCAGTATGAGGAAATGATCAGCCAGGAATAGGACGGTCAGACCTTCTCTTTCTAAGGGAAGGTCTTTTTTGGTTTCCGTTTTCTTCTTTTTCCGCCGCGGTTTCCTCATGTATCATTGTAATCGGAAGAGGACACCCTACAAAGTAAATGCTCCGAAAGGGTGGCAGATATGAATCCGACAAATGCAGACAGAACGAAAAGGCGCAATGTAAACAATGTGGAGATCAAGAAAGAAAACGCGACTTTCAACCAGGAATCGTCCTATATTGATGTGACAGACCGGGTAAAGGCGAGACTTGATGATGATGGTTATGTGACCTTTTATTTGGATGAACAGAAACTCGGCCGCCTTAAGGCGACAGGCGTGGAAGAAGAGTTTGCAGAAGAGTTTACCGCGGGTGAGGGTGAGAGATCGAATGATCCTGCAGCCTCGGGAAAAGAGCTGGCAAAATCCTACGTGGACGGATGCGATATGGGCTGGTGCTGAAAAATTATTTAATAAGATAAATGAGGTTGAAGGTCTTCCTGTATTCAGGAAGGCCTTTTTTGTCTGAGTTGATCCAGAGAGTATCGGCCATCATTTGGAGGATATCAACCAACCGTCATATTCCCACACGTGCAAGAATCATGATAAATCGGAAATTTCCCCGGAAAGCCTCTTCTCAAACACAGCCATGTCGACTATATTTATTAGAGACTCGAAATTTTAAAGTGAAGACTGAAGCCGGATTACCGGGTTCGGCGCAGAGGTGTGCATAATGAGTGGAATTGTAACAGAATGGGTGGGGCAGCTGCGCTCCTATAACCGGAATATACGCCTGTTTTTGCTCGCCTCTACCCTGGCGAACATCGGGATGGGCGTCTTTATCATCATTTATAACTACTACATACGTGAACTCGGCTTTGATGACAGTGTAAATGGCCGGGTCATTGCCATGCAGTCGATGGCAACGGCGCTGCTTCTACTGCCTGCCGGTTTACTGAGTGACCGGTTCGGGCGAAAACGGCTCATTCTTCTTGGCGCTGCATTTGCTGCAGCCAGCCTTTTCCTGAGAGCGGTTCTCTCATTGGAAGAGCTTCTTTTGGCAACGGCCTTTATGACCGGTATGTTTATGGCCTTTATTCAGGTATCCTCAATCCCACTGCTTGCTGAGAATTCGACGGAAAAAGAACGGGTTCATCTGTTCAGTCTGAATTTCGCGATCATTATGCTCGCCAATGTCATTGGAAATCTCCTCGGAGGGACGATGAGTGATGTCTTACATCACCTCGCCGGTCTGAGCGGCCTGTGGAGCATACGAATTACCCTTCTCCTCGGGGCCTCGTTTTTCATTGCTTCACTAGTTCCGATTATTAAGATCAGAGAAGACAGAAAACTGAACGAACAAAACAGTCAGGAACGATCGTTCAAAAAACTCTTTACTACGCATAAAACCGGCATCAAAATCATTCTTTTATTTGCCATTGCCCAGCTGATCATTGGATTTGGATCAGGGCTGGTAATCCCTTACCTGAACCTGTACTTCGTTGACAGGTTTGCGGTTTCCCACTCTATGGTCGGCCTGATCCTTTCCGCAGGACAGTTAATGACTGCCTTTGCGTTAATGATTGGACCGGCAGTGGTCAGAAAATACGGCGAAGTGACGGCAGTTGTTATATTGCAACTTGCTTCTATCCCGTTCCTGCTCATCACCGCATTTACGGAAAATATCTGGTTTGCTGTATTCGGCTTTCTTTTCAGGCAGGCACTGATGAACGCCGGAAATCCGATTCAGATGTCTCTAATGATGCGAAGCGTCAACGACAATATAAAAGGGCTTGCCAATTCAGTCGGCCAGGCTGTTTTTCACCTTGGATGGGCCGTGATGGGGCCGGTTTCCACCGGTATTGTACTGGCGTACGGAGCCTACACCGGATATGCTGTCGTTTTTTCCATTACTGGCGGTCTCTATATTATCGGGACGATTTATTTCTTCTTTGTTTTCCGCGAAAAGCCAGACAAGTCGAATAATAAAAAACAATTTTTGTCAGCATAAAAGGTATTTCCATTTTTCTCCCGAATAGACACAACAGGATAGATTAATGAGGCGGTGTGTGATTGTGAAATATCTTCTTACATCATCAATTAAACGTATGAGGAAAACAGAAAACCTCCTGCGGCTGCTGGATGAAACTACACTCGACGTCTGTCTGATCTGCCAGGAGGAACGGTGGCTCTTGTCATTAAACGGTGAAATGATTTCTATTTCACCCTACGAAAATGAAAAAAGTGAAGTAACGATTTCCGGGGAGAACGAGGCGATGGCTGTTCTTTTCCGGGGAGACGATTTTCTGCTGTCACTGCGTAAAAGAGGAGAACTTACTGTAACAGGGAGGCTCAGGCATCTTTTGCTTCTGGAGTCTCTATGGTATCTGAGCAAGGATTTGAAAAGCAGTTAAATCTGTTGACACCTTTAAACACGGCATGCTACTATTCATTACAGTGTTACGGTAAAGTGATAATGACCGGACAGACTTAATTTTATAAAACTCTTATCGAGAGTGGTGGAGGGACTGGCCCGATGAAACCCGGCAACCGCTGACTGTGTAAGTCAGAAGGTGCCAAATCCTGCAAAGCTTAGGCTTTGGAAGATGAGGGAGGTTTCTTCAAAATGCAAACCTTTCTGCTTTCAAAAACGGGCAGAAAGGTTTTTTTATTTGGTCTGAGTATGTTCATTGGAGCACAATCACTTACACATACTATCTGTACGGTCATTATTACTTTATTTACTAATCCCTCTTGAATGGAGGCTTAACGATGATTCGTCTTGATAATCTTCAAAAGCTGTTTCAGACCAGAGATGGTCAGGTCACAGCCGTTGACAATGTAAAACTGACGATCGATAAAGGCGAGATTTTCGGCGTAATCGGATACAGCGGTGCCGGAAAAAGTACGCTGATCCGGATGCTGAATATGCTGGAGAGGCCCACATCAGGCCATGTATCGATTGACGAGAAAGATATGGGTGATCTCTCTAAAAGCGAGCTTCGTCTTGCCCGCCAGGGGATCGGCATGATCTTTCAGCACTTTAATCTTCTCTGGTCCCGTACGGTCAGAGACAATATTGCTTTTCCACTCGAAATTGCAGGTGTACCGAAGCAGAAAAGAAAAGCCCGGGTGGAGGAACTGATCCGGCTCGTTGGTCTCGAAGGCCGCGGTGGCTCCTATCCATCACAGCTGAGCGGTGGTCAGAAGCAGCGTGTCGGAATTGCGAGAGCACTGGCAAACAACCCGGACGTTCTGTTGTGTGACGAGGCGACGTCAGCGCTCGACCCTAAGACGACTGACTCGATTCTGGATCTGCTCGTGGATATTAATAATAAGCTGGGACTGACAATTGTTCTGATTACACATGAAATGCACGTGATTCGAAAGATCTGCCACCGTGTGGCCGTCATGGAGCAGGGAAAGGTTGTGGAAGAAGGACATGTACTTGATGTATTCAGTCATCCACGCGAGGAGATGACAAAGGAATTCGTCAAGCAGGTAACCGAACCTGAAGAAACAGAGCAGGCTCTGGCTCATCTTTTCGGGGAAGAAGGAATTGGCCGGGTACTGCAGCTTACGTTTACAGGCAGTGATGCCAAAAAACATGTGATTACCGATGTCATCCGCAGATTTGACGTAAACGTAAATATTCTTCAAGGAAAAATATCGACCACCCAAAACGGGTCATACGGTTCTTTGTTTATCGGCCTTGACGGTAATGAAGAAGAAATGGACAGAGCTGTTGCCTACATTAAAGAACAGCATGTTGAAGTGGAGGTGATCCACAGTGATTGAACAGATGTTTCCTAACGTGAACTGGGACCGGCTGTGGGATGCCACTATGGAGACAATTTATATGTCAGCTGTTTCGGTGTTTTTCACCTTTATTATCGGTGTTGCGCTCGGTCTTGTTCTCTTTCTGACAGCAAAAAATAATCTTTGGGAGAATAAACCGGTAAACGTGGTAACTGCAGGGTTTGTAAACCTGTTCCGTTCTATCCCATTTATCATCCTGCTTGTATTGCTTATACCGTTTACTACCGCCCTGATCGGGACGATGCTAGGCCCTTCAGCGGCTCTTCCTGCACTTATTTTTGGCGCTGCTCCATTTTATGCACGGATGGTGGAAATCGGGCTCAGGGAAGTGGACAAAGGTGTTATTGAAGCTTCCCGATCAATGGGGGCGACACACAGCCAGATTATTTTCAAAGTGCTGCTCCCAGAATCCATGCCAGCTCTTATATCAGGGATTACCGTTACAGCAATTGCCCTTATCAGTTATACGGCGATGGCCGGTGTAATTGGAGCAGGCGGTCTGGGTGACTTTGCCTACCGTGAAGGTTTTCAGCGTTACAACGATGACGTGACCCTCGCTGCGACGATTGCCATTCTGATTGTCGTATTTATCGTTCAAATCGTCGGTGACCAGCTCACCCGTGTGTTGGACAAGCGTTAAGTCTGGGTGCGGGTAATCCGCTGCAGACCAGCGGCAATTTGTTCAAAAACAACCTGATAATTAATTTCAAAAAGCTGTATTCGGAAAGATTGTTGTTTTATTGCGCTTCAGGCGGAAGCTTTCCGCGGGTAACGCCTCAGCCTCCTTGGGAAAATTCCTGCTTCTTCCTCTGCAAGCATACCTTTGGAGCGATCTGCGTCGAAGCAACTCGCAGCTTATTCGTGAAGCAAACGCTCGCCGCTGGAGTCGCCGCCTTCCGCTCCATCATTCATTTTGATGAAGGCAACATTCGATCCGAACACAGCATTAAAAAAAGGAGTTTGATTAACGATGAAAAAAACATTCACTTTTTCAGCATTTGCTCTTTCAGCAGGAATTCTGGCTGCCTGTGGTGGCGGTAACGGAGACAACGGAGGGGCAGAAGGAGAAGGAGACAACAGCACCCTTGTTGTAGGTGCCACAAACATTCCCCACTCGGAAATCCTGGATTTCGCCGCGCCACTTCTTGAAGAAGAAGGCATTGACCTGCAGATTGAAGTGTTTAACGACTACGTGATGCCAAACCGTGCACTCGCAGCAGGTGAACTTGATGCAAACTACTTCCAGCATGTCCCTTATCTTGAAGATCAGATGGCTTCTAATGAAGATTATGACTTCGTAAACGCAGGCGGCGTGCACATCGAACCGATCGGCGTTTACAGCCAGGAGTATGGCTCTTTAGAAGAACTTCCTGACGGCGCCGAAGTTTTGATGAGTGATGCCCCGTCTGACCACGGCCGTATTCTTCTCATGCTTGAAGAGGAAGGGGTTATTACCCTTGAAGACGGTGCAGGCACAGAAGCCACTCTGGATGATATTGTGGACAACCCGAAGAATCTCGACTTCCAGCCTGATTATGAAGCTGCTCTCCTTCCGACTGCATATGAAAACGGAGAAGGAGATGCTGTACTGATTAACTCCAACTTCGCACTCGAAGCTAATCTTGATCCGAATGAAGATTCCATCGCCATCGAGACGTCCGACCTGGATAACCCGTATGTGAACATTATTACGGTCCGAAGCGGTGACGAAGATAACGAGCAGATTCAGACGCTAGTTGAAATCCTCCGTTCAGAAGAAGTCAGAGACTTTATTGAAGAAGAATACAACGGTGCAGTTGTGCCGGCAGGTGAATAATAACGTAATTCCCAAAACGCTCTCCTTATAACAGGAGGGCGTTTTTTAACTGTTTGGCTCTGTTAAAGCTTAATGTTGATAATTTTCTATCGTTTTTGATTAAAGCGAGCGCGCGACACTCCTGCGGGAACAGCACCGGCTGAAGACCCCGCAGGACGATCCTCCCGAGGAGGCTGAAGCGGTGCCCGCGGAAAGGGAGGGCAGTGAGCGGAAATCAACAACAGACTTTAACAGAGCCAACTGTTTTAATCAATGAGAATCTGCCGGCATAAACCACCGGTCTGTTACAGATACTAACCGGTGTGAAATACCTAGAAGGAGAGATGACCAATGGAACATCAGCAGCAAGACCCGACACTTTCACCGATTCAGCAGGCTTTGCATGACTATAAGGCTGGACACGGGCTATTTAACGAGCAGATGCCGGAAATCGCTGATAAATACGATGCCTTTACAGAAGCGTGTTTCCGTGAAGGGACGCTCACGAAAAAGGAGAAGCAGCTCATTGCACTTGGTATTGGTATTTATGCCCAGGATGAATACTGTATTATTTATCATACGAAAGGATGCCTTGATCAGGGCTGCTCTCAGGAAGAGATTCTTGAAGCCGTAGCTGTTACCGGTGCATTCGGGGGCGGTGCTGCCATGAGCCAGGCGTTTACACTTGTGGAACAGTGCCTCACCGAGCTTGATCAGCAGGCCCATTGAACTAATGATGGTAAAACACTGGAACTCAGATCGTGAGATCCGGTGTTTTTTTGTGCAATCGAGGGTTATTTAAGGTTTGCATGGGGTGAGGGAAGGTGACGTTGAATTTTCAGTCAATTCAGGGCGAGAGCCCTTCTGACCCTCTTTGGTTCACGAACGGAGGCGTGGTAAAATACAATATGTTAAGAAGGTCACAAACAAAAAGATCATATAAAAACAAGTTTAACCGATTCCAAAAGGTGGAAGGGTAAACTTGTCAGATCTTTTGACCAAAAAATTTGAAAGGGTTGATTTGTTATCCATCAGATTCAAATGAATCACACGAGCGAGATGGAAAAAGGAATGCAGCAGGCACACGGAATGAGCTACGCGGAATACGGGAGTAACCTTGATAATGTCATGAAGGTGGAACTCAAGCGTGAGCAGGATCACAAGGCGAGCAACAAATTCGTTAGAGAACATCTTGGTCAGCTGAACACCTGAACATAAATTACCATAGCAAAAAACATAACTGTTTAATTAAAGACCGGTATGCCTGAAGGCATGCCGGTATCTTTTTGTGTCATAGTGAAATCGTATGAACCGTTAATTCGATGGAAAAATACATAAAGCTGTGTCTGATTTGATGAATGAGACGGAAATATGTTTGAATAAAGGACAGGGTGTCGTTTGCCCTTGAACTCACATTGCATTTGATATAATATTGTAATGAGAATAAACTGAGAATGGGTTAACTGTATTCTTAACCACGTTCATCCGTCCATGGTGCGCAAAAGCGCCGACCATGAAAAAAATAAATGGAGGTTAGAGCACATGACTGCACCAAACTTAAAAGTTGAAGATCTTCATGTATCCATTGAAGAAAAAGAGATTTTGAAAGGATTCGGAATTGAAGTGAACGGTGGCGAGATCCACGCGATTATGGGACCAAACGGTACCGGTAAATCCACACTTGCTTCTGCTTTAATGGGACATCCTAAATATGAAGTAACAAGCGGGAAAGCTTCTTTTAATGGAGAAGACCTGTTTGAAATGGAAGTTGACGAGCGCGCCCGCGCCGGACTTTTTCTTGCGATGCAGTATCCGTCTGAAATCAGCGGTGTAACAAACGCAGACTTTATCCGTTCAGCGATCAACTCCGGCCGTGAAGAAGGCGACGAGATTTCCCTGATGAAGTTCATCCGCAAAATGGATGAAAAAATGGGAACGCTTGATATCGACCAGTCGTTCCAGCATCGTTACCTGAACGAAGGGTTTTCCGGCGGTGAGAAGAAGCGGAACGAAATTCTTCAGCTTCTCATGCTTGAACCGAAAATTGCGATTCTGGACGAGATCGACTCCGGTCTTGACATCGACGCGCTTAAAGTCGTAGCACAGGGAATTAACGATATGCGCGGCGAGGACTTCGGCTGCCTGATTATCACCCACTACCAGCGTCTGCTTAACTACATTACACCTGACAAAGTACACGTGATGATGCAGGGACGTATCGTAAAATCCGGCGGACCTGAGCTTGCACAGAAGCTAGAAGAGCAGGGTTACGATTGGATTAAAGAAGAACTGGGCATTGAAGACGAGACTGTAGGGCAAGAATAATAGCGGTTTTTAAGGAGGAGGAAAAGAATATGTCAGTGGACACAAAGCTACCATTTGATCAGGAATATGTGACCAACTTCTCTAAAGACCGCCAGGAGCCTCAGTGGCTCACCAGCCTGCGCCTGTCGTCTTTAGAGCGTGCAGAGGCAATCGACCTGCCGAAGCCGGATAAAACGAATATAACGAAATGGAACTTTACATCTTTCAAACATGAAAAAGCGGAATCAGCGGATACACCATACAGCAATCTGTCTGATAAAGTGAAGGGTCTTGTCGGCAAAGAAGAAAACGCCAACACGATCCTGGTTCAGGAAAACGGTGCGACTGTCTTCTCGCGCACGCAGGAAGATCTGGAGAAACAGGGCGTTATCTTTACTGACCTTCAGACAGCAGTAACCGAACACAGCGATCTCGTTGAAAAGTACTTTATGAAAGAAGCGGTCACTGCCGATGAAAACCGTCTGACGGCTCTTCATGCTGCGCTTGTAAACGGAGGGACGTTTATTTACGTACCGAAGAACGTGGAAGTCAGCGTGCCGCTTCAGGCGATTTATGTTCAGAAAGGCGGAGTCGGCCTTTTTAACCATGTTCTGATTGTAGCTGAAGCGAACAGCTCCGTTACGTACTTTGAAAACTACGCTTCAGAAGACGGAAGCGAAGAAACAGTAGCCAATATCGTTGCGGAAGTATACGCTGCTGACGGCGCGACAGTGAACTTCGGTGCCGTTGACAACCTTGCTGCTGACGTGACAACCTATGTGAACCGCCGCGCTCAGGTAACTGGACGGGATGCGAAAGTATACTGGTCTCTTGGCCAGATGAATGACGGTAACACGGTTTCCGATAACACAACATATCTTGTGGGCGAAGGCTCATATGCTGACTCTAAAACCGTTTCCATCGGCCGCGGAAAGCAGACGCAGAACTTTACAACTCTGATCAAGCATTACGGAAAAAATTCCGATGGTCAGATTCTGAAGCACGGCGTTATGAAGGATGCCGCGACTTCCATCTATAACGGTATTTCCAAAATTGAAAAGGGTGCAACAAAGGCGAACGGCGAGCAGACTGAGCGTGTGCTTATGCTGAGTGAAAAAGCCCGCGGCGACGCCAACCCAATCCTTCTTATTGATGAAGATGACGTTACAGCAGGCCATGCGGCATCTGTCGGTAAAATCGATCCGCTGCAGATGTTCTACCTGATGAGCCGCGGAATTTCCCGTGAGGAAGCGGAACGTCTTATCATCCATGGTTTCCTCGGTCCGGTTGTAAACGAGATTCCAATCGAATCCGTTAAAGAGCAGCTGCTCGAAGTGATCGAAAGGAAAGTATACTAATGGATGTACGCGCGGTCCGTAAACAGTTCCCGATTCTCGATCAGGAAGTTAACGGTCAGCCTCTTGTATACCTTGACAGTGCTGCAACATCCCAGAAGCCTGCGCAGGTGATTGAAGCCCTTGACGACTATTACCGCCGCTATAATTCCAACGTTCACCGTGGTGTTCATACCCTCGGGACGCTGGCAACGGACGGTTATGAAGGCGCCCGTGAAAAGATCCGCAAGTTTATTAATGCCTCTTCCACAGAAGAAGTAATTTACACGCGCGGAACAACTACTGCAATCAATCTTGTTGCACAGAGCTACGGCCGTGCGAACCTCGGACCGGATGACGAGATTGTCATTACACCGATGGAGCACCACAGTAACATTATTCCGTGGCAGCAGCTGGCCAAAGCGACTGGTGCAGCGCTTAAATATCTTGAACTCCGTAAAGACGGCACAATCGATATGGATAAAATAGAAGAAACGATCACAGACCGTACGAAGATCGTTGCTGTAATGCACGTGTCAAATGTGCTCGGAACGATCAACCCCGTTAAGGAACTGGCTGCCGCAGCTCATAAACACGGCGCGGTAATGCTGGTTGACGGTGCCCAGAGTACCCCTCATATGCGGGTTGATGTACAGGATCTGGATTGCGACTTCTTTGCTTTTTCATCCCATAAAATGTGCGGGCCGACAGGAGTCGGGGTACTTTACGGCAAAAAGGCTCTTCTGGAAGCGATGGAACCTGTGGAATTCGGCGGCGAAATGATTGATTTTGTCGGTCTCCAGGATTCTACATGGAAAGAGCTTCCGTGGAAGTTTGAAGGCGGTACACCGATTATTGCCGGCGCGATCGGCCTTGGTGTCGCGATTGATTTCCTTGAAGAAATCGGTCTTGATGACATTGAACAGCACGAGCACGAACTGGCACAGTATGCCATGGAGCAGCTGAAGGAAGTAGACGGCATCACCGTTTATGGACCAAAGCACCGGGCAGGTATCGTGACATTCAATTGTGACGATGTCCATCCCCATGACGTGGCGACAGTCCTTGACGCAGACGGAATTGCTGTCCGGGCCGGTCATCACTGTGCACAGCCCCTAATGAAATGGCTGGACGTATCAGCAACTGCCCGTGCAAGCTTTTACCTGTATAACACGAAAGATGACGTGGATACATTCGTAAAAGGACTAAATAAAACAAAGGAGTACTTCGGAGATGTCTTTGGGTAATAATCTCGATACACTGTATCGTCAAGTGATCATGGATCATTATAAAAACCCGAGAAACCGGGGCGAACTCGATGGGGACACACTCACGGTAAACATGAACAATCCCACTTGCGGAGACCGCATCCAGCTTCAGATGAAGGTGGAAGACGGAAAAATCGCGGATGCTAAGTTTACAGGTGAAGGGTGCTCGATCAGTCTTTCCTCTGCCTCCATGATGACGCAGGCGGTAAAAGGCCTTCCTGTTGATGACGCTCTGAAGCTTTCCGGTATTTTTTCCGATATTATGCTTGGCAAAGACGCCGACTACGGCGATTTTGACCTCGGTGATATCGAAGCCCTCCAGGGAGTTGCGAAATTCCCGGCCAGAATTAAATGCGCCACTTTGGCGTGGAAAGCGATGGAAAAAGGGTTGAAAGAAGAAAACGAATAAGCGTGCTTTGTCCGTCCGGGAAACTGAGTTACCAACAAACCTGCTGCTTAATTCAGCTTCTGGCGTAAGGCGGCGACTCCAGCGGGAAAAGCAAGAGTCGAAGACCCCGCAGGGTGTTTTTCCAGAGGAGGCTGAGGCCTTGCCCGCGGAAAGCGTCCGCCTGAAGCTGATTCAAGTTGATTATAGACACAGTTGAACGCAGCAGTGAGACTCCTGCGGCAGTGGGAGGCTCGCCGGCACCGCCGCGGAAAGCGAGCGAAGGACGTTCAACGAAGCTTATCAGTGAAGTGGATCAGTTCGCCCGGGTAGCCTCACAGCATCATATCGTGTAAAATAGAAACAAAAGACCCGGTCATAAGCACGCTTCCCTTTATGACTGAAGGATTAAGTGTCGGATGTAGGAAGCTGGTCTGTTTTACAGAATCAAAAGGGAGGTAATTTTAGATGGCTAAGAAAATGCCTGAAATCGGAGAATATCAATATGGTTTTTCCGATAAAGACGTATCGATCTTCCGTTCGAAGCGCGGTCTGACAAAAGAGATCGTAGAGGAAATTTCCCGTATGAAAGCTGAGCCTCAGTGGATGCTTGATTTCCGTCTGAAGTCTCTTGAACAGTTTTATAAAATGCCGATGCCTCAGTGGGGCGGCGACCTGAGCGAGCTTAACTTTGACGAAATTACGTATTACGTAAAACCGTCCGAAAAGTCCGAGCGCTCATGGGATGAAGTACCTGAGGAAATTAAGAACACATTTGACAAACTCGGAATTCCGGAAGCAGAGCAGAAATACCTTGCCGGTGTATCCGCGCAGTACGAATCCGAAGTTGTTTATCACAACATGAAAGAAGAACTCACAGAACAGGGAATCCTGTTTAAAGATACGGACACCGCTCTGAAAGAAGATGAGGAAATCTTCCGCAAGCACTTCGGTAAAGTGATTCCGCCATCAGACAACAAGTTTGCGGCGCTGAACTCTGCCGTATGGTCCGGAGGCTCTTTCATCTATGTACCAAAAGGAATTAAAGTGGATACGCCTCTTCAGGCTTACTTCCGTATCAACTCCGAGAACATGGGCCAGTTCGAGCGTACTCTGATCATTGCCGATGAAGACAGCTCTGTCCACTACGTGGAAGGCTGTACGGCTCCGGTTTACACGACGAACTCCCTTCACAGTGCAGTTGTTGAAATTATCGTTAAGAAGAACGCGTACTGCCGTTATACAACGATCCAGAACTGGGCGCCAAACGTATTCAACCTCGTAACGAAGCGTGCGGTGGCTGAAGAAGGTGCCAACATGGAATGGGTTGACGGCAACATCGGTTCCAAGCTGACGATGAAATATCCGGCAGTTGTCATGAAAGGCCGCGGAGCACGCGGAAACATCCTTTCCATTGCGATTGCAGGAAAGGGACAGCACCAGGATGCAGGAGCTAAAGTTCACCACTTGGCACCGGACTGCTCCTCCACGATCGTTTCCAAATCCATCTCCAAGCAGGGTGGTAAAGTAACGTATCGCGGCATCTGTCACTTCGGACGTAAATCTGAAGGATCAAAATCCAAGATCGAGTGTGATACGCTCATCATGGATAACGAGTCCACTTCAGATACGATTCCTTACAACGAAATCCTCAACAATGATATTACGCTTGAGCACGAAGCGACTGTATCGAAAGTTTCCGAAGAGCAGCTCTTCTATCTGATGAGCCGCGGAGTTTCCGAGCAGGAAGCAACGGAAATGATCGTCATGGGCTTCATCGAGCCGTTCACAAAAGAACTTCCAATGGAGTATGCCGTTGAAATGAACCGTCTCATCAAGTTCGAGATGGAAGGTTCCATCGGTTAATCAGACTCTGTTGACGTTCATAAAAGCAAGGCCCGGAGGATTCGTCCCCGGGCCTTTGTGCTGTTGCCTTCCGATTTATTAGTAATAATACGGATATGGCTGATAGTAATAAGGCGGATACGGTGGATAATACGGCTGAGGGTAGTATCCTCCGTATCCCGGTCCGCTGAATAGGGCACTTCCGAGCAGGCCGCCTGCGAGGCCTCCGAGAAACGGACCGCCGAATCCGCCGCCCCAGCCGCCACCGCCCCATCCTGGTCTTGGCCGGCCGCCCCAGCCACCGCCGCCACCCCATCCGGGTCTCCTGCGGTAATGGTCGTCTGAGGAACGTGTATGGTACACCTGATAAGGATGCTGCTGCATAGAAACTTCTCCTCTCCCTTGTAACAGTCCGCCTGCAAAAAGCAGGATGCCAGGACTGTTCAATCATCCTGATGTCCCTGTCTGTCCATGGAAAGGCATGAAGACGAGGCAAAAGGGTATTCACACATCAGCATATGTACTAAAATAGTATTGCGTATAGGCATATAACCAGGCTTTTTATACATATCACTTGAAAATCGGCACGCCTCTTTGACCAACAGAAGGACCGGGGGCGGAATGAAAGGAGCGGACAATGATCAATATCGGATTAACCGGCTGGGGTGACCATGACTCTCTCTATGAAGGGGTAAAGCAGTCTTCAGGTAAACTGGAGATTTACGCCGGACATTTTCCCACCGTGGAAGTTGATGCCTCTTTTTATGCAGTTCAGCCCCTGCGAAACATGGAAAAGTGGACTCGGGAAACACCAGACGCTTTTCGTTTTGTTGTAAAAGCCTATCAGGGGATAACCGGGCACGAGCGGGGAGAAATTCCTTTTGAAACACGGGATGAGATGTTTCAGGCCTTTATTGACTCAGTTAAGCCGATGAAAGAAGCGGGAAAGCTTGCGATGGTTCTCTGCCAGTTTCCGCCCTGGTTTGACTGTAAAAAAGAAAACGTTCAGTACTTAAGAGTCTGCCGGGAGTATCTGAAGGATCTTCCCTGTGCACTTGAGTTCCGCCATCAGTCATGGTACTCGGAGGAATTCCGGTCTCAGACGCTCTCCTTTATCGATAAAGAAAATTGGATTCACAGTATATGTGATGAACCGCAGGCCGGTGCCAGATCCATTCCACTCGTTCCGGATCCTGCCGGTTCAGAAGAGGTTCTTTTCCGTTTTCACGGAAGAAACGAAGCAGGGTGGACAAAACCCGCCAAAGGAGATGAGTGGCGCGAGGTCCGTTACCTGTATGATTATACAAATAATGAGCTTGAGGAACTTGCAGGGCACGTGAAGAGCGTCTCTTCAAAAGTGAAGAAGACGTATGTCCTTTTTAACAATAACTCAGGGGGGCATGCTGCCGGCAACGCAAAGCAGATGATAGACATTCTTGGACTTGATTACCGCGGTCTTGCCCCACGTCAATTGGATTTATTTGACTGAGAAGAACATAAAAACACAGCTGGTGATCAGCAGAAAGTGACGTTTTGTTATGGAATGGATTTTACTTTTGTTTCTCGGGCTTATCGCTGCGATTCTTGGCAGCATCATGGGCCTCGGAGGCGGTATTATTATCGTACCAGCAATGATGGTATTGGCAGGTTACTCGGCAATTCTAGAGGGCATTACACCACAGGTTGCCGTTGGGACTTCCCTCGTGGTTATGATTTTTACCGGACTTTCCTCCACGCTTGCTTATGTAAAACAGAAAAAAGTGGATATTAAGAGTGGGCTGATCTTTTTTGCAGGAAGCGGTCCAGGGGCGCTGTTCGGTGTCTGGCTCAACAAAGATATCGATGTGAGTGCCTTTTTAATTTTCTTCGGTGGATTTATCATCCTTGTTTCCTTTATTCTTATGGTCCGAAAGTATGTAAAGCCGATTCGTCTTGCGAAAACAGGGGGAGTCAGGCGCACCTACATTAACCCTGCAGGTGATCTGATTGAATACGGTTATCAGCCTGCAGTCGGGATCGCTATCGCATTTGTGGTGGGGATGTGCTCCGGTTTATTCGGGATCGGCGGCGGATCTCTTATGGTTCCTGCGATGCTTCTGCTGTTCGGTTTTCCAGCCCATATCGCTGTGGCCACCTCCATGTTCCTCGTGTTTCTGTCGGCTCTCGTCAGTTCGGTTACGCACGTTGCCCTCGGTAATGTAGACTGGCTGTATGCCGCTGCCCTGATCCCCGGTGCGTGGTTTGGAGGTATTATCGGAGCTGCGGTAAACCGCCGCTTAAAGGGAGATACAGTGGTGAACTTTCTCCGGTTGTTTCTCATTTTGATCGGCATCAGGCTGATCTATCAAGGTGTTACAGGGATGTAAGTCAGAGGCGGTGACTAAATGAAACAGAAAAAACTTACAATCATTCATACAAACGATCTTCACAGCGAGCTTGACCAGTGGCCCTATGTGGTCACAAAAATAAAACAGCTCAAAAAAGAAGCTGAGGAGTCTGGGAGAGACGTTCTGCTGTTTGACATCGGTGATCACGCTGACCGGGTAAATCCGGTAACAGACGGCCTTTCCGGTAAAGGGAACGTGTCCTGTCTTAATGCATTGCATTACGACGGGGTGACGATTGGAAACAATGAAGGCATGACATTTTCCCGCGACCAGCTCAACAGCCTCTATGAGAATGCTGAATTCGACGTTCTGGTAGGAAATCTGAAAAACAGGGACGGTTCTCTTCCCTCATGGGCAAAAATGAACCGGATCTATACAACCGCAGGGGGGCTCAAAGTCGCTGTCTTCGGTGTCACGGTCGCATATCCTCTTTTTTACGATGCGCTCGGCTGGAACATTTCAGATCCTTTTCCCGTCATTGAAGAGCAGGTCCGGGAGTTAAAGGGGAAAGCGGACGTTCTTGTCTGCCTGTCCCATCTCGGGCTTCACGATGACGAAAGAATGGCCGGAGATTTTCCCGAGATCAATATTATCCTGGGCTCCCACACGCATCACTTGCTGGAAAACGGAAAAAAAGTTAATCGGACATGGATTCACCAGTGCGGCCGGTCCGGTCAGCACCTGGGTGAAATAGCCGTCACAGCAAGTGGGCCGGGAAGTGAGGCATCGATCTCTGTCAAAACCCACGACGTAAACACGGAAATACTGAAAAAAGATTTGAAAACAGAGGAAATGCTCGAGTCCATGAAGAAGAAAGCAGATGAAAAACTGGCTGAGGTGGTAGCCGATCTTCCGGAGGACTGGCCGGTGGACTGGCGTGAAAATTCACCGCTTCCCGCTCTGCTCGTAAAAGGGGTAAGAGAATGGTGTGATGCAGAGGCAGGGATGATAAATGCCGGTGTTCTTCTTGACGGCCTGAAGAAAGGACCGGTTACAAAAAGAAGATTGCACGAAATATGTCCTCATCCCATCAATCCGGCAAAAGTATCTGTCTCCGGCGAACGCCTGCTTGAATTTATCCGGGAAGCCGAAAAGGAAGAAATGATTGAAAAAAGACTGAAAGGCTTCGGTTTCAGGGGCAAGATTCTCGGTTCAATGGTGTATGACGGAATCGAGATCAGGCACCGCAACAAGGTTCTCCAGCCGGAGGATGTAATTGTGGGCGGCAAGCCACTTGAACGTGACCGTGTGTATCACATTGCCACAGTGGATATGTTCACTTTCGGCTGGCTGTACCCGTCAATCAGCACCTTGAAAGAAAAGGAATACTTCATGCCCGAATTTCTCCGGGATGTTCTCGCATGGAGTCTGAGCCGCTGGGCTCAAAGGACGTAGAACTGACTCACGATCTGCCGCTTTCTGTCATAATATATACCAGCCTGCAGTCACGCTCGGGTCTGTAAGTATTCGTGCCGGCCGTTTCAGGAAAGCGGCCGGCATGGTGACTACGCCGGTTCGGCAGAGAGGTGGGAGAGAACTGTGATTGATGTAAAACCAATGTTTATTGAAGGGAAGCCATTTACCGCTGTCACTGTCAAGCTTCCGAAAACAAACTTTATGGCGGTTACGAATGAAGCCGGTTATATCATGTGCGGCGCGCTGGATGTAGCGCTGTTAAATGAAAAGCTGGCATCCAGAAAGATCATCGCAGGCCGTGCCGTGGGCGTCCGGACCATCGAAGATCTTCTTGATGCCCCGCTTGAATCTGTCACCTATGAGGCAGAAGCACTAGGTATTCATAAAGGAATGACAGGACGGGACGCGCTTCTTAAAATGTCATAAACGGTGAGGATGCCGTCTTCGTAAGGGGACGGCACATCCTGTACTGAATACACAGGCGGACAAGCCTGTCATGATTACATAAAGGAGGCATTTATTAATGAAACAGTACCTTGATCTCTGCGAACACGTACTGGAAAACGGCAAGTCAAAAGAGGACCGCACAGGGACCGGAACGATCAGCACGTTCGGCTATCAGATGCGTTTTGATCTGGCTGAAGGTTTTCCTCTGCTGACGACAAAGAAATTGTCCCTGAGAGCGATTATTCACGAACTTCTCTGGTTTATTAAAGGAGACACCAATATCGCCTACCTGAAAGAAAACAATGTCCGCATCTGGAACGAATGGGCTGACGAGAATGGTGATCTGGGACCGGTTTACGGCAGGCAGTGGCGCAGCTGGCCGGCACCGGACGGGACGTCCATCGACCAGCTCCGCAACGTTATTGAGGAAATCAAAAAGAATCCTGATTCCCGGCGGCTCGTCGTGAATGCCTGGAATGTGGGCGAGCTCGATAAAATGGCTCTCTCCCCCTGCCACTGCCTGTTTCAATTCTATGTGGCTGACGGGAAACTGTCCTGTCAATTGTATCAGCGCAGTGCCGATTTGTTCCTCGGCGTACCATTTAATATTGCTTCGTACTCGATTCTGACAATGATGATTGCTCAGGAATGCGGTCTTGAATATGGAGAATTCATTCACACATTCGGAGATGTGCATATTTATAACAATCATGTGGAGCAGGTAAAACTTCAGATGAGCCGTGATCCGCGCCCCCTTCCGCAAATGAAACTCAATCCTGAAGTGAACCGGATTGAGGACTTTACGTTTGAAGACTTTGAGTTAGTGGAATACGACCCTCATCCACACATTAAAGGAGAGGTAAGCGTATGATCTCAATGATCGCTGCAATGGATGAAAATAATGTGATCGGCCGTAACAACGATCTGCCTTGGCACCTGCCGAATGATCTTGCCTGGTTCAAACGGATCACGTCAGGCCATACCGTCATCATGGGCCGCAAAACCTTTGAATCAATGGGAAAAGCGCTCCCTAACCGTAAAAACATCGTGGTGACGTCCGATGAGAATTTTGAAGCGGAGGATGTAGAAGTCTGGCACAATCTGGATAAGGTGAAGCAGCTTTCCCAGACGGGTGAAGAAGTGATGATTCTCGGCGGCCAGAAAATCTTTGAGCAGCTGATCGATTTCGCAGACAGGCTCTATGTCACACGCATTCACCATACGTTTCAGGGAGATACTCAGTTTCCGCCAATATCGGAACAAATCTGGGAAGTGACCCAGACTTACGATGGAAAAACCGACTCGGACAATGAATATGCCCATACTTTTTATGTTTACGAAAGGAAAAGATAAATGCGCTGCCTGCAGCAGCAGACCGTCTCCTGGGTGAGGCGGTTTTTTTCTTCGCGGGAGCCGTAAGCAGGTTGCGGGGCGAGTCACTTCATAACTCACCGGCGATGGTGTGTAAATGAAGAGAGATCGAGCTTTTGTCTTCACTGACGAATCCTTAGTCTAACCCGAAGCTGCTTTATCAACCTTCTTTCCTCCTCAGGTCTGTCCCTGGACACTTTTGCATAGATTATGAAAGAGGGGAAAGGGGGCAGGTGAAGTGAAGCGGAGGTTTCGGACGTGGAAACCGAAGAGGCGGAAGGGTCCTCTGCCTTTTCGTTATGTTTTTTTAATCTCATTTCTTATTTTCAGCCTTATGACAGCCCAGGGGCTTGTGATTGTAGAGAAGGGAATAAGGCCGACAATCATAGCCATTGCGAAAACGGAAACACAGCGCATCGGTACCCTTGCCATTAACGACGCCATTTCAAAAAAGATTCTTGAAAATACGAACATGGAAGATATCATTGAATATGAGATGGGACCGGACGGTAAAGTCAGCAACATGAGCATTAATCCCGTCATCTATAACCGTGTGCTTCAGGAGACCACCCACCGGGTGCAGTCCTATCTGAATGACATTGAACACGGCCGGGTCAGAGATATTGGTATTCCGTCAGATGTGGATGTGGAAAGAGAAGGAGCTTCGTTTACCGAAGACGGGATCATTCATATGATTCCGCTCGGTCAGGCAACAAAAAACTCCCTCCTTGCACACCTTGGTCCGAGGGTGCCTGTGCGGCTGACAGCGATCGGGGATGTGAAATCACAGCTTCGTGACGAGGTTGTTTCCACCGGTATCAACAACACCTGGATCAGTGTGTCTGTTGATATTGAAGTAGATGTTAAGGTCGTCATTCCATTTGCAACGGATACAGAAATAGTCAAAACATCCATACCTGTTGCGATGGAATTTATCCCAGGAGAAGTACCGGAGTTTTACGGGAGCGGGCTGATGCCCTCCATTGTTCATGAGCCGAACCGTGAGCAGACAGGACCATCTGAAACCGAACAGAATAATCTGGAAGACGATTAATGCTTGCGTGAATTCGAACGGTCTGATACAATCAACTTCGGTTTGACAATTGAATCGGTTAAAATGTAGATACCTCACCACGATGTGGATGAGGTAGAGGCGCGAAGCTTAAGAGTATGCATCCGGAGGCGGCCACCTTTGAGGGATGCAAAAAGGAACCTTCGCCGAAGCGGGCATGTCCGGTCACGACTGCCCGGCTGGGGCTGTATTGAATAAATACAGCACTGTCACTCGGGAAACCGTAGTGGAGAACTACTGACTCTTCTCTGGCTGGGGATCGTTCATTATGTTGAAAGGCAGCATTGGACATCCGTCCGGTTCTGTCTTTTTTTGTGCGGAAATGTCCGCACTGAAGGAACAGACCAGTATGACGCAGAATAAAGCAGTATATTTCACTGAATAAATGAGATTGTCAAGCTGTACTCAGATTGCCGGGCGGACAGGCTCTGCCGGCATACAAAAAAGGGAGGAAACCAAGTTGGATCACGGTGCATTATCGCTTTTACCGCCGGTACTGGCGCTTGTCATGGTCATCATTACGAGAAGAGTGCTGCTCTCACTCGGTATTGGGATCATTGTCGGCGCTCTGATGGTAAATCAGAATGAAGAAATGTTTGTTAATGAGGCACTGAGTCAGGTGCTTGGTATTGTTACGGGAATTTTCTACATCCCAGGTGAAGGAGTCAACACATGGGAGTTTTATATCCTGCTGTTTCTTGTCATCCTCGGGGTGATTGCCTCCTTTATTTCCATGACAGGAGGAAGCCGTGCTTTTGGTGAGTGGGCACTGAGCCGTGTAAAAACACGTGTCGGAGCTCAATTTGTTTCAATCTTTCTCGGTATTATTATTTTTATTGACGATTACTTTAACAGTCTGACTGTCGGTAATGTGAGCCGTCCGCTTACAGACCGCCACCGGATTTCCCGAGCGAAGCTCGCATATCTGGTCGATTCGACTGCTGCGTCCATGTGTGTCATCGTGCCGCTTTCCAGCTGGGGTGCATACATCATTACCCTCATCGGGAACGATGTCCTGCTTGAAAACGGTGTGACCGAATACGGGGCCCTGCAGGCCTTTCTAATGATAGCCCCAATGAACTTCTATGCCTTATTTGCCATTGCCATGGTGTTTGCAGTAGCTTACTTTAAGTTGGACTTTGGACCTATGCGTGTACATGAGCTTCGGGCGATTCAGACAGGGGAAGTAACTGACAAGGAAAAAGGTCCGGTGCCTGGCGAAAGTGAAGATGCAAAGCCGGTCGTAACCGGCCGCGTCGGGGATCTTGTCTGGCCGATTGTTACCCTCGTTGCCGCCACTGTCTTCTTTATGATTATGACAGGCATTCAGGGAACAGAAGGAGAGCCGGGTCTCCTGGCCACATTTGAAAACACGGACGTAGCCGCATCTCTCGTGTATGGGGGACTCGTCAGTCTGGCTGTCACTTTTGTGACAGCGATCATTCGGAAGGTGCCGGCCAAAAACTTTGGTTTCGGTCTCTGGGCAGGCGTAAAATCCATGCTGCCTGCGATTTACATTCTTATTTTTGCCTGGACGATCATCGAGATTATCGGTGAGCTCGGAACCGGAGCGTACCTTGCTGAAATCGTTAATGACAACATGAATCTGGCGTTTCTGCCGGTTGTCTTGTTTATCATCGCCGGTTTCATGGCCTTTACAACAGGTACCTCTTGGGGAACGTTCGGAATTATGCTTCCGATTGCAGGTGAAATTGCTGTACAGACAGATCCGACACTGCTGTTGCCGGTGCTGGCAGCTGTTCTTGCAGGCGCGATTTTCGGAGATCACTGTTCACCGATCTCGGATACAACGATTCTTTCCTCAACAGGGGCAGGAAGTCACCATATTGACCACGTGAACACCCAGCTGCCGTACGCCCTTCTTGTTGGTGCGGTCACGATCGCCGGTTTCCTTGTGATCGGTCTGACGGGAAGCTACTTCCTTGCACTTCTCGGTGCCATTATTGTATTTGCACTGATCGTCACCGTAATGAAAATGCTGATCAAACCATTAGAAGCATAATAAAAAAGCAGGAGTCCTCCGAGGGCTTCTGCTTTTTCTGATTGGCTCTGTTAAAGCTTAATGTTGAGTAAATAAAGTTGATTGGAGCGAACGAGTGATACTCCTGTGGGAACAGCACCGACGGAAGACCCCGCAGGCGATGTTCCCGAGGAGGCTGCAGTGGTGCCCGTGGAAAGGGAGCGCAGTGAGCGAAAATCAACAACTTACTTTAACAGCTTTTTAGGTTTAAGGCAAAACGGTTTCAGTGCATAAAGATACTGCTCTCAGTGTAGAACGTTTCCCCTATAATCTCATCCCATTGTCTGCCGCAGGTGCCGGCAGAAGGAGTACGGACTACTGTAAAAACTGGGTATTCTTTCTTTCTAAAATTTTCAGATAATCCCTTTGACTTTTTCATATAGGCTATTTATAATAAGACAACGTAATCATCTTTAGTCGATTTTTGTCAAAAATACTTTACGCTTCTTTTTTTAGAGGCTTGGTGTCAGAAAATAATGACAATAAAGCCAATCAATTAAAGAGAGAAAGGGGAATGAATTATGAGTAACGGTCGGGAACGTTTTGCTACGAAACTCGGCTTCATTCTTGCTGCCGTAGGATCTGCTGTCGGACTCGGAAACGTCTGGCGTTTTTCCTATGTTGCCGGTGAAAATGGGGGAGCAGCATTTTTACTTGTTTATCTATTATGTATTTTCCTCATCGGTCTTCCGGTACTGCTTGCGGAATTTTCCATTGGACGCCGCGGACAGCAGGATGTAGTAGGATCCTTTAACACAATCGCACCACAGAAACCATGGGCAATCGGGGGCATACTCGGTGTAGCTTCAGCATTTATTATCTTATCCTTTTATGGTGTAATTGCCGGATGGGTTGTTTACTTCCTTTACAGCTACGTGACCGGGGCTGCTGCCGGTGTTGAAACCGGAGAATATGCGGATTTCTTTGGGGCGTTTATTGGAGGAGCCGCTGGGCCGGTCTTCTGGCAGGTTCTGTTCATGGCTCTTACAATTGCCATCGTCTTTTTCGGAGTTAAAAAAGGAATCGAGCTTTCAAACAAAATCTTTATGCCGCTTCTTGCAGTCATCCTGCTGTTCCTTGCAGGTTACGCTCTGACACTTGACGGTGCGGCAGAAGGTCTGGCATTCCTGTTCAGACCTGAGTTTTCCGCCTTTGGCAATCCGGGCATTTACGCAGCGGCAATTGGTCAGGCGTTCTTCACTCTCTCACTTGGTATGGGGGCGATGATTACCTACGCCAGCTACCTGCCGAAGGAAACAAAGCTGCCGAGTGCAGCTGGAACGGTCGTAACGCTGGATACACTATTTGCTATTGTAGTCGGCATCATGATTTTCCCGGCAGTCTTTACGTTCGCGCAGTTTGATGTGGGCGATGCCGGACCAGGACTTGTGTTTATCACGCTTCCAGAAGTATTTAACCAGATGGGCGCTATGGGCACGATGTTTGGAATTCTTTTCTTCTTCCTGGTAGCTGTGGCGGCTCTGTCATCAGCCATTTCCCTCCTGGAAGTAAGTGTTGCTTATGCGATGCGCAAATTTAACTGGACACGCCGTTTTGCCGCAATCGCGGTCGGTACTGTCGTTACACTGTTCGGTGTGCCTTCAGCACTTAGTCAGGGAGGACCGCTCTCGGACTTTACAGTAGCTGGTCTGCCGTTCCTTGACCTAATGGACACGATTACCGACAATTACTTCCTTCCGCTCGGCGGATTTGTGATTGCCCTGTTTGTCGGCTGGGGTTGGAACAAAGTTGATGCCCTGAAAGAAACAGGCCTTACGGACACGACAGTTGGAACAGTCTGGATCTGGTTCCTCCGTATCGTGGCACCGATCGGTATTCTTGGCATTCTGCTTCTGAACATTTTCGGATGATGAAAAAATGATGAGCTGTATGCTGCAGAGCCCAGCTTAGGCTAAGAGCATTTTCAGATAAGTCAAAAGACCCGTCAGGCGATTTTTAGTCATCTCCTGACGGGTCTTTTTTATTTTCTGCGGGCCTGTCGCTCAAGGCGTTCCCATGCTCTTAGAGAGGGGAAGGGATCGAATGACCATTCGAAGTAGCCGTTATCCTTATACATACCGTAGTGAAGATGTGGTGGGAATTTGCCCTGCGTCCCCGGTTTTCCATATCCGGAACTCCCGACATAGCCGACGACGGTGCCGGGTTCCACAATTGTGCCCCGCTCCACTCCTTTTTCAAACCCGGTCAGGTGGGCGTAGTAATGGTACACGTTATTCGTATCCCGGATCCCAATACGCCAGCCTCCAAACTTGTTCCAGCCTTTCAGCTCTACGATTCCATAAGTGGTGGATCGTACCGGAGTACCGTATCCTGCGAACAGGTCGGTTCCTTCATGCATACGCCGTCCGCCCCAGCCTCGGCTGTGGCCCCATGTACTCTGATAGCTGTAATTGTACTGAAGGGGAAGAGGAAACATCCGTTTTCGTAAATCCAGTGTGCCGAAATGCCGGTATATCTTCGAATGACCGGTAATCAGCTCTACAGCCTTATCACGCTGGTAGTAATTCCACAGCCCGATCCGGATATTGTCATTATCTGTTCCATAGGAGGCCAGGAAGGAAGCGAATGTAAACAGGACATCTTCATCGTTATTCTGATCCGCAAGACCATCTCCGTCCCCGTCCAGGCCCATTCCGTTGAAAAGGGAAATCGACAGAGGGTTTGTATCTTCTTTATCTGGATTTTCAGCACCCGTCCATTTTTCAGGAGAAAAAAAGATTCCGATGAAGCCTTCCTCATCTGGCAGATCGTTGCGGGCTCTTCTCAGCCCACGTTCATAACTGTCGATACCTGCAAGGTCGAACCAGGGGATCCCGGTGACGGCCTCTGTTTTTTTATAAAGGGCCATCCGTCCTTTAAAGATATCCTCGGACGAAAGTTCATCAAGTACAGCCGCACTGCCTGAGGCGGGCAGTACAGTTAAACAAATGAGTATTAAGGCTGTCATCATTGTTATCACACGCTTCACTGGCTGGTCCCCCTTTCAAAAAAATGCTCTGAACCAATGTCTATAATGTAGTGTTTGAAATCGGCTTGAAAACCATTCGGGAAAAATCCTTCCAGTATTCGAACTCTTTGAGAAAATTGCGTTTTCATGTTAAAGTAACTAATGATTGAGAACATTGTCGGCATACATAGAACAGCACCGTCTATGGGTTGAGAAGGACTATGGATCAGGAGAGTGACTTATGGCGAAAAAAGAAGAACATATCCGTAAACCGGACTGGCTTAAGATAAAATTGAATACAAATGAATCCTACACCGGACTTAAAAAAATGATGCGGGAAAAAAAGCTTCACACGGTCTGTGAGGAAGCGCGCTGCCCGAACATTCATGAATGCTGGGCCGAGCGGAAAACGGCAACCTTTATGATTCTCGGGGATATTTGTACCCGTGCCTGCCGATTTTGTGCGGTAAAGACCGGTCTTCCCACTGAACTGGATCTCGATGAGCCGGAACGTGTGGCAGACTCTGTCAAGCTCATGGGTCTTAAGCACGCTGTCATTACAGCAGTTGCCCGTGACGACCTGAAAGACGGCGGAGCCGAAGTTTTTGCTGAAACGGTGCGTGCGATCCGCAGAAAGAGCCCGTTCACGACAGTAGAGGTACTGCCTTCGGATATGATGGGACGTTTTGAAAACCTTCAGACGCTCATGGATGCGAAACCGGACATTATGAACCACAATATTGAAACTGTCAGAAGCCTTACGCCCCGTGTGCGTGCCCGTGCTACATATGAGCGCACCTTGGAATTTCTCAAACGGGCCAAGGAAATGAATCCGAATATTCCGACCAAGTCCAGCCTGATGATCGGTCTTGGGGAAACGAAGGAAGAAATTATTGAAACGATGGACGACCTTCGTGCATCTAATGTGGATATTATGACAATCGGCCAGTACCTGCAGCCGACGAAAAAGCACCTGAAAATTAAAAAATACTGGAGTCCCGAAGAGTTTGCCGAGCTGAAGGAAATTGCCCTCAGTAAAGGATTCAAGCACTGTGAATCCGGCCCTCTCGTCCGCTCATCCTACCACGCGGATGAACAGGTTAATGCGGCTCAGTCCTGATCTTAAGACGGTTCCCCTAACGGGGAGCCGTTTTTTACGCGGCTGGGATAAATACAGCTAATTACAAGTAAACGAAAATAAGTACAAGAAAACCCACAATAGTTGGCCCAGCGGTAAAACACCAAAAGGGCAACGCAGCAGTTTCCCGCTGCTTTACCCTGATTGGATGCTTCAGTTCATTTTATAGTCGTTGTTTTCTGAATGCATTTCGTCCTCGCTGATTGGTTCTCCCTGCGGATAAGCCTTTAACTGTTCGATTGTGTGGTCAAGAGATTCCTCGTATGCATTATCTTCAGGGGACAGGTCAGCAAATCGCTCAATGTCCTCCTGCAGAGACAGATCATCGCTTACGTAGACTTCATAGTAGGATGGAATTACAGACAAAGCCGTTTTACGAACCTGGTCTGCAACCTCATCGCGGCTTAGATTACTGTCTGAATCACGGTCATAAACCATGAGTACTTCTCCATCTGTAACCAGCGTTGAACACTGGTTTACGTCAGGAATGACAGCTGCCATCTCACTGATGGAGTCCGCAAGCAGTTCCTTGTCATACACCGCATAGCCTGGAGCTTCTTTTTCACTGGCAGATTCTTTCGTCTCTGTCACAAAGCCGAACCGGTTAAATTCATCGTGACCGGGTCTGCCTTCACGGTTGATGACGTTGTAGCCTTCCTGGGTATTTCCTGTACCCATCGAAGTCCAGCGTCCCTCTCCGTCAGCCTGATTCTGACCTTGACCGTAAGGGCTGGTCAAATTCTCCATTTGGCCGCCACAGGCAGTAAGAGCCGCAGTAAGTAATAGTGATGCTGCAATCATACGTTTCATTTTTTCCACCTCCTGAGTATAGGTTTCTCAGGAAAAGGTGTTATTAGGAGCGGTAATTTGTGCCGTTTTACAGAAGTACGTGGAACGGGTTAGCGGCTTACCCGGGGAAAAACATTGAAATTCTTCATAAAATAAGGCAAGATAAAAGGAGTAAAGAGAGGTGGTAACAATGATTCGTGTTCAGGGAAATCAGTATGAACTGCTCGAAGACGTGAGAGGCGGCTTCGTTGAAGAGGACTTTAAGTCCCGCTACAGTGATGTGCTGAACAAATACGATTACATTGTAGGCGACTGGGGCTACAATCAGCTCAGGCTGAAGGGGTTCTTTGAGGACCAGCACCGGAAAGCCGCATTCGAATCAAAAATCAGCTCCCTGCCGGAATACCTTTATGAGTACTGTAATTTCGGCTGTCCTTACTTTGTGATAAAAAAAGTGAAGGAAAAAAAGGAAGATAAAGATAACAACAGTAAAGATAAAGATAAAAAGAAGGCTCACCAGGAGGCTCCTGCAGGATTGTAAGCTTTCCGAAAATGTAAAAGACCGTCTGCTCTTTTCTGGGCAGGCGGTCTTTTTTGTATACCGTGGAAAAGACTGCACAGTAGCTTCGCTTCACGCCGTCCGTTCGCTTTCCGCCCGTGATGCCGGAAAGCTTGTTCAGCTGTGCCTGCGGGGTCTCGCCTGTCAGTAAGCGTGTATCCTTACTGTCTTCCGCCGCCGTTATAGCGCTTATCATCGTGAGTCGGGTGGGACCCGGGGTCTTTCCTGTCCAAGCCTTCGTGCAGATTTTTGTATTCGTAATTAAAGGCACTGTAGGAACGCTGTCCTTCGTGCCACGGCGAGCTTTTTCCCAGCGGTCGCTCGATTGGAGAGCCGTATGGGCCTTCAGGCGTAATTTCAGGCAGAACATAATTCCGGTTATTTTCCACCACGGTAAAGTCTGTATATTTGCGTTCGTCTTTATCAGGCATAACGAAACACCTCCCGGGCTTAGTATGCCACCGGGAGGTGTTTTTGGTACAGGTAGATATTATCAGATATCATATCACTTCATATAAAAACTGGCGGAGTTCCTCTGCTTCTGCCTCTTCAAGGTTAAAAGCATGTTCAAGGTAGCCGGGTTCGTCAAGATCGTCTGGACCGATAATGGCAAAACGGTTGGAAAGCATATTAAGGACAAGTTTTTTGCCATAGTAACGTGTCGACATGGTAATGGCCAGATCAAAACGCTGTTCTTCCCCCATGAAGCTGACGAAGCGGGTTTTCGTATCTTCCGTGTCGTTGTAGAGATAGAAGCGCTCGGACATCCGTGTTCATCCTCTCTTTCCGGTACTTACCCCTGTTCCTGGAGAGGGGGCTTCTTATTCAGACGGTGCTGAGCTTTAATATACCGTACTGTACCGGTTTTTGCACGCATGACGATGGAGTCGGTTTCCACGTGGTCTCCGCTCAGAAAGCGCACGCCTTCAAGAAGTTCACCGGTAGACACGCCTGTTGCGGCAAAAATAGCATCATCGCTTTTGACCAGGTCATCGAGCTGAAGAACCTTGCTTGTATCCTCGACACCCATTTTGCGGCAGCGCTCTGCTTCTTCTTCATTCATCGGAACAAGGCGCGCCTGCATGTCACCGCCAAGTGTTTTAATGGCGGCAGCGGAAATAACACCCTCGGGTGCACCGCCGGTCCCTACAAACAGGTCAATACCTGTCCGCGGCATTGCCGTAGCAATTGACGCACCAACGTCCCCGTCTCCGAAAAGGGTAACGCGTGCTCCTTTGGCACGAATCCGGTCAACAAGCTCCTGATGACGTTCACGCTCCTGAATAATGACCGTGACATCCCGCACACGTTTGTTGTTCATTTTTGCTACGATATCAATCGTTTTTTCAATCGGATCATCAAGGCGAACGAGGCCGGCTGCTTCCGGACCTACAACGAGCTTTTCCATATACATATCAGGCGCATGCAAAAGGGTGCCTCGATCTGCGATGGCGATGACGGCCATGGCGTTCGGGTGTCCTTTTGCTACGATGCTCGTCCCTTCAAGAGGATCAACAGCGATATCCACCTCAGGGCCTGTGCCGGAACCGAGTTCCTCACCGATGTAGAGCATCGGTGCTTCGTCCAGTTCACCCTCACCAATGACGACTGTGCCTCGCATGTTCACAGAATCAAACATGTTACGCATCGCAGTTGTTGCGGCATCGTCGGCTTCATTCTTCAGGCCCCGTCCCATCCATTGGGCTGACCCCAGAGCTGCTGCTTCGGTTACGCGGACAATTTCCAGTGCTAATTCACGATCCATGTGTATTCCCCCAGTTGTAAAAGTGAAGTGCTATAATATATGGCATACCGTTATGAAAACTGTATAATATGACCCGGAGGCCGTTATTTCGGCAGCACAAGAGCTGCGTTTTTAATCCTTCATCATAATAACAAATAATACGTACTAAATAAACGGTAATTTGTGAAACAATCAATGTAAGAGCTTTTAATGTGTTATACTAATTCGTTTTAAGAAGGTGAGATCAATGTATTTTGTTGACCGTGAATTAATTGAAAAACGTCTCGATTACCTTGAAAACCTGCTTGTGCGGATGGCTGAGCAAAGCGGTGAGGGAGAAGATTCCAGGCTTGTCCTTGAGAGGACCGGTCATATGATTATTGAAACGATGATGGATGTAGGCAATCAGATGATTGACGGCTTTATTATGAGAGACCCCGGGAGTTTTGATGACATCGTGGACATCCTCCTTGATGAAAAAGTACTCACAGACGAAGAGGGAAAAGGAGTTAAACGCCTGCTTCCGTGGAGGAAGGTCCTGCTTCAGGAATACACCGGTATTGATCACAAAGCCCTCCAGTCGCAATTTAAAAAAGAAATGCCGTATCTGCTCCGCTTTCCAGGGAAGATCAGAATGTATCTGGAAAACGAACTCGGACCGGTTTCTGCATTTTTACCACACAAGTCAGACTGACAGACAGGAGGGGCGCGTCATGAAAAACTATAAAGGGTATTTAATTGACCTGGACGGCACGATGTACCGTGGTGCAAAGGAAATTGCAGAAGCGGTAGTTTTCGTAAACGAACTGAACAGACGGGAACTGCCGTACCTGTTTGTGACTAATAACTCTTCACGGACGCCTGAGCAGGTTTCGGACAAGCTTGTATCAATGGGCATTCCGTCCACACCTGATCACGTTTATACGACCAGCTTGGCGACAGCAGGCTATATCGCAGATAAAAAACCTGGTGCGTCTGTCTATATGATCGGGGAAGAGGGGTTGGAAAAAGCGCTTGAAGAAAAAGGTCTCAAAAAAGGCGGTGAGCAGGCGGACTTTGTGGTCATGGGAATCGACAGGGAGATTTCGTATGAGAAGCTCAGTACTGCCTGCCTTGCTGTGCGGAAAGGGGCATCCTTTGTTTCCACAAACGGGGACGTGGCTATTCCAGCCGAACGGGGGCTTCTGCCGGGGAACGGTTCACTCACGTCGGTTGTAACCGTGTCCTCAGGGGTGAAACCGGTGTTCATCGGAAAACCGGAAGCGATTATCATTGACGGAGCCCTTGAGCGGCTTGGTACGCGAAAAGAAGAGACAGTCATGATTGGGGATAACTATGACACCGATATTCTGGCCGGGATTAACGGCGGTCTGGATACGGTCATCGTGCATACCGGTGTCACCTCGAAAGAGCATCTGACGGCAAAAGAGATCCAGCCTTCGTTTTCTATCGGCGGTCTGGATGAATGGCAGTTTGATACAGAATAGAAAAAGAGGATGCCACGGGAGCATCCTCTTTTTTTTTTTTGATCTTTTTTTTCACTGCAGGCGGACGCTTTCCGCAGGTCTAGCTTCGGCCTCCTCGGGAAATTCACTATGCGGGGTCTTCAGTTGATGCAATTCCCGCAGAAGTCGCCGCCTTACGCTTCAAATTTATCACATACCATTAATGTGTTTATTCTACTGCTTCGGCGCTGTGGGCAAGGCGGCTGGATGCCGCTGCAGCAATGGCGCCAACGATGTCGTCGAGAAACGTGTGGCATCCGTTATTTTTATCGTTTAAAAACTTAAGAATTCCTGGTTTCTCTTTATCAATATAGCCGTAGTTGGTAAAACCGATCGATCCGTATACATTCACGATCGAGAGAGCGACAATTTCGTCCACTCCGTAAAGACCTTCGTCACGCTCGATAATGCCCTGAAGCGGCTGCTCGAGCTTTCCTTCTTCACCCAGCTTATCAAGCTGGATGCCGGTCAGGATGGCGTTTTGAACCTCCCGCTTGGCAAGGACACGGTTCACATTTTTCATGCACAGGTCCATGGTAAGGTCCGGATAGTACTTCACCTGGAGCTGGTACACAAGGTCCGCAATATCCTCAAGCTTAACTCCGCGCTTTGTGAGCCACTCCCGTGCTGTCTTCTCTACGATATCTCTTCCCTTTTCACTCATCTGCATCATCACCTTCGTTTTCCTTTGGGTATTATATGATTCTGCCCTGCTTTTCGTGTGCTCCGCGTACTGTGTCCTACTAGTCTTTTCCATGATTAAACGGATTTAGACACAGAGAATGGAAGAAGCATCGGGACCGGGCATTTTCACCATTATGTGCCTCTGCTCATAAACTGATATTACTGTTATACGAGGAGGAAGTCGGATGCTTGAACGATCGCTGTTTGATCACTATCGTCTTTATGCGGAAAACGTCATGCATGCGTTTGAGCTGACGGTCATAGAAGCCGGTGGTGAAACGTATCTTCTAATGCCTGTGCCTTCTGATCAGGATGAAGTTCAGCGCCAGTCCGAAATGGCCCAGTGGCTCCATTCCCAGGGAGAGGAAGGCGTACCGGAACTGGTCAGAACCGACCACGGCAGGACGTTTATCGATATGGACGGTACGTCCATGGCCCTTTACCGGCTGCCGGCCGTTCTTCACACGCGGGAAAGCGTGAATCTTTCTGCAGGAAAAAAGCTGGCTGTTTTTCACCAGAGAGGCTTGTATTACCCGTCCGGAGGGAATAGGAAAAACGTCAGCGGTGCCCAGCAGTGGAAGGGCAAATGGGAAAAAAGACTCGACCAGATGGAATCATGGTACACACACATACGGAATGAACGGTTTAAGAGCCCTTTTGATGAATCATTTCTGCTGACATATCCGTATTTTATGGGGATGAGTGAAAATGCCATCCAGCTCATGAATGACATCGGTATTGACGACGGGACCGCCGCGCTGGAACAGGGAAACACGATCTGTCATCGCAGGTTTCTGGAAAATACCTGGCTGACAGTGGATCAAAAATACCCGTCTGCGATTAAAGTCCCGGGACAGTTTATGTATGATCATTTTTCAAGGGATTTGACAGAGCGGTTTCGCGAGGATGTCAGAAATGCGTTCGCCATGCAGCGTCACTCGGATTTTTATACTCTATTGGCAGACTACGAGCAGGAGAGGCCCCTGACTGCGGTTGACAGGAAACTGATGGTTGCCAGACTGCTATTTCCGCTTCACTATTTTGATACGGTTGAAAACTATTATCAGACCGTGGATGAACAGAAAAAACAGACCTTTGCGGAAGAATTCATAACGATTCAGAACGGCAGTGACTTTTATGAAAAAAGAGTGGCTGAACTGCAGCACTATCTTCTCGATGAACGTACGAGAATGCGGCTGCCCGTCTGGATCGGATAAAAGAACAGTGTGAGTGGAGCTGTTCTTTTTTCTACATAGGCTCTGTTAAAGCTCAATGTTGATATTTCAATCTTTGATTGAAGCGAACGCGCGAAACTCCCGCGGAAAGGGAGCGCAGGGAGCGGAAATCAACAACAGACTTTAACAGAGCCTCTACATACAGGGATGACTGGAACTTCATTTTACGGGAGGAAATTAATCATGAGAAGAAAACCTTATGTGTTTATTACTCGGACTCTTCCGGACAGTACACTGGAACCGCTTCTGGATCTGGCCCGGATTTCCATGTGGGAGGAAGCGGACAAGCCGGTGCCGCGGGAACGCCTGGAAAAAGAGGCAGAAGAGGCTGATGCCATTTTGACAATGGTCAGTGACCCGGTGGACAGAGAGCTTCTTGAAGGCGCGCCGAACTTGCGTGTGGTGTCCAATATGGGTGTAGGCTATGACAACATTGATCTGCAGGCAGCAGATGAGATGGGAATCATCGTCTGCAACACGCCGGATATTTTGACAGAGACAACCGCTGACCTTACGTTTGCCCTTCTGCTGGCATCCGCACGGCGCATCACCGAAGCAAGTGACCTTGTCAGAAGCGGGAACTGGCGGGAGTGGGGGCCACTGCTTATGGCCGGTCATGATGTATACGGGAAAACTATCGGTATTGTGGGGATGGGGAGGATCGGTACTGGTGTAGCAAAAAGAGCATCCGGTTTTTCAATGAATGTGCTTTACCATAACCGGACCCGGCGCAAGGAGACGGAGAACGAAACGGGGGCGGCTTATGCACCTCTCGACCGCCTTCTGAAAGAATCGGACTTTGTCGTTTGTCTGGCGCCGCTTACCGAGGAAACAAAGCAGATGTTTACGTATCACGAATTCAGACTGATGAAACGGTCCGCCTTTTTCATTAACGCCTCCCGCGGGGGTCTTGTGGATGAGCGGGGGCTCGTAAAAGCACTCGAGGACAAACAGATTGCCGGTGCGGGGCTGGACGTCTTTCAGGAGGAACCGGTAGACCCGGGGCATCCTTTATTGTCTTTTCCAAACGTCACGGTCCTGCCTCACATCGGCAGTGCCACCGTGGAAACAAGGAAGCGGATGGCCCAGTTGGCATGCAGAAATATTGCCTACGTGCTGAAGGGCTACCGTCCAAAGGCGGTTGTAAACAGAGTAGACTGACAAACAGCAAAAAACCTCTGCCGGTTGGCAGAGGTTTTTATATGATCTGATTAAAATACCTGTTCGAGTTCTGTAACGCCAGGTACTTCTTCAAGAAGTGCGCGTTCGATACCCGCTTTCAACGTAATGGTTGAACTTGGGCATGAGCCGCAGGCACCCATAAGACGTACTTTTACGACACCTTCGTCGATTTCAACCAGCTCAACGTCTCCTCCATCACGAAGAAGGAACGGACGGAGTTTATCAAGAACTTCCTGTACTTGTTCTTCCATTGTTGTTTCTGTAGACATATAAAACACTCCCTTTCAATATCCTTATGATTCATTATAATATCCATACGCGGAAAAATCCATGAACGTGCTTCATTTACTGAAATTGGGCTTCTTTACAAATCCCTATGGCGGGATTCACACCGAGTATAACATAAATCTATGATAAAATAAGGGGTAAGAGCAAAAGAAAACGCTTAATTCAGGGAGGGGATTGTAATGTCCCGGATTGTGATTACCGTTTACGGAGCAGAGGAGAAGTGTGCGAGCTGCATTAACCTTCCGTCTGCCCTGGAAACTAAAGAATGGCTCGAAGCAGCTGTTGCCCGCAGGTTCCCGGGGGCATCAGTGAGCTTTGTATATTGCGATATTGACCTTCCGGAAGGAGATGAGCAGGAGGAATTTTCCCGGCTTATTCTGGACGATGAATATTTCTATCCGCTCGTTGTGATAAACGGGGAAGTGGCTACTGAAGGAGATCCGCGCCTCCCGGTTATTTATAAAAAAATTGAACAGCTACAGGAGGAACAGTCTGCAGCCGGACAGAATGGTGCATGAATGGTCAGGCCTTAAGCATAGTGTGTGAAGGTTGGGGTGGTTTAGGGGTCTTAGTGAAGCCTTTAAGGGTTTTAGTTTCTGTTTAGGGGTCATAGTGAAGCCTTTAAGGGTTTTAGTTTCTGTTTAGGGGTTTTAGTGGCGCCTTTAATGGTTTTAGTTTCTGTTTTGGAATCTTATTGGGGCCTTTAATGCCCTCTTCATCCAGCATCTTCAAGGCGTCATAAAGCCGTCCGGCACCAGCCGGACGGCTTTTCAAGTCGACTATTAAGACCCTGAATGATACTTATACATCCACAAAACGCCGGATTTCAGTACCCGTGGCACGCGGCCGGTAAGGGGCTTCTCCCCCATAAGGCCGAATCCATGCTTCTTACCGAGAGAGCCGAGGACACCTTTCAGCTTGATGCGCGGCAGTTTTTCCGGCCACTCCTCATTGTTCCACGATTTTTGGAGAAGCATGGCAATTTGTTCCCCCTGTGCTTCCGCTAGCTGGGCGCTTGGAGCCTGATCCAGCCGGGCGCAGTCGCCGACAACGAAAACATTCTTGTATTCTGGAATGTGGTGATGATGTGTCACTTTGACACGACCCTGGTTGTCCTTAGGCACATCAAGTTCACGGACGACTTTATTCGCCTGAATGCCGGCTGTCCAGATAATCGCATCGGTCTGAACCGCCTCATCGTGATTATATAGGATGTTTTCTTCTACTTTTGTTATGTTGGCTTTGTTGATAATTTCGACTTCATTTTCTCTGAGCCATTCCGTCACATAATTATAGAGCTTCGCCGGGAACATACTTAAAATTGTTTCACCGCGGTCAAAAAGCTTCACATTCAGATCAGGACGGCTTTCCCTCAGTTCACTTGCCACTTCAACACCGCTCAATCCGCCCCCGACAATGGCGACCGTTCCGTTGTTACGGATGGCCTGAATTACCTGATTGGTTTTCCGGGCGCGTCGCATGGACTGAATGCTGAGTGTGTACTGGTCTGCACCGGGCACACCATGGTATTTATCTTCACATCCGAGACCGATCACGAGGTCATCATACCGCAGCGTCTCTCCGGATGCCACTTCAACGGTTTTGTCCTCCAGATTGATTTTTGAAACGGTTTCATATTTCATTTCAAGCCGGACATCCTCCGGAAAGCTGACGCGCAGATGCTTGTCGGCAACAGTTCCGGCAGCCAGAGCGTAAAACTCCGTTTTCAGGCTGTGATAGGCTTCCCTTTCAACCACTGTTATACGGACATCTTTAAGGTCTTTAGACGCCAGCAGCCGCTGAATGACTCTCAGCCCGCCGTAGCCGCCGCCCAGTACTAATAATTCTCTCACACGATCAGCCTCCTCATTGCTGTAAGCACAAAACTCTCTATAGACACGCCACAATGGTTTCAAAGCGGCACGACATGCGTTATGTAAACGTTTTAGTCCAATTAAATCTTATCAACTTTTTGTCGAAATAACAACATTTTTAAGAATATAAAACAGGGATTCAAGCGGGAATGTTGACAGGGAAATGGTGAAACGATAGGATAATGATTGATCAAGAAGAGGTGATGCACGAATGAAACCGATTATCGAGTTCTGTGTCAGTAATCTGGCCAGCGGAACACAGGAAGTTCGTGAACGCCTGGAACAGGATCCGAACCTGGACGTGATTGAGTACGGCTGTCTGAGTTTTTGCGGGCAGTGTTCCCGTACCCGCTTCGCTCTCGTGAACGGAGACATTGTCACAGGTGATTCAAATGACGAACTTTATGATAATATCTACAAACATCTGGAAGAGAATCCGATGTTTTAACGGAAACCTTACTTCGCGAGCGGAGTAAGGTTTTTTACACCATATACGTGGAGGGAATAAAATGAAAATGATCCCCTTTGAACATACATGGCCTTATGAACTTCAAATGGGCGATATTTACGTCGCCTCCTGTCCTTACTGCAGCGAGGATAATGTTCTAACCAACATGAAAATACGTGATCTGAAACGGGCACAGGAGCATGTCAAATTCCGCCTGCACATGCCCTGCTGCCTGAAAACAATGGTCATTCTCGAGGCAGATGAAGACTATTTCTGGACCAGCGAGCCTCTCAGAAGTGAACGATGAACGGAGGAGAACAGATGAAGATCCCTTTTACAAAAATGCACGGACTCGGAAATAATTATATTTATATTAATGAATTTGAAACTGCCCTGCCTGAAGAACAGCTTCCGGCACTCGCCGTCGAGCTTGCAGACCAGTACCGGGGGATCGGATCTGACGGGATGATCCTGATTGGTCCATCCGATTCAGCCGATGTGCGAATGCGGATTTTTAACAATGATGGATCAGAAGCGAAAAACTGCGGAAACGGCCTCCGATGTGTGGCGAAATACGCGTTCGAGCGCGGGCTAGCAGGTGAAAAAACAACCATGACGATTGAAACCAAGAGCGGGAACGTCTCTGCGGAAGTGCACGTAAAGGAAAATCAGGTAAGAGGTGTAACGGTGAATATGGGAAAGCCGGTGCTGAAACGGAGCCTGATTCCTATGACCGGATCGGAACAGGATCAGGTTGTTGATGAGAAATTTGAAATCAGCGGAGAAACACTTCGCGTTACCGCGGTTTCCATGGGGAATCCCCATGCCGTCTTTTTCGTTAACCGGATTGAGGAGGCGCCGCTTACTGTGCTCGGGCCGGCCATTGAAAAGGACAGGAGGTTTCCTGACTGGGTCAATGCCGAATTTGTTGAAGTGGTTTCCAAAACGGAACTGAATTTCCGGGTGTGGGAAAGAGGTTCCGGAATTACACAGGCGTGCGGGACAGGGGCGTGTGCAGCGGCAGTCGCAGCCGTCCTGAATGGCCGCAGCGATAGAAATGAAGATATTACGGTTCATCTTGCTGGCGGGGATTTAACCATCCGCTGGGATGAGGAGGGGGAAGTATGGATGACCGGACCGGCCGAGGTGATCTGCGACGGCGTTTATATACCCCGTGAAAACAGATAAAGTAACCTCATTGAGGCTGATCTTAAAGGTGAAAAACACCTTTAAGGTCAGTCTTTTTTTTATGTTCCCAAAGGGTGAAAAAAGTCACAAACATCACTTTAGGAAAGAAAAATTTTTATTTGCTATTGAATAAAAATAAATCAGTAAGTATAATAATTAATTAATTCGGGAATGGAGGGTCTTTGGATGAAAGCAGCAGTAGTAGGTGGTACTGGTTACGGAGCAGTAGAATTAATTCGTATAATACAGCGTCACCCTTACATCGAATTAGTTTCTGTGATTTCTAAATCACATCATGGCGATCAGGTTGAAGAGGTATTTCCCCACTTGTCGAGAATTGTTTCTTATACAATGGATGCATATGATATTCATAAAATGGAAAAAGAAGCGGATGTGGTATTTTTTGCGGCACCTTCAGGAGTGAGTAAGGAACTCATACCTGAATGCATAGAGGCGGGACTTAAATGTGTCGATCTTTCCGGTGATTTCAGACTGCAGGGAGAGGAACTGAACTGCTTGTGGTATAACCAGACACCGCCTCCTGAAGCTTTGGCTGAACAGGCGGTCTACGGTTTGACAGAACTATATTGGGAGGCAATTCAGGAAAGTACGATCGTTGCCAACCCAGGCTGTTATCCGACTGCTGCCCTGCTTGGTCTCATTCCGGTTATCAAAAACGGCTGGGGCGGTACCTCATCAATTGTGATCGATGGGAAATCGGGGATCAGCGGGGCGGGCAGGGGGATGTCACTGAACACCCATTACAGTGAGGCTAATGAAAATGTGAAAGCATACAAAGTGGGCAAACATCAGCATATCCCCGAGATTGAGCAGTTTTTGAGCCGGGAGCACGGAATGGAAGTGACAGTCTCATTCACCACTCACCTCGTTCCCATGACACGGGGACTCATGTGCACCATATCACTTCCTTTAGAAGAACAGGTTAACACAAAAGAGGTGATCGATTATTACCGTACATTTTACAGCCGCCACCCCTTTGTAAGAATCATGGAAAAAGAAGTATTCCCTTCTACAAAAGGCGTGTACGGAAGCAACTTCTGTGATATCGGACTGCATGCTGATGAACGAACCGGAAGGCTTACGATTGTCAGTGCCATCGACAATCTTGGTAAAGGAGCAGCAGGCCAGGCAATCCAGAATGTGAATGTGATGAACGGCTGGGATGAGCGGACCGGCCTGATGCACGTACCTGTTTACCCGTAAGACGGGATAACTCTTTTCCCCCGCACACGCGGAAAAACAAAAGGGAGGCAGATCATGACAACTGCAGTAAGCGGAATAAACGTGTTAACCGACGGATGTGTAACGTCCCCAAATGGCTACAGTGCAGGAGGAGTCCACTGCGGAATCCGCAGGAAAAAACTCGATCTGGGCTGGATCTTTTCTGCCACACCGGCATCCTCGGCAGGTGTCTACACGACGAATCGTTTTCAGGCAGCACCACTGTCCATTACCAAGGAAAGTATAGCAGTAGAACAGAAACTTCAGGCTGTGCTGGTAAATTCGGGGGTAGCCAATGCCTGTACAGGAGAGCAGGGGCTGATAGATGCCCGGTGGATGAGAAGTGCTTTTGCCCGATTGCTTGGGATAAAGGAGCATCTTGCAGGTGTTGCCTCAACCGGTTTAATCGGCCCGGAGCTGCCTGTATCGAAAATAGAAAAAGGACTAATAAAATTCGGTGAGCCGGAAAGCCACGGGGCGGACCTTTTCGAGACCGCGATCCAGACAACCGATACATCCCAAAAAAGAGCAGCGGTACAGTTTGAGGCAGATGGGAAGAAAATTACAGTCGGCGGAGCGGCTAAAGGATCCGGTATGATCCACCCGAATATGGCGACGATGCTGGGCTTTATCACCACTGATGCAGACGTCAGCGGGCAGGATCTTCAAAAAGCTCTCAGGGAAGCAGTAAACCGTTCATTTAACATGATTACGGTTGATGGTGACTCGAGCACAAACGATATGGTGTTGATTATGGCGAACGGAAAAGCGGGGAACAGTCCGCTCACAGAAGAGCACCCTGACTGGGAGACCTTTACTCAGGCACTTGAAAAGATCTGCACCATGCTTGCCAGGCAGATCGCAAGGGACGGAGAGGGAGCAGCCAGACTGATCGAAACGACGGTAACCGGTGCCGCTACAGAAGAGGCTGCCGGAAAGGTTGCCAAGGCTGTTATTTCATCGAATCTCGTAAAAACGGCCGTGTTCGGTACCGACCCGAACTGGGGAAGGATTGTGTGTGCTGTCGGATACAGCGGTGAGCCCGTGGAACCGGAAAAAATTAGTGTGAAGCTTGGGCATATTCCTCTTTTTAAAAACGGGGTGCCGCTTCCTTTTGATGAAATTGAAGGAATCGCGTACTTAAACCAGGAAACCGTCAGCATTTTTGTGGATCTTGGCCAGGGAGAAGCTGAAGCGACTGCCTGGGGATGTGACCTGACGTATGACTATATCAAAATTAACGCATCGTACCGGACGTAGGAAGGGTGAAGGAGAAGCATGAATGAAATCGTTATTAAATGCGGCGGCAGCAGTCTTGAAGAGTTACCGGATCAGTTTTTTACGGACATCGTCCGGTACCGGGATCATGGTCTGTGCAGCCCTGTGATTGTACATGGTGGCGGTCCACTTATTTCAAAACTGCTGGAACAGACAGGGGTTCAAACAGTATTTGTGAACGGGCTCCGAAAAACAACGGAAGGCGTCATGGATATCGTGGAAATGGTGCTGAGCGGTTCGGTCAATAAAAAACTTGTGAATCGAATCCAGCTGGCAGGCGGAAATGCTTTCGGACTGAGCGGTGTGGACGGATATTTCATGAAAGCGAAACCTTCCGGGAACGGACTCGGTTTAGTGGGCCGGATCGAAACCGTGAATACGAAAATAATCAGACAGATCACGGCACGAGGACAGATTCCGGTTATTTCCCCCGTCAGTGCTGATCCTGCCACGGGACAGAAATACAACATAAACGGTGATACGGCGGCCTCAGCCGTGGCTGGAGCTCTCGGAGCCCCGCTCAGTTTTATCAGCAACGTACCTGGCGTTTACGGTTCTGGCGACCGGGACTGGTTTCGCCATCTGACCGTTTCGGAAGCTGAGGGGCTGATTGAGTCAGGTGAGGTTACAGGCGGGATGGTTCCGAAGATCAAAGCCGCCGCTGCTGGTTTGAAAAACGGCGTGCCTGAGGTTTCCATCATTAATGGTCTTCACCAGGATGCATTGGAAAATCTGTTGGAACATAGCCAATTGAACGGCACGCGCATTACAGCTGAGGAGGTGAAGGTGAATGTCTGACGTAGCACTGGCAGACCCGCTTATGAACACGTATAACCGTTTTCCTCTCACAATTGTACGAGGAAAGGGCAGCGTCGTATGGGACGACAAAGGAAAGCAATATCTTGACTTTACCTCGGGTATTGGCACCTGCAATCTCGGCCACGTACCTGAGGAGGTAAAAACAGCTGTATCTCACCAGCTGGAGGAACTGTGGCACTGCTCCAATCTGTTTTACATCCGGGCTCAGGAAACACTTGCGGCGCTTTTGACTGCCCGCAGTTTCGGGGAGCAGGTATTTTTCTGTAACAGCGGGGCTGAAGCGAATGAAGCAGCAGTAAAACTTGCGAGGAAATACGCAGAGAACAGAAAGGGAGCAGCTTCAAAAGAAGTGATTACCTTTACCCATTCCTTTCACGGCCGCACACTTGCGACGCTCACTGCCACCGGGCAGGATCACGTGAAAGAAGGATTTGCCCCGCTTCCGGAAGGGTTCAGGCATCTTCCATTTAACTGTCCGGAATCTCTTGAAGAAATTGATGGCGCTCAAACCGCAGCTGTACTTCTGGAACTGGTTCAGGGCGAGGGAGGCGTGAGCCCGGCAGATTCAGACTGGGTCAAAGAACTGCAGGCAAAGTGCCGAAAAGAAAATATCCTTCTAATGGTCGATGAGGTGCAGACGGGTATGGGAAGAACCGGAACATTGTTCGCCTATGAACAATACGGCATCACACCGGATGTCATGACTCTGGCGAAAGGCCTCGGTTCAGGCTTTCCCATCGGTGCGGTTGTGGCGAACCGCAAGGCGGCCGCCGGGTTCGGTCCTGGTACCCACGGAACAACATTCGGGGGGAACCCGCTTGCCTGCACAGCAGGGGCCGCAACGCTTGAAATAATGACCGGAAACGGCATACCGGAGCAGGCCATGACGGCTGGAAAAAGGCTTAAAACCGACATCGAAGCATGGTGTGGAGAGTTCGGGGAAATCAGAGAAGTCAGGGGCAAAGGACTTCTTCTTGGAATGGAATTGAACGGAGAAGCTGCTGAAGTGGTACGTGAAGCAAGACAAGAGGGCCTGCTTATCCTTACAGCAGGAAAAAATGTGATACGGCTTCTGCCTCCCCTGACCGTGTCACAAGAAGAGGCAGCGAAGGCGGTTAATATTCTGCAGACCATCTTTGAGAGACGGAAGGAGACATCAGGATGAAAGCGTACTTAAAGCTTGATACAGGGGACAGTTTTGAAGGAGAAATGATTGGTGCGTCTCTCCCTGCATCAGGGGAAGTCGTATTTACAACGAGCATGACAGGTTATCAGGAAATGAGTACTGATCCCTCCTACGCCGGCCAAATTCTGGTATTCTGCTACCCTCTCATCGGCAATTATGGTGTGAACAGGGAAGATAACGAAAGCCTGGATACAGCTGTAGCCGGTGTCATCGTGGGTGAAACCTGGGAGGACGGGGGCGAAACCGGTTCCAGGAGTTTTTCTGAGCAGCTTAAGGAAGCAGGCGTTCCAGGGCTGAATGGGATCGATACCCGTGCTCTCGTGAAAACAATACGGAAATACCCGACCGTCAAAGGGTGCATTACGTCAGATCCTGAAGCGCCGGGATGGAAAGAGGAGACAAAAGAACTGCTCGTGGAACAGGTGAGTGTTAAAACACCTGCACATTATTCAAATGACGGTCCCCATGTGATTCTCGTGGATTACGGTTATAAAAAGTCCATCCTCCATGCGCTGTTAAAGCGGGGATGCGCTGTTACCGCAGTTCCCTATACGTTTTCGTATGACCAGATCCAGGCACTTTCACCTGATGGTATTCTCTTCAGCAACGGACCGGGAGATCCGGCTGATCTTGCAGGTGAGTTTATGAAGATCAGACGCCTGGCGAAGATGTGGCCGGCATTTGGTATCTGTCTCGGTCATCAACTGCTGGCACTGGCTTTCGGAGGAGGGACAAAAAAGCAGCAGAACGGGCACAGAGGAAGCAACCATCCTGTAAAAGAGATGCTTACAGGCAAAGTCCATATCACCTCCCAGAACCACGGATATGTGGTCACAGAAGACAATCTTGCAAAAAATGGGATGGTTGTCACCTTCCGTAATGTGAATGACGGTACAGTCGAGGGGCTCAGTCACAGCGGTCTGCCGATATCCTCGGTTCAGTTTCATCCTGAAGCGCACCCCGGTCCAAGTGACACGGACTATCTCTTCGACGAATTTGTGGACCAGATGACACAGTCAGGAGGGACCCGGTATGCCAAAGCGTAAGGACATCAAAAAGGTTCTGGTGATCGGTTCAGGACCCATTGTGATCGGTCAGGCGGCGGAATTTGACTATGCCGGTACACAGGCCTGCCTGTCACTGAAAGAGGAAGGGATCGAGGTTGTCCTTTTGAACAGCAACCCTGCCACGATTATGACAGATGAATCAATAGCCGATCACGTCTATATTGAGCCGCTGACAACAGAAACAGTTGAGGCCATCCTGGAAAAAGAAAAACCGGACGGTATGATTGGAACCCTGGGAGGCCAGACCGGGCTCAATCTGACTATAGCACTCCATGATGAAGGCATCTTAAATAAATACGGAGTTGAGCTGCTCGGTACCGCTGCGGAATCGATCAGAAAAGGAGAGGATCGTGAGCTCTTCAGAAGCCTGATGCATGAAATCGGAGAACCTGTCCCTGAATCAAAGACAGTGGAAAGCCTCGATCAAGGACTGGAATTTGTAAAGGAGGCAGGATTCCCTGTCATTATCCGTCCTGCCTATACACTCGGAGGGTCAGGAGGCGGTTTTGCAGAAGATTTAACCGGATTTGAATCTGTGCTTCAGCGTGGTCTTTCCATGAGTCCGATCCATCAGGTACTCGCAGAGAAAAGCATCAAAGGCTGGAAGGAAGTTGAATATGAAGTGATGCGTGATGAAAACGACACGTGCACGATTGTATGCAACATGGAAAATATGGATCCGGTCGGTGTTCATACAGGAGATTCGATTGTTACCGCACCATCACAGACCCTGTCTGATGTGGTGTACCAGAAGCTGAGGGATTCTTCCATTAAAATCGTACGCGCGCTGGAAGTGACCGGCGGATGCAACGTTCAGTTTGCCGTTCATCCAGACTCGGGTGAGTACTGCATCATCGAAGTGAATCCACGTGTCAGCCGCTCATCGGCACTGGCTTCAAAAGCTACAGGCTATCCGATTGCCAGAATAGCGGCAAAATGTGCTGTCGGGTACCATCTGGATGAAATTATCAATCCGATTACCGGCAACACGTTCGCCTCTTTTGAGCCTGCACTGGATTACACCATCGTGAAGCTTCCGCGCTTTCCTTCGGACAAATTTCCGGATTCGGACAGAAAGCTAGGCACCCAGATGAAAGCAACCGGGGAGGTAATGGCGATTGATCGCTCGTTCGAAGGCGCTTTAAATAAAGCACTCCGTTCGATGGAAAACGGCACGTACAGCCTTTACCATCCTGTCTGCAGCAGTATGACAGAGGAGGAGCTTGCAGAAGAACTGAAAAACCCGACTGATCTTCGCATCTATGCGATTGCCGAAGCCTTTAAACGAGGCTGGACGGTGCATGTGGCGGCAGAACTGACCGAAATCACCCGCTGGTTTTTAATGAAAATCAAAAACATTGTGGACTGTGAAAATGACATTGCGGCCTATTCATGGGCCCGACTTCCCGACAGCATTTTAAAAAAGGCAAAAATGCTGAACATCAGCGACCGAAGAATTGCTGAGTTAGCTGATACAAATGAAAAGCAAGTAAGAAGGAAGCTGGAATCAGCAGGGATGCACCGCGGTTTTAAACTGGTGGATACTTGTGCGGCGGAGTTTGATGCCGTAACGCCTTATTTCTACTCTACCTGGCATGGGGAGGACGAGGTAACTGACTCCGTGTCTGAAAAAATTCTGGTCGTCGGATCAGGCCCAATCCGGATCGGCCAGGGAATTGAGTTTGACTACTGTTCAGTTCAGGCAGCGAAGGCTGTAAAGGAAAAAGGCTATGAAGCCGTTGTGATGAACAATAATCCGGAAACTGTGAGTACCGATTATTCTGCTGCAGATCGTCTGTACTTTGAACCGCTTGCTGTAGAGGATATTCTCGCGGTGGCAAAGAAAGAGAAAGTCAATGGTGTTCTCGTGCAGTTCGGTGGGCAGACGGCGATTAACACAGCAGAAGCACTGGCGGCCGAAGGGATTACTATTCTGGGTACGTCACTTGAGGCCATTGACAGGCTCGAAGACCGGGAAGCATTTTACACACTGCTTAATGACCTTCAAATTCCGCACATACCGGGCGAGACAGTACACCAGCGTGCACAACTGTATGAAAAAGCAGAGCGGACCGGATACCCTGTTCTCGTCAGACCGTCCTACGTCATCGGCGGCGAAAATATGCAGGTCTGCAGCTCACCTGAAGAGCTTCAGCAATATGTGGAAAAGTTCACGAAAGTGGAGGACAGACGAACATGGCCGCTTCTTCTGGACTCCTATCTTCCGGGACGGGAATGTGAAATGGATGTGATCAGTGACGGAACCTCCATTGTTATTCCGGGCATTTTTGAGCATGTCGAACGTGCCGGAGTGCATTCAGGTGACAGTACAGCATTGTTTCCTCCCATAAACCTGACTGAAGCTGAAAAAGAAACGATGGTGCTCTATGCTGAAAAAATTGCCCACTATGCACCGGTAAAAGGGATGATGAACATTCAATTTGTTCTTCATAAAGGTACAGTGTATGTGCTGGAAGTGAATCCAAGAGCCTCCCGTACGGTTCCGATTATGGGGAAGGTGACCGGTGTTACAATGATCGAATGGGCAGCACGAATTCAGCTAGGCGACACACTCAATGATGTGACCAGTGCAGAAGGCTTAATGGAGGAGCCGGGCTTTTATACGGTGAAAGCGCCGGTATTTTCAGCTTCCAGTCTGCCTGGTGCGGACCATGTAATGGGGCCGGATATGAAATCAACAGGGGAAATTCTGGGGTGCGGTGTTTCTTTGGAGGAAGCTGCTGTAAAGGTATGGTCCCCACACAATCACGACTCGCCTGTTCGTCCTTTAATTCTCTGTTCCGCTGCAGACGGGGCGAAGAAGGAAGCTGTGGAACTGATGAATTTTGTAAGTGAAAAGGGTTGGAAGATCATGGCTACAAAAGGGACAGCCGGAGCCTTTTCTGAGGCGGTGATTGATACGACAACGGTACCAAAGGATCCTGAAGGTCTCGACCGGTTGTTCAAAGCAGAACCGCCCGATGCCGTCATCTGCATTCCCTCAAAAGGACGAAATCGTGACACATTCGGCCATGCACTGAGGGCAATCGCTGTAAAGTACGGTGTTCCCTGCTTTACGAGTCTTGACACTGCCCGATTCTGGCATCAGTTTTCCCCAGTGCATAACAACGTGCAGCCAAAGGCGCGCCGGTTGAAAGAATACCGGGATCATACTAGAAAACAGAACGGAGTGATTGCATGTCGTTAATGAACACGCAGCAGAAATCCAAAAACGCAAGTTCACTGAAGAAAAAGCAGGATTTCCTTACACTGGCTGATCTCGGAGAAGAGCAGCTTCTATCTCTTCTTGAAGAAGCGATTGATCTGAAAAGTAAGCAGAAAATGGGCATTCCCCATGAGTACGCGAAGGGAAAGTCCCTTGCCATGATTTTTGAAAAAGCATCAACGAGAACGAGAATCAGTTTTGAAATGGGCATGATCCAGCTTGGAGGCCATGCCATTTTCCTCAATTCAAAGGATATTCAGCTCGGTCGCGGGGAGTCTATCTCTGATACTGCAAAAGTTTTGTCCGGTTATGTTGATGGTATTATGATCCGGACTTTTGCCCATGAAACGATTGAGGAGCTTGCTGAGGAGGCTTCCGTTCCTGTTATAAACGGTCTCACAGATCTTCACCATCCCGCACAGGTGCTTGCGGATTTAATGACAATTTTCGAGAGAAAAGGAAAGCTTGAAGGGCTGAAACTCTGTTTTATCGGGGATGGAAATAACAATATTGCCCATTCACTTCTGCAGGGGGCAGCGATGACGGGGATGGATATGACTGTGGCAAGTCCGCACGGATTTGAACCTGATCCGGATCTTTATCATCAGGCAAGAACGGCTGCGGAACAAAAGGGGAGCAGCATCTCATTTACGTACAGCCCGGAAGAAGCGGCAGTCTCTGCTGATGTTGTCGTAACAGACGTATGGACGAGTATGGGACAGGAGAATGAAACAAAAAAACGCCTCGCTGCCTTTAAGTCCTACCAGGTGAATGAAGCGCTGTGTGAGCTGGCTGATTCTGATTACATGTTTCTCCACTGCCTGCCTGCCCATCGGGGAGAAGAAGTAACAGCCGGTATTATCGATGGCCCTCATTCCTCCGTGTTTGAAGAGGCAGAAAACAGGCTCCATGCCCAAAAAGCACTATTGAAAATGCTTCTTGCTTAGGTGTGCGAAGATATTAAGAAACCACATTACAATTTTATACAAGTAAAGGCCCTCACCAACAGTGAGGGCCCTTCTATTCAGCTGAGTTAAATCCCAGTCTTAGTATTCTTTTATGACGTTGTAAAACGTATCTCGTTCAACAGGCTTTTTGTTTGCACCTTTAATCATGTGCACAAGCTCTTTTCGGGTGAGCCCCTGGGAGGTCAGTGCTCCTGCTGCATGGGAAATACGCTCTTCGATCAACGTCCCGTGAATGTCGGAGGAACCGAAGCTCAAAGCCATTTGTGTAAGCTGAGGTCCAATATTGATCCAGTACGCTTTAATGTGATCAAAGTTATCGAGCATCAGACGGCTGATGGCAATGGTGCGCAGATCGTCATAAGCCGTTGTTCTGCGGGTCAGGCTGGCGTTGACACTTTTCGGCTGCATGGCAAGCGGAATAAATACCATAAAGCCGTTTGTTTTGTCCTGAAGCTGACGAAGGCGGTCCATGTGAATGAGACGCTCTTCCTTCGTTTCAATTGAGCCGTACAGCATCGTAGCGTGTGTTTTAAGTCCAAGCTCATGAGCAAGCTCGTGCGCGTACAGCCATTCGTCGGTAGAGGCTTTTTCAGGACTCATTTTCGCACGGTAACGCTCAGTGAGAATTTCGGCTCCGCCCCCTGGAAGAGTATCGAGACCTGCTTTGACCAGCTCTTCGAGAACTTCTTTCATCGTAAGACCGGAAATTCGGGCAAAGAATTCGATTTCCGCCCCTGTGTATGCTTTTACTGTACATTGCGGATAATGCTTTTTCAGAGTACGAATCGTATCCAGGTAATAGTCGAATGGGACTTCATTGTTGTGTCCGCCTACAATGTGGAATTCACGGATGTTATCATTCCACCGGTCTTCCACATACTTCAGAAGTTCCTCTTCGTGCATTGTGTATGCGCCTTCTTCGCCAGGCTTTCTTTTGAAGCCGCAGAATGCACAGCTTGCTTCGCACACGTTTGTCGGGTTAATATACATATTCTCAATAAAGTAAACGTTTTTGCCGTTTTTACGCTCGTTTACCATGTTTGCGAGCTGGGCTACCCCGAGAAAGTCATCTGTTTCATATAACTTCAGGCCGTCTTCAATGGTCAGACGCTCACCGTTTTCGACCTTTGTCTGAATATCTTTCAGCTGTTCATCCATTAATAAGATTGACATGGAATTTCCCCCATTCATTTATATCCATCTGTATGTCCCCGGAATAGGAACTGTATGTGTTCAAAAAAATCCTGCTGCGGACGTTGTTCGAGGTACGAAACTCTCAATCTATCTTATCATCAATTTATTCCGGGTGTAAAACAGTTATGGCTGGAACGAATAAATTGGAATTAAGTGGATAATTTAAAGGATTGCGGAAAAACGCGCGTTTCAGTTTCGTTTGTCTTAATATGGTGTAAAATATGGTTAGAACCCTGATGAAAAAGGAATATAATACAGAAGGGGGAGGGACGGAAAATGAACGCAGAGCAGAAGCAGATAAAAGAGGATAACCTGGCTTCACTGCTGGGCGAAATTGAAAAACTCAGAAAAGAAATGTTAAAAGCAGCGGAAGTCAATGGCCGTGACCATCCCTCTGTTCTTGAATATAGTAAAGAAATCGACCGTTATCATAATCTGCTGATCCAGTACCGGCAGAAACGCGACGGCGCCTGATTCTTGAAGGAACTGGCAGAACGCGCTATAATGAACGGAGAAAAGGAGGGATCCTGATGCTGAATATTACTGAATCGGCAGCGGCTCAGATTAAGGAAATGATGAAAGCCGAAGAGAACGAAGGAGCCATGCTCCGTGTCGGAGTACAAGGTGGCGGCTGCACAGGCCTCTCTTACGGTATGGGATTTGATACAGAAATTAAAGAAGACGATGATACTTTTGAATATCACGGTATCAAAGTTCTCATTGATAAAGAAAGCCAGCCGGTACTTGACGGCGTTAAAATTGATTTTAAGCAGAACATGATGGGCGGCGGGTTCACGCTTGACAACCCGAATGCCATTGCCAACTGCGGTTGCGGTGCCTCATTCCGCACAGCCACAAATGCCGGTGCGCCGGAAGACTGCTAATTGTAAAATGAATCAGCTCCTTAAACCGGGGCTGATTTTTTTTGCCGTTGTAAAAAAACGAGCGGGCACATAAAAACCATCCTCCCAAACGAGGGAGGATGGCTGTCAGAACAATTACTGCGGAAACATGCTCGTACTGTGTCCGGGGAAAACTTTTGCTTTCGGGTCGATGGAAGCCTTGGCGTTGTTTACAGCAATCGGTGCTTCACCGAATCCGCATGCAATCAGCTTTACTTTTCCGTCGTAGGTTGCCACGTCTCCGGCAGCGTAGATGCCTTCAATGTTGGTTTCCATTTTCGAATTTACGACGATGGAGTTCTTTTCTATTTCAAGGCCCCATTCTTTAATCGGACCAAGTGCAGACACAAAGCCGTAGTTCACGATCAGGGCATCAACATCAATTGTTTCCACTTCATCCGCATCTTTTTCCTTAATGTCAACAGCAGTGATCTTTTCCCCGTCCCCGTGGACCTTTTCAATAGTAAATGGCGTTCTAATCTTAATTTTGTCTGATTCCATCAGTTGATTTACGCTGTGTTCATGAGCACGAAATTTACTCCGGCGGTGAACAAGTGTGACATCCTCAGCGATATCTTCAAGCATCAGCGTCCAGTCAACAGCAGAGTCGCCGCCTCCGGCAAGAAGGACACGGTCACCTGCGAATCTGTTCAGATCACTGACAAAATAGTGCAGGTTCTTTCCTTCGTACTGCTCGGCATCGTCAACCTGAAGTTTACGCGGTTTAAACGCTCCTACGCCGGCGGTAATAATTATCGTTTTAGAGTAGTGCTTTTCTTTATCAGTGGTAAGTGTAAAGACACCATCTTCTCCTTTTTCCACGTTCTCCACAGCCTGTTCAAGGACGGTCGTCTGTTCGAACTGCCCTGCCTGCTCCACGAGGCTGTCCACCAGTTCCTGGGCACGGACTTTCGGAAATCCGGCAATGTCATAGATGTATTTTTCGGGATAAAGTGCGGAAAGCTGGCCTCCGAGCTGGGGCATCGCTTCGATAATTTTAACTTTCGCCTGTCTCATACCACCGTAAAAAGCCGTGAATATTCCTACCGGGCCTCCCCCGATAATGGTAATGTCATAAATGTCTCTTTCATTTGACACAGCATACACCTCCAATGAAATTTACAGTCATCTTTCTTTAGTATAAACGCAACATCTGTAGAAAAAAAGTAAATGGACAAGAGCAGAAGGTAAAATGTTACTTTTGTTTGCACGATGTTCCGAATCCCGCGTTGTCCACTTAATCTGTGTATTTTTTCACAAACCGGGCTGCTGCGGTAACATAAATATGCTCAACTGTGTAAATATAGTAATAAGAGGATATGTGCGAAAAAAGTTCACAAAATGCTTGAAATTTAAAGAGGAAATGAATATGATTGTAGATGGAATGCACAGAGTAAAATACTGTTTTTGTGTATGAAGCCAGATTGCGGATTCATTGTCTTAATTGTACATTATTTCGTGAAAAACATCACAAACTTTCACTCTCCTTTTCGGGGTATCCACTTTATGGATAATATTCACATGCTTGATTCGTTGATGAACCGGGAAAAATGGAGAGTAAGTTAGGAAATTGGAGTGAGTACTGTGAAGAAGAAACCAAGAATTGTCATTTTAGGTGCAGGTTACGCTGGAATTATGACAGCTTCACGTCTGACAAAAGCCGGTATGCATCATGAAGCGGACATCACGCTTGTGAACAAACACAATTACCATTACCAGACAACTTGGCTGCACGAACCTGCGGCAGGTACACTGCACCATGATAAAACACGGATGAAGATCGAAAATGTCATTGACACGAACAAAGTCAATTTTGTCAAAGGTGCTGTGAAGACAATTGACCGGGAAGGAAAGAAGGTTCTTCTTGAGAATGGCGAACTGGAGTATGACTATCTGGTTGTCGGTCTCGGTTCAGTTCCTGAAACGTTCGGTATTCCCGGCGTCCAGGAGCATGCGTTTGCGATCCGCAGTGTCAACTCCGTCCGCCTGATTCGTGAACACATTGAATATAAGTTCGCAAGCTACAACAACGAAGACGAAAAGCACGACGAGTACCTTACCTTTGTTGTTGCCGGAGCCGGGTTCACAGGCATTGAATTTGTTGGAGAGCTTTCCGAGCGTGTGCCGGAGCTTTGCGAGGAGTATGATATCGACCGTGATAAGGTCCGGATTGTCTCTGTAGAGGCTGCACCAACCGCACTTCCAGGGTTTGATGAGGAACTTGTGGAGTATGCCATGAATCTTCTTGAAAGCCGTGGTGTTGAATTTAAAATCAACACTCCGATCAAAGAAGTGACAGAAAACGGTGTCCTTCTGGATGACGGCGAAGAGATCAAATCTCACACAGTTGTCTGGACGACAGGTGTACGCGGCAACCCGATTATTGAAAACTCCGGGTTTGAAGCGATGCGTGGCCGTGTGAAGGTGGAGAAAGATCTCCGTGCGCCGGATCACGATGACGTCTTCATTATTGGGGACTGCTCACTCATCATTAACGAAGAAATTAACCGCCCATACCCGCCGACAGCGCAGATTGCCATTCAGCAGGCCTACACATGTGCCGGCAACCTGAAGCACCTCGTGACAGGAAAAGGTGAAATGGAAGCCTTTGAGCCGGATATTAAAGGTACTGTTGCCTCTCTTGGCGGCAAAGAAGCGATCGGGCTAGTAGGGTCGAAAAAAGTTTACGGGGGCTCTGCGTCAGCTGTGAAGAAAATGATCGACAACCGCTATCTGTTTATGCTCGGCGGTATGCCGCTGGTCCTTAAAAAAGGAAAACTGAACATCTTTTAACTGCGATTGGACCGGGAATTTTTTCCCGGTCTTTTTTTTGCAGACATTCCTCGGGGAAGAAGGGAATACACCGGCTGCGAAAAAAGATTAAAAAAATAATTATTCTGAAAAAGAGAGATAAGACGAGAAAACAATGAATGGTTGCGCTTACATCACTAAAAACGAATGTTTTCACCCCTTTTCAGCATTGAATAAACCTGTTATATTATCAGAAACTTCAGATATATTTGAGGTAAAACAACTAAAGGGGGAGTAACCATGGCATTTCCAAAACGTCGATTAAAGCCCGGTGAGTGTTCATATTGTATTGGTAAAGGGTATTTTCAGCTGCTGCTCGGTGGTTCGGAAACTTGCGATCACTGCCACGGTACGGGCCGTCACTACCGTAAACGCTAGACGGAGCCTCCTGTCAGATAAAAGAAAATGAGGATAAACAGATGCAATTACGTCCCTGCCCGGTTCCCCGGGCGGGGAGTTTATTTTGTGCTAAGAAAAACATTTGACTGTCACCGCAGAAACACAGTACACTAAAGTCTGATAAAGGAAGGAACCGTCCCCGGCTTACAGCCTGGTTTTATGACACCTTCCACGGGGGTGAGTCTTACTGTGAGTCTACCGCAGTTAATTATTTCAGTTGTTCTGTTTCTTGTCCTGTTTTTCGGGATTGGATTTATACTTAATATGCTGCTCCGTTCGACCTGGGTAATGGCTGTTATTTATCCGATTGTTGTTATTTTTATCATTGATGACGTTGGTTTTTTCAGTTATTTCACATCACCGGCTGCCTCGTTTTCGGAACTCGGACAGGCCGTTGTTTCCCTGCATATTGCAGATGTTACGATCCTTGCAGCAGGCATGGCTGGCGCCGTGATTTCCGGTTTTGCCATTAAAATGCTCCGGGTCCGCGGGTATCAGATGTTTTAAGCTCTCTTCGGAGGGCTTTTTTTATTTTTCCTCCAGAGTTTTGAAAAGCGGAATTTTTCGTGATTAAATGAGGCAAACCTTTGAGAGTCGGGAATTGTCAAAAAGTATAGGATAGTTTGGATCTTTGTAAAAAGATATCCCAAAATAATTATTTTCAGTATAATCAATCGTAATGGATTTATTATGGAAAACGATAATTACACTGAAAAGAGGGATGTAAGGATGAATAATAGATCTAACGGTCTTCTGATGCGGTCTCTTGACGGCATTGAACGCACAGGTAACAGGCTTCCGCACCCGGTTACCCTGTTTGCGCTTTTTGCATTAATGGTCGTTCTTGCATCAGGACTTTTTGCGGCGCTCGGCACAGCCGTTCAGCACCCGGATCCTGATGAAGGCGTTATTCAGGTAGAGAGTCTGATGACCGTTGAAGGTGTGCAGTACATGTTTGAAAGTGCGGTAGATAACTTCGTCGGATTTGCGCCCCTTGGAACGGTGCTTGTCACAATGCTTGGTATTGGTATTGCCGAACGCTCGGGCCTGATTTCGGCTGCTCTTAGAGCCATGGTCATGAGTGTGCCTAAACAGCTGATTACGGCTGCCCTTGTTTTCGGCGGGATTATGTCGAGTATGGCGGCAGATGCAGGTTACGTTGTCCTGACACCGCTCGGGGCTGTTCTTTTTGCAGGTCTCGGGCGTCATCCGATTGCAGGACTGGCGGCAGCGTTTGGTGGGGTATCGGCAGGGTTCAGTGCCAACCTTCTGCTCACGTCACTCGATCCGCTTCTTGGTGATCTGACCATTGCAGCGGCTGCGATTTACGACCCGTCTTACGCTGAAGGCATGAACATCATGATGAACTATTACTTTATTTTTGCCAGTGTGTTCGTGCTGACGATCGTCGGTACCCTTGTTACCGAAAAAATCGTCGAGCCCCGGCTCGGAAAATATGACGGGGGAATCGGGGAAGTTCCGGAAAAACTCTCTGGCATTGAGAAGCGCGGCCTTCTTGCAGCAGGACTTGCTTTCGTTCTGACTCTCGCTGCAGCAGCACTGCTCGTTGTACCTGACTGGGCGCCGCTGAGGGATGCAGGTGCCGATAGTATTATTGAAGGGCTTAATCCTTTCTTCGCGTCCCTTGTTCCGATTATCTTAATTATGTTCTTCATCCCCGGCTATATTTACGGGCGGATTACCAATGAAATTAAAGATGATAAAGACGTTGCCAATAAAATGAGCGATACCATGGCTGCGATGGGAATGTATGTGGTTCTTGCATTTGTCGCCGGTCAGTTCGTTGCTTACTTTGAGAAGACGAATCTCGGCCTTGTAATGAGTGTATCCGGAGCAGAGTTTCTTCAAGGTCTCGGTCTCCAGGATGCTGGTATTCCGCTTCTGATTGCCTTTATACTGGTGGCCGGATTCATCAACCTGTTCATCGGCAGTGCCTCGGCCAAATGGGCGCTTATGGCACCGGTATTCGTGCCGCTGATGATGGCAATGGGCATTTCGCCTGAAGCCACACAGCTCGCTTACCGGATTGCAGATTCAACGACAAACGTCATATCACCACTGATGCCGTACTTTGCCATTGTTATTGCTTTTGCCCAGAAGTATGACAAGAAGGCAGGTATCGGTACGCTGATTGCAACGATGCTGCCGTATTCGATTGCCTTCACGATCATCTGGATTATCATGCTAGTTGTCTGGATTCTGACCGGTGCTCCTCTTGGACCTGGCGCACCTGTGATGTATCCTTAAAAATAAACCTGTCCGCATTTGCGGGCAGGCTTTTTTTGCTGTTTTGCGAGTGTTAAGGACGCTCTGCGGCAGCCGATTCCTTTAATTCCCTGGGCAAAATAGAATAGAACCTCTTCCGCCTGGAGAAAATGACAGGATGAGGGGAGTGAAAAAAATGTCCACTGCTAAAAAAGCAGGGAAGTATGGTCTACTTGCCATCATGTTCACAGCAGCCATTATTGTTACTTTTTTAAGCCTGTCCAATATGAAACCTGGAGATTATTTTAACTCAGTGGAAATTCATGAGGGCAGAGACACAGCCGTTGAAATGTCACAGCAGCCGCTTCGCCAGAGTAAAACAAGAGAACTGGTGTTACCGATCAAGGAAGCAGTTGAAACACTGACTTTGTACGAAACCATCGGGTCACCGGCAGCAAAAACGCTTGAAGATGCCCAGGACTGGAGCGTTTATCCGAGTCATAAGGTAACAGCCACCGGATATACTGCCGGAATCGAGTCAACCGGCAAGACGGAAGCGCATCCTCAGTACGGCATTACCTTTTCCGGAGTGAAAGTAAAGCGTGATCTTTACTCCACCATAGCGGCCGACCCGTCCGTTTTTCCGATCGGGACGATTCTCTTTGTACCCGGCTACGGATTTGGAGTCGTGGCAGATACAGGCTCTGCAATTAAAGGGAATAAGATTGACCTGTATTACGAAACAGTGGATGATGTGTACAGCCAGTGGGGAAAACAGACACTTGATGTTTATGTACTGGAGCTGGGTGACGGGACCTTGACGGAGGAAGAACTTATCAGCCTCAACGAAGATGAAGCCGTTCAGGCTTTAAGGGAACAGATTCCGATTAAAGACCCCTCATAAATCAAATAAGATGGAACTGGCAGGCGGGGCAACCCGGCTGCCTTTTTAATGAACGGAGCAGGCAAAAAAATCAAAACAAAAACCTGAAGACCGAAGTCTCCAGGTGAGCAGTGTACATATTTTATCCTTACACCTTAAAACAGCACGGCGTGCAGTGTTAATGTGAGCAGGATTCCCAGGAGACCGCCAAAAAACACTTCAATCGGCTGGTGACCGAGAAGTTCCTTTAATTCCTTGCGTTTATCATCTTCCTCTTTGTCAGGCCATGTCCGCATCTCATCAACCAGTTTGTTGAAATCAGTAACAAGCTGATTGACAACGGTCGCCTGTTCGCCGGCGTGCCACCGGACTCCGGTAGCATCAAACATGACAATAATACCGAATATGGCTGCAATCGCGAAGTAGGGGGAACCGAGCCCCTGTTCCAGTGCAAGAGCAGTCGCCAGAGCTGTTACGGCCCCGGAGTGGGAACTGGGCATTCCTCCTGTACTCGTAAGGAGAGTCCAGTCAAATCTCCGTGAAGCGATATAGGCCAGAGGCACTTTAATAAATTGCGCTAAAAGGATGGCACTCAATGCCGCCCAGAGAGGGAAATTATTAAGTAATTCAGTCAATTGGATTGATCCTTTCCTGCTTGAATTTGTATTGTAGCTATACCCTTTTACGCTCTATGAAAATCAGATTTATTTTGTTCTTAATTATAGCACATATGTATTTGCTGACGAGTGACGAGTTTTGTCATGCCGCAACGCTCTGGTGCCGTCGCTCTGCAGCAAATAATGATCACTCTCACTCCCGCTTGGAAATTGTTTAGTACGTGCAGGCGGACGCCCTCCGCTCCATCATTCATTATACAAAGAGCAGCAATCTGTTCGAAAACAGTCTTCTGCAAACCTGTCCTGTTCCTTGAACCGGGACTTTTTCAGAAAGCCGTGCTAAGATTTAATAAAATTTGTTATGAGCATCCCTTTCCGTCGGATCGACGGACGGGTGCTTAATATTTAGGCTCTGTTAAAGTTCCGTGTTGTTTTTTATAAATTGTTGATTGAAGCGAACTCTCGATACTTTTGCGGGAACAGCGCCGGCTGAAGACCCCGCAGGGACGAGCGGTTACTTCACGAGTATGCTTCGAGTTGCTTCGACGCAGACGCTTCGAAGCGAAACGAGCAGAGGAAGAAGCATGGTTCCCGAGGAGGCTGAAGCGGTGCCCGCGGAAAGGGAGCGCAGTGAGCGTAAATCAAACAATACTCTTTAACAGAGCCAATATTTATTAGGAGGAATGATCATGAATTTTGATTGTGTAACCGAAGCACAGCAGCAGAAAGACAGCGCGGTTTTTATTGCAGGCGTCTTTAAGGATGAGGTAACCCCGGGATCGGCTTTGCCTGAAGCTATCGGCAGGAAAATCAGTCACTTCGTAAAAAAACACGAGCATTGGGTTAAAAAAGGACAATTTCATTATGTAAGTCACGAAGAAGGGGACCTGATCATAGCTGGGCTGGGGGAGAGGAGCTCCTGGAGTGAAGCGGAAGCAGAGCGGACTGGCGCCTCCTTACACCAGTTTCTCGTCAAAGAAAACGTAGAAGAAGCCCATCTCGTCTGGTCTTCTTTTTCGCAGAGAGAGCAGGAAAAAGAACTTGCAGCTTTTGCGCGGGGGATGATCTTGGCATCTTATGAAGTGGATACATATAAAACGGGGCGGAAATCAAATAGGACACAGCCTTTGCAGCTCCAGGTGGCCTGCGCCGGCGATCCGGAGAGAGGAAGGGATGTTTTTCGTTCCGGGGTGATTCAGGGAACCGCTACGAATGAAGCCCGGCGCCTGATTAATACGCCCGCCAACTACATGACCCCAACGGTTCTTGCTGAAGAAGCTGTCAGACTGGCAGAGGAATATGATGCTGAAATTGAAGTCCTTGATGAGGATCAAATTGAAGCGGCCGGCATGCACGCTCTTATGGCTGTTGCAAAAGGCTCTGAGGAGCCGCCGCGTTTTATTGTCATCAAACATCGCGGCAGGCCGGATTCATCAGAGTGGGATACAGCTATTGTCGGAAAGGGTCTCACGTACGATTCAGGTGGCTATTCCCTGAAAACCCGTGAAGGAATGAAAACGATGAAGATGGATATGGGCGGTGCCGCCGCAATCCTTGGGGCAATGCGTATTATTCTGGAAGAGAAGCCTGAAGTAAACGTGGCAGCCATCATCCCTTCGACTGAAAATCTCGTGAACGGTAAAGCGATGAAGCCGGGGGATGTGATCAATTCCCTTGGAGGAAAAACAATTGAAGTACTGAATACGGATGCTGAAGGGCGCCTGATTCTGGCTGACGGTGTTGCCTACGCCAAACAACTTGGCGCCAAAAGCATTATTGATGTAGCCACACTTACGGGAGCGGTAGTCGTTGCTCTCGGTGATACGGCGACTGGAGCGGTCACGAATAACGATGAATTCATGTCTCTCGTCATTAAAGCAGGGGAAAATGCCGGTGAGCGTGTCTGGGCGTTTCCAAATGATAAGGCGTATCGGGAGAAGGTACGCAAATCCGATGTGGCTGACCTGAATAATTCCCCGGGACGGCAGGCAGGCTCGATCACAGCAGGGTTGTTTATCGGTGAATTTGCAGGTGACATTCCCTGGGTACATCTGGACATTGCAGGTACCTGCTGGCGGGAAGGCAAAACCCCGTCCTGTCCAAGAGGAGGCACCGGAAGCATGGTCCGTACCGTGGCTGAAGCTGTCCGGCTCCTTGGCGAGAAGAAATAAATAATTGTTAAGACCCGGAAGGTGAAACCCCTTCCGGGTCTTATTTAGGATTACAAAAGGAGTATTCTGGATGAAACGGGCGATCCGGCTTGCATTTGTACAATGTGTCCAGTTCACTGAATGTTTACCTTGATTATTCCAGAAAACACTTAAATATGAAGTGTTCTGGACTTTGTGTAAAAAGTCCTGCTTCAACTATAGTTTAAAGGAGCTTTGGGAAAGCTTGTGTTTTGTTACACATACATACTTTGCTCCATGGTTCCCCTGGAGCTGAAATAAAACACAGGCTGTCCGAAAGTGAAAATGAAATGATGGAGGGAGAACTACGGGTGAATGTGTTGAAAAAAGCGGATGATCTCCTGCACAAAGCAGAAAAACTCATTCTCAGCTGGGCCATTATCATTATTACCGTAATGGTAGTGGGAAATGTCCTGAGCAGGGAACTGACGAACAGAAGCTGGGCTTTCTCACAGGAAATAAGCTTGCTTGCTGTTGTTGTGGCTACATTCATGGGCGTCAGCTATGCGGCCAGGAAAGGGCGCCACATTACCATGTCAGCGTTTTTTGATCTCGCTCCTAAACGGGTGAAAAAGGTGCTCGCAATTGTCAATCCGCTTATTACGGCTATTGTCCTGTTTGTATTTGCTTATTTTGCGCTGCAATATACGCTCTTTAATTATGGTACTGGGCAGACAACCTCGTCTCTCCGATTCCCGATCTGGATCATGACAATGTTTGTGCCGCTCGGCCTGTTTCTCGGAGGCATTCAGTTTCTCCGTAACATGTGGATCAACATTGTCAACGAAGACGTGTATCTGGCTCAGGATAAAAAAGATTATGACTGACAGACTATCTCAACTATAGAAAGGGTAAAAACATGGTTTGGACTTTACTTGCCATTATGGTGATTCTACTTGTAATGGGCTTTCCGATGCTCATTCCTCTGATTGTGGCGCCGCTTGTGGTTATGCTGATTTTCTTTGACCATCTTGATCCGATGATGCTCGCGGGCCAGCTGACTCAGGGTGTTTCGGCCTACGTGCTTCTGGCAGTGCCCCTCTTCATTTTTGCAGCAGATATTATGACGGCCGGCAAAACCTCAAGACGTCTACTCGATTTCGTTGGTGCCTTTGTCGGTCATCTGCGGGGCGGGTACGCGATTACTACTGCGGCGGCATGCACACTTTTCGGGTCTGTATCGGGTTCCACACAGGCAACGGTTGTGGCCATTGGTACGCCTATGCGGGAACGGCTGCGTCAGGTTGGATATAAAGATTCAAGTGCTATTGCACTGATTATTAACGCCAGTGACATTGCCCTGCTCATCCCGCCGAGTATCGGTATGATTATTTACGCCCACGTCACAGGAACCTCAACCGGTGATCTGTTCGTTGCAGGCATTCTACCGGGGCTTCTTGTATTCGTCTTTTTTGCTCTGTATGCATTCATTCACGCAAAGGTGTATAACATTCCGAAAGTTGACAAAGTGCCATGGGGCGAGCGTCTGCAGCTGACCTGGCGAGCTGTTCTGCCGCTTGGTTTCCCGGTTATTATTGTGGGCGGGATCTATTCCGGTTATTTTACACCCACTGAGGCAGCAGGTATATCCGTTTTATATGCACTCGTCCTTGAAGTTCTGATTTATCGGTCGGTAAAAATCAGGCAGATTCCGGACATTGCGCTTTCCACGGGACTTGTGACATCAGCTGTGTTTGTTCTTGTAGCCGGCGGGCAGGTGTTTTCCTACGTCATTGCCACCGCCCGGATCCCTCAAATGCTCTCTGAAGCTGTTTTGGGAACAGATCCGACTGCTCTTTACGTTCTTCTGATTATCGCCCTGTTTTTCTTTGTAGGATGTATGTTTGTGGATCCGATCGTGGTCATTCTTATTTTGACGCCGATCTTTTGGCAGCCTGCCATCGCGGCGGGTATCGACCCGGTTCATCTCGGGGTGGTTATCACGTATCAGGCTGCGCTCGGGTCAGCGACACCGCCATTCGGGGTGGATATCTTTACAGCCAGTGCGGTATTCAACAAGTCCTATCTTGACGTGATCAGGGGGACGCCGCCCTACATTGCGATCCTTCTATTTGTAGGGCTGCTCATTATTCTGTTTGAGGAAATTTCGCTTTTCCTTCCTAACCTGTTTTAGGTTCAGAGGGTTTCAATAAATTCTTAAATACTAATTGGGGGTTATTTACACATGTTTAAACAAATGGGACTGCTTACGGGAACAGCAATATCTGCGGCGCTTGTTCTTGCTGCCTGCGGCGGAGATGATGAAGGCACAAATGGTGAAGCCGGGGGAGAGGGGAATGGAGATGAAACATATGAAGTCCGATTTCTGACCGAAGAACTGGAAGGGCAGCTGCAGTATGAGTACGCTCAGGAGTTTGCTGACCGCCTTGAGGAAAAAACCGATGGCCGTATTACGACGGATGTATTTGAATTCGGAGCTCTTGGAAGTGAAGTGAATCAGTTTCAGGAAATTCAGAACGGAAACGTGGAATTTGCCATCGTATCACCAGGGTTTACAGGAACGACGGTACAGGAAGGGCAGCTTTTTGCACTTCAGTTTCTGTTCTCTGATGATGAAGACGTGAACTACCAGGTGCTGAACGAGAGCGAGGCGCTGAATGAAGGTCTGTCTGAAAAGTACGAAGAATACAATGTAAAACCGCTTGCTTACTGGTCTGAAGGAGGCATGCAATGGACAGGCAACTCGCCTCTCAGGGAGCCTGCAGACTTTGAAAACTTTCAGATGAGAACGCAGGAATCCACTCTTATCCAGACTTCCTATGAGCAGTACGGAGCTGACCCGACACCGCTGAGCTGGGAAGAGCTTTACACAAGTCTTCAGCTGGGTAACATTGACGGGCAGGAAAACCCGATCTTCTTCATTGAAGATGCAAACTTCCATGAAGTACAAGATCACATGACCATTTCCGACCACAACATTTACGTGGCAATGACAACGGTCAACACGGACTTTTATAACAGCCTTCCGGATGATCTCCGTGAAGCGGTGGACGAAGTGGTGGATGAAATGCGCCCGATTGCCCACGAAATGCAGCTCGAGATGAATGAAGACCTGCTTACGGCTATTGAAGAGGACGAAGACAATCCTACCGAGATTTACACTCTTTCAGAAGAAGAGCGGGATGCATTCCGTGAGCTTGCAGAACCAATGCAGGACTTCTTCCGTGATGATGTAGGAGAAGATGGTGCTGCGATTCTTGATCAGCTGCTTGAAGAAATTGAAGAAGCAGAGGCAGAATCTGGAAACTAAATGACAGAAAGCCCCCGGACGTTCACTTAATGGACGCAGCCGGGGCTTTTTTCTGCAGAAAGACAGGAAAACTACCGTTGACAATAACGGCGGGCTGATGATAAAGTAAGTCATGTTTTCATGCGTTATTGATTTATCGAAATAAAGCGATAAAGGAGTTTCGGGGATATGAACGCTGTTATTATTGCTGTACTCGTCATGATCTTACTTAGTCTTATGCGGATCCACGTTGTGGTCGCTCTCATCGCAGGTGCATTGGCAGGCGGCCTTACAGCCGGCTTTACTGTGATGGAAACCATGGATATATTCACATCAGGTTTGGGCACGAATGCTACAGTAGCCTTAAGTTATGCGATGCTCGGTGCGTTTGCTGTGGCGATTAATTACACCGGTTTACCGGATTTGTTAATTAAATGGGCGATTAAAATTGTGGGCAGTGAAGGAGAATCAAAGCGGAAGAGCTACTCAAAAGCGCTGCTTCTTTTCATTATTGTAATCGTATCCTGCATGTCACAAAACGTGGTCATGGTTCACATTGCGTTTATTCCGCTGCTTATCCCGCCGCTATTAAAGATTTTTAACAAACTTGCTCTCGACAGGCGCGGGGCAGCGACGGCACTTACTTTTGGCCTGAAGGCACCGTATATTCTTATTCCTGCAGGATACGGACTTATTTTTCACGGGATCGTATTTGACAATATGCAGGACAGCGGCATGTCAGTAGAGATGTCGATGATTCCACAGGCGATGCTCCTCCCTGTAGCAGGTATGCTGCTTGGTCTTCTCTTTGCACTCTTTGTATCCTACAGAAAGCCAAGGAATTACGAAGACCGTTCAATCCGTGAATCGGACGAGGAAACGAAAACATCCTATACACCACTGTCAATCAGTGTAGGGATTGGAGCCATAATCATCACACTGGTCACGCAGGTGATTAGCGAATCCATGATCTTCAGTGCGCTGCTTGGTCTCCTTGTTCTCTATGTATATTTTGCAGCTCTTCATCTCACAGACAAACTGTCACTGCAGGAGTCCGAAGGCCTCATGACAGACGGTATGAAAATGCTGGCATTTATCGCTTTTGTGATGATAACGGCTGGTGGATTTGCTGAAGTAATCAGAGAATCCGGACATGTTGATTCCCTCGTAGATACCGTATCCGGCTGGGTAGGTGACAGTCAGGCACTGGCGGCTCTCCTGATGCTTATTACAGGGTTATTTATAACGATGGGAATTGGCTCCTCATTTGCTACCATCCCTATAATTGCTGCTATCTTTGTACCGCTTGCGGCAGCCGTAGGGTTTAGTCCAATGGCAACAATCGCCCTGATTGGTACAGCCGGAGCGCTGGGAGACGCAGGTTCTCCAGCATCTGACAGTACGCTTGGTCCTACGGCGGGGCTGAATGCAGACGGCCAGCACCACCACATCTGGGATACTTGTGTACCTACATTTTTGCACTTTAATATTCCTCTGATTGTATTTGGCTGGTTTGCAGCAGTCATACTGTAAAGGTAAATAGTACAGGCTGGAAAAAAACACATGAAAAAGAGCTCCTTATTGGAAGGAGCTCTTTTTCTTTCTCTCTATATTATGTGTGCTTATGGGAGAAGCCGAATTTATCAGGCTGCAGTAGACGGACGCCGGCCCCTTGAGCGGGGATTCACGGCGCGGTCGATTCGCGGAGCAATGGCTGCTGCTACAGCAGACATGATCAGATCCTTAATAATGAAAGGGAGCCACGTGGCTAATATTGCGAAGTAACTGGCTGCCGAGAGAGTACTGCCGGCCGAAAGAGAAAAGAAGAAATAAAAATACGTGTAACCGAACACATAGCATATGGCAATGGCAGTAAAAGAAGCTGTCATGTATGCTCCTGGTTTTCTGCTGGATTTTTCAATAATAAGTCCGGAAACGAAAGCCATTAGAATATAAGAAAGAACAAATCCGAAGGTTGGGGACACGACGACGGCGGTACCGGTAAACTGGGCAAATACAGGGGCACCGATCAGGCCGAGTACGGCGTAGCCTGTCATGGAGAAGGCCCCTAGTCTGCTGCCGAGCAGAATACCGGCCAGGATTGCTACAAATGCCTGAAACGTCATAGGGACTGTTCCAATGGTTATAAATGCCGTTGCGTTGGCTCCGGCTGCCATCAGAGCAATGAACATGGCCGCTTTTGTAATGTCTCTTGCGGTGAGTCTGGTCCTGGATTTTTGAGTAGTCATTTACTCACACCTCGCTTATCTATGTAATCTCCTTATGTCCACCACAAACGCGATGTGGTTAACATTAGATTACCGCTGCTTTCGGATTATTGTCAACATTTTTTTGGATCAGGTAAACAATACCCATAAGGAATAGAATGTTCATATAATCGCAAAGGTTTTAAGGGCGTTTATTATCCGGGATGTGATAAAGTGGGACGTGATGGAGTATGTATGATCAATAGCGGGGTGATATATTATGGATAGAACGAAGACGTTACTCAGATTTTCGGCTTTGTTTGCTCTTATTGGAGCATTCATTGGTTCTCATATGGCAGGTTCGGGGGGATATTCCCTTCAGCCTCTTCATGCGCATATTCTGGTTGTAGGCTGGCTGTCTTTATTTGCGTTTGCAGTATTTTATCGCCTGTTTGATATACCGCGGAGATCAAAGCTTGCGGCCGTGCAGGTTTGGACAGCAATTATAGGAAGCATTACGCTTCCTACGGGGATGTACTGGGAACGGATGATAAATGAAGGGCCGCTCGCCGTATTTGCTCTCATCTATTATATAGTGGGCGGTACAGTTCTTGTTGTGAGCTTTATTTTATTTTTCATTATGACCTTTGTTTTCTCTGAAAGGATCGGGGAAAAGGTAAATTAATATCTTTTGTCTATGCTCCCCTGAGACGGTCCTTGGACCGTGGCAGGGGAGTGTTTTGTTCGATTTATAATTTCTCTGGAAATTAACCTTGACCGGGGAAGGGAAACCACTTATAATAAATCGAGTCCGGCAAGAAAGGACACGAAAAAACACGGAGCAGCAAATTAAAACTTTTTTTTGAAAAAGTAATTGCAATCATGTTGCTATCGTGGTATATTATTACTTGTCGCCGCAAGAGAGACAGCGGTTGAGACAGAGGTATTGACCTTTGAAAACTAAACAAAAAGCCAAGCGAAACGTGGGATATTTTAAGATATCCCGTCAATAAATTTTTATTTTTGATGTCAGTGACATCGAACTTTCTACGGAGAGTTTGATCCTGGCTCAGGACGAACGCTGGCGGCGTGCCTAATACATGCAAGTCGAGCGGACTGATGGGGAGCTTGCTCCCCTGACGTCAGCGGCGGACGGGTGAGTAACACG